>DASSZM010000236.1:0-6805 GCA_035702855.1 Acidimicrobiales bacterium | reverse complement strand
GCGGCTTCGTGGCCGAGGATGTTGAGCAGGGCGAAGCCGCGACCGGCGAGCAGCACCGCCGCCGCGTAGGCCCACCAGCGGTCGACGGCGGCGGCGGCGACCACCACCCCGACGCTCTGGAGGAGGGCGCCGGCGACGGTCACCGCGTTGCGACGGTTGGCGATGCGGCGCAGCTCCTGCCGGATGGGGGGCAGCGGGCGGGCCCGGGCCGACAACCGGTCCGTCGGCAGCACCGCCGGCAGCAGCTCGGGGCCGGGCACCATCGTCGTGGCCACGGCGCCGACATTACAGCTCGCACCGGCCCCGGTCGAGGGTTGTAACGCCTCTGCCGATCGGCGCAGGCGGGAAGATAGCGTGGCTAACCATGCAGGTGGCCGCTTCCAGCTCCCCGACCCCCGGCGGGGTCGGCAGCCACCGGCGGCGGCTCGTCGTGCTGTTCGGGTGCTGCCTCAGCCTGTTCATCGTCAGCATGGACGTGACCATCGTCAACGTGGCCCTGCCGGCGATCCAGACCCGCTTCCACGCCAGCCTTGCCGGCCTCCAGTGGGTGATCGACGCCTACGTCCTCGTGGTCGCCTCGTTGCTCCTCCTCTCGGGGTCGCTCGGCGACCGGCTCGGGCGGCGCCGGATGTTCCAGACGGGCCTCGTGATCTTCGGCATCGGCTCGGCGGCCTGCAGCCTGGCACCGAGCCTGCTGCTGCTCGTGGTCTTCCGGATGCTCCAGGCCGTCGGCGGTTCGATGCTCAACCCCAACTCGCTGTCGGTGATGACGAGCGTCTTTCGCGACCCGAGAGAGCGCGCCCAGGCCATCGGGATCTGGGGCGGCGTCTTCGGGGTGAGCGCCGCCTCCGGCCCCGTCCTCGGGGGCCTGCTGATCGATGCCATCGGGTGGCGGTCGATCTTCTGGGTCAACCTCCCGATCGCGGCGTTGGCCTTCGTGCTCATGGCCAGGTACGCCCCCGAGTCCAAGGCCGACCGCCCCCGGCGACCGGACCCGGTGGGCCAGGTGCTCGTGATCGTGCTGCTGGCGTCCCTGGCCTACGCCATCATCGAGGGCCCCACCGATGGCTGGGGGTCCCCCGGCATCCTCGGCCTCTTCTCGCTCAGCGCCGCCGCCTTCGTGGCGTTCATCGCCTACGAGCGGCGGCGGCGCGAGCCGCTGATCGAGATCCGCTTCTTCCGGAGCCCGCCGTTCTCGGGGGCGGCGGCCATCGCCGTGTGCCTGTTCTTCGTGCTGTCCGGCTTCTTGTTCCTCAACACCCTCTACCTCCAGGAGGTCCGGGGGTACTCAGCCGTGCTCGCCGGCATCGCCACCCTGCCGGCAACCGTCATCATCGCCGTCGTGGCGCCGCTCACCGGGCGCTTCGTCGGGCGCCACGGCACGCGCCTGCCGCTGTCCGCCGCCGGGCTCTGCATCACCGCCGGCTGCCTCATCCTGGCCCAGGAGCGCGTCTCGTCCCCCTACCTCGAGCTGGCCATCGGCTACGCCCTGATCGGCACCGCCCTCGGCCTGGCCAACCCGCCGATCACCAACACCGCCGTGGCCGGCATGCCCTCCTCCCAGACCGGCGTCGCCGCCAGCATCGCCTCGACCAGCCGCCAGGTGGGCAACGTGCTCGGGGTGGCGGTCGTCGGGGCGGTCGTGACCGACGGGTTGCACGCCCGCCTCAGCCGGCAGGTGTCCCACCTCCCGGTGCCCAGCGCCGTCCGCGAGCGGATCGCCCACCTCTCGGCCGGGGGCACCGGGCTCCACTTCCCCCTCGGCACCCGGGACGTGTCGGGGATCCGCCACGTCGTGGACGTGGCGTTCACGGGGGCCGGCCACGACGGGTGGTACCTGGCGGCGGCGGCGGGGGTCATCACGTTCGTGGTGGGCCTGGCCACGACCGGCCCCGGCGGGCGGCGGCGCGCCGAGCGGGTGCTGGCCGCGGACTGAGCGGGGGCGTCGGGACGGGCGGGGCGCCCGGGACGCACGGAGCCGGGCGGACCCGAGCACCCCGGCCCGGGCCACGCCGAATCAGGCCAGCGGGTCGGCGAAGGGATCCCCGCCGCCGGCACCGCCGGCACCGACCGCGGCCGCACCCGGGCCGGCCTCGCTCTCGGCCTGCGCCCAGCCGGCGTAGCCGGTCCGCTCCAGCTCCTCGGCCAGCTCCGGCCCGCCGCTGGCCACGATGCGCCCGCCGGCGAGGACGTGGACGCGGTCGGGGTGCAACTCGGTGAGCAGGCGGTTGTAGTGGGTGATGGCGAGGACCCCGAGGCCGGTCTCCTCGGTGGCGGCCTCGACCCGCCGGGAGACGGCCCGCAGGGCGTCGACGTCGAGGCCGGAGTCGAGCTCGTCGAGGATGGCGAAACGGGGGCGCAGGACACCGAGCTGCACGGTCTCGTTGCGCTTGCGCTCCCCGCCGGAGAGGTCGACGTTGAGGGGGCGGTCGAGGAAGCGGCGGTCCAGGCCGACCCGGCCGGCCTCGGCCTCGAGGAGGGCGACGACCTCGCCCCGGTCGCGGCCGACGGCGGCAAACGCCTCCCCCAGCGCGTCCTCCAGGCTCACGCCCGGAACCTCGATCGGGTACTGCATCCCGAGGAACAGCCCCGCCTTCGCCCGCTCCCACGTAGCCAGCGGGAGCAGGTCGACGCCGTCGAGGAGCACCCGGCCGCCGGTGACGGTGTAGCCGGAGCGACCCATCAGGACGTGCGAGAGGGTGCTCTTGCCGGCGCCGTTCGGGCCCATGACGGCGTGCACCTCGCCGGCGCCGACCTCGAGGTCGATGCCGCGCAGGATGCGGCGACCGCCGATCTCGGCGGTGAGGCCCTCGATCCGGAGGGTCGGCCGATCGGCGCCGCTCACGGCAGCTCCACGACGAGCTCGTCGCCGTCGACGGCGACGGGGTAGACGGGGACGGGCACGGTGGCGGGCAGCGACTGGGGCTCGCCGTCGAGGAGGGAGAAGGCGCTGCCGTGCTTCCAGCACTCGATCGAGCAGTCTTCGGGGTCGACGTCGCCCTGGGAGAGCGAGACCTCGGCGTGGCTGCAGCGGTCGCTGATGGCGAAGTAGCGGTCGACGATGCGGACGAGGCAGACGCCTTCGGGTCCGGCGTCGACCCGGTGGGCCTGGACCTTGTCGTCGAACACGGACAGCGGGACTCGGATCTGGCTCATGCCTGGGCTCCACTCGGGTTGGCGGCCGGACCCTCCGGCCCGCCGGCGCGGTTGCCGGTGGTGCCGCCACCGGCCGACGCGGCCTCCTCGGCCGCCTCCGCCTCGTCGAGCGACGCGACCAGCCGGCGGCGGACGTGGTCGGCGAGGGCGCGCGGCGTCATCCGCTGCAGGACCTCGTCGAGGAAGCCGAGGGTGATCAGCCGGTCGGCGGCCTCGGGCGGCACCCCCCGGCTGGCGAGGTAGAACCGCTGGTCCTCGTCGATCGGGCCGACCGCCGAGGCGTGGCTGCAGCGCACGTCGTTGTCCTCGATCTCGAGGTTGGGGACCGAGTCGGCGCGGGCGCCCTGGTGCAGGACGAGGTTACGGTTGGTCTGGAAGGCGTTGGTGCCGGCGGCGCCCTTGTCGACCCGGATGAGGCCGGTGTAGACGGCCTGGGACCGGTTGGCAACGGCGCCCTTGAACAGCAGCTCGGAGGTGGTGCGGGGGGCCCGGTGCTCCTGGACGGTGCGGAAGTCCACCATGCGCGACCCGGTACCGAGGTAGACAGCGAGGAGGCGGGTGGTGCCTCCGGTGCCGACGAGGGAGGAGGTGGTCCGGACCCGGGCGTAGTCCCCGCCGAGCGCCACGGCATGGGAGCTGAAGGTGGCGTCGCGCCCGACACGGCTGGCCTGCTCGGCGATCTGCCACACCTGCGATCCGAGCTGCTGGAGGTGCAGGTAGGTGGCGATGGCGCCGTCGCCGACCTCGACGTCGGTGCGCGGCACGGTGAGGGCGTCGATGGCGGCGGAGGCAGCGAGCTCGATCAGCTCGACCTCGGCCCGGGCGCCGACGACGACATGGGTGCGGGGGAAGGTGGCGACCCCGGCGGCGCCGCCGAGCCAGTGCACGACGAGCACGCCGCCCGGGCGCGCCCCGGCGGCGACCTCGATGCGCAGCGGCAGGGAAAAGGCGTCGTTGAGCCCGCCGAACACGTCACCGGCGCTGCGGCCGCCCGGCGCGGCTCCCTCCTCGCCGTCATCGGTGCCCACGCGGACCCCGTCGGCCCGGCGGCGGATGTCGACGCCGAGCCCGTCGGTGACGACGACGACGGTGGCGGCACCGGAGGCGGCGATCACCGCCTCGACGGCATCCGGCAGGGCGCCGGCGGAGGGGGTGGTGGCGGGCGCGTAGCGGTCGAGGTCGAGAGCCCCGATCCGGCTGTAGCGCCACTCCTCGGCGGTGGTGTCGGGGACGGCGAGGGCGTCGAGCCGCTCGAGGGCGGCGAGGCGACGGGCCGCCAGCCCGGGGGGACCGGGCAGCGCGGCTACGGCATCGGCACGGAAGGCGGTCAGCTCTGCTCCATCCTCGGGTCGGGGGAGGCGGCGGGGACGGCGGCGCCGAAGCGCCTGCGGCGTCGCGCACCGGAGAGGGATCCTACCCGCCCCAGCCGCTTTCCCCCCGGGAGCTCGGCTCCCGGTTCGAGCGGTCAGGTGCCGGCGTCGGCTTCGGGGTCGAGCAGCACCCGCTTCGGGTCGTCCCGGTCGTAGCGCACCGCCACCGTGCCCCCGATCCTGACCGCCGCCCGCGACGAGGGGGTCGGGAAGGCGTGCCGGATCACGACCTCGACGCCGTCGCCGCCCTCCGGCTCGATCTGCAGGGTGAGGCGGCTCCGGGTGACCGGGCCCACCACCCGCTCGTCGACGACGTTGACGACCTTGGCGCGGGTGGGGACGCCGGTCCGGAGCAGCTCCGGCACCTTGGGCTCGGCCGATGCGGGCGCCGTCGGGGGCGGGGCGGGCGGCTCGGGCGGCGGTGCCGACCGCCGCTCGCGCACCCGCCGGGCGGCGGTCGGCGTCACGCGCGGCGGCCGGGCGGGGCGGGCGCCGGTCGACGTGGAGGCGGTCGGGTGCTGGCTCTGCATGGCCAGGCTCATGCCGGCCACGGCGACGACGAGCACAACGGCGAGCGCGATGGCTGCGGCCATGGCGCGCATCGTAACCAGCGGCCGGGCCCGAGCGGCAGGCGGGGGTCTCCGGCGTGGCGTCCCGGCGAACCGAGGGCGGCTGGCCTCAGCGCCGCCAGCGCGGGGAGCGGCCCTTGAGCCGGCCCCACCACGTGTTGCTGCGGCGGCGCTCCTCCTCCTGCTCCCGCTTGCGCTCGGCGGCGATCTCGGGCCCGACGGCCCCGATGATCTCCTCGGCCGAGCTCAGCACGGCGACGGCGTCGGGGTGCAGGTCCGGCTCGACGCGCACCTCCACCCCCCCGCCGGGACCGCTGCCGGGCAGGTCGGGGCGCCGGGCGTAGCGGGGGCAGTCGTCGGGACAGCGCCACGGCGCCTCGGGCGCGAGCCCGAGGGCGCAGAACTGCGCCGACTCGCCCGAGGCGTAGGCTCGACGCTGGAAGTACTTGCAGTCGTCGCGCATCGCCACGCCTCCCATCGTGCCACCGCCCGACTCCAACCGACAGCCCCACCGGGGCCGTCGGGGTCGGACGGGGGGATCAGCCGACCGAGCCCTCCATCTGCAGCTCGATCAGGCGGCTCCACTCGACGGCGTACTCCATCGGCAGCGTCCGGGTGATCGGCTCGATGAAGCCGTTGACGATCATGCTCATGGCCTGCTGCTCGGAGAGCCCCCGGCTCATCAGGTAGAACAGCTGGTCCTCGCCGACCCGGGACACGGTGGCCTCGTGGCCGACCTGGGCGTCCTGCTCGGCCACCTCGATGTAGGGATAGGTGTCGGACCGGGAGATGTCGTCGAGGAGCAGGGCGTCGCAGCGGACGAAGCTCTTGGAGCGCGTGGCGCCCTCCTTGAACTCGACCAGCCCCCGGTAGGAGGTGCGGCCGGCGTCCTTGGAGATCGACTTGGAGATGATCGTCGAGGTGGTCTCGGGAGCGGCGTGGACCATCTTGGCGCCGGCGTCCTGGTGCTGGCCGGGGCCGGCGTAGGCGACCGAGAGGACCTCGCCGGACGCCTTGGGCCCCACCAGCCAGACGGCCGGGTACTTCATCGTGAGGCGGCTGCCGATGTTGCCGTCGATCCACTCCATGTGGCCCTCGGCCTCGACCCGTGCCCGCTTGGTGACGAGGTTGTAGACGTTGTTGGACCAGTTCTGGATGGTCGTGTAGGTGACCCGGGCGCTCGGCTTGACGACGATCTCCACGACCGCGGAGTGCAGCGAGTCGGAGGTGTACACCGGCGCCGAGCAGCCCTCGATGTAGTGCACCTGGGAGCCCTCGTCGGCGATGATGAGCGTCCGCTCGAACTGGCCCATGTTCTCGGCGTTGATGCGGAAGTAGGCCTGCAGCGGCATGTCGACGGTCACGCCCGGCGGCACGTAGATGAAGCTCCCGCCGCTCCACACGGAGGTGTTGAGGGCGGCGAACTTGTTGTCGTTGGCCGGGATCACCTTGCCGAAGTACTGCTTGACCAGCTCCGGGTACTCCTTGAGGGCGGTGTCCATGTCGCAGAAGATGACGCCCTGCGCCTCGAGGTCTTCGCGGTTCCGGTGGTACACGACCTCGGACTCGTACTGCGCGGTCACGCCGGCGAGGTACTTGCGCTCGGCCTCGGGGATGCCGAGTCGTTCGTAGGTGTTCTTGATCGCGTCGGGCAGGTCCTCCCACCGTTCGACGCGGTTCTCCGTGGGCTTGATGTAGTAGTAGATATCG
>DASSZM010000124.1:0-14045 GCA_035702855.1 Acidimicrobiales bacterium | reverse complement strand
GCTCGACGGCGTGCGCGAGCGGCTGCGCCGGCCCGACCGGCACCCGAGCCCCCGGCAGGTCCCGGGCCCGCCGCTCATGCACGGGACCGGGCTGTTCACCGCCATCGCCGCCCTCGACAGCGCCGGCTGCGTGGTCCTCCCACCGTCCCGGCGCTTCCACCCCGAGGAGCTGCTCGATCTGGTGGAGGCCGAGCGGGTCACGGAGGTCTCGATCGTCGGCGACGCCTTCGCCCGCCCCCTGCTGGCGGCGCTCGACGCCCACCCCGGCCGCTGGGACCTGTCCTCGCTGTGGTTGATGGTCAGCTCGGGGGTCATGTGGTCGGCCGAGGTCAAGGCCGGGCTGCTGCGGCACGTCCCGCGGCTCACCATGGTCGACACCCTCGGCTCCTCCGAGGCGGTCGGCATCGCCTCCTCCCGCTCCGACGGGGAGCGCGGGACCGTCGCCACCGCCGGCTTCCAGCTCGGCCCGCACACCCGCGTCGTCGACGACGACGGCCGCGACGTCGCCCCCGGGTCGGGCCGGCCCGGCCTGCTGGCCCTGCGCGGTCGGGGGCCGGTCGGCTACTACAAGGACCCGGAGAAGACGGCCCGCACCTGGCGGGTGCTCGACGGCGAGCGCTGGACCGTGCCGGGCGACGTCGCCGAGGTGGCCTCCGACGGCACGGTCCGCCTGCTCGGGCGGGGCTCGGCGGTGATCAACACCGGCGGCGAGAAGGTGTTCCCCGAGGAGGTCGAGGAGGTCCTCAAGCGCCACCCCGCGGTGGGTGACGCCGTGGTGGTGGGCGTCCCCGACGCCCGCTTCGGCGAGAGCGTCGTGGCCGTCGTCGAGGCGGGGCGGGACCCCGTCCCGGACGAGGCGGTGCTGGTGGGGTGGGTGAAGGCGCACCTCGCCGGCTACAAGGCGCCCCGCCGGGTGCTGGTCGTCGAGTCGGTGGGGCGGGCTCCCAACGGCAAGGTCGACCATCCCCGCTGGCGGCGGGAGGCGTCCTCCCGCCTCGGGTCGGCCTAGTCCTCCTGGCGGGAACGGATGCGGATCACCCGCCGGCCGCGGCGGCCGTCGCCGCCCTCGGCCGCCGGGGCCTCCACCGCCTCGGCGGCGTCACCGCCGAGGGCGGGCAGCACGATGGTCTCGTCCGCGGCGGCGGGCACCACCTCGACGCCCTCGGCGGGGGTCTCCGGCTCGGACACCGCTGTCTCGGACACCACGGTCTCGGACACCACGGTCTCGTCGGCGGCCGGCGCCACCGGCGCCGGCTCGGCGAGCGGCGCGCCGTCGACGGCGTCGGTGTCGCCCGGCCCGTCGGGGCGGGGGAAGGCGATGGTCTCGGCGTCGTCGCCCCCCACCGGTGTGACCCGCTCGAGGCCGGGGCCGTCCGGGGCGGGCACGACCGGCATGGCGTCGCGGGTCGACGCCGGCAACGACGCGTACCCGTCGAGCTGGACGATGCCGTCCTCGAGGAGGGTGCGCAGCACGCGGCAGACGTCGAAGTCCGACAGGTTGAGCGCCCGGCCGATCGCCCGCAGGTTGCGCCGCCCGTCGATGGTCGTGAGCATCCGCCAGCGCTCACGGTCGAGGGTCACCTCGGTCCTGGAGAGGTCGAGCACCAGCCGGGGTTGCAGGTCCAGGGACGGGATCAGCTCCTGCAGCTCGTGCCACTCGTCGAGACGCCGCCGGGCCTGCGCCAGCACCTCGTCGGTCTTGAAGCGCTCGCCGACCGGCAGGGTGCTCGGCTTGCCGGCGTGGAACTCGAAGCTGCCCCGCTCGGCCTCGAGCATCTCGAAGCAGACCTCCTCGATGCGGCCGCGCACGTCGCCGGCGGTCGCCGCCGGCTGGTGCTCGGACTGGTCCGCCCCGACGAGCAGCCCGTCCTCGAGGAACAGGTGCGCCCCGAACGACCGGCTCCGCACGTGGAGCCGGCCGGTGAGCTCCTGCTGGGACAGCAGGTGCAGCACCTCGGTGAAGTCGAGGACGTCGAAGGTTCCCTGAAGTGGCATGGCAGTCCTCCTCCTACCAAGACGGGCGCCGATCCACACCCGGGCGACAACGGCAGACGACGATTCTGGCCGACGGCGGGCCGGCTGGGAGATCGGGCGGGGAGGGAGCATCATGCCTCCCGTGCCGGCGCGGGTGGTCTTCGACGTGCTCCTGGGCCTGCACGTCACCTGCGCCCTGGTCGGGTTCGGCTCGGTGGCGCTGACGGGCGTGTACGGCTTCCTCGTGTCCGGCGGTGTCGCCGAGGACGACGTCCGCCGCTACTTCGCGTCGCCGTCGCGCCTCGAGTGGCTCGTCCTGGTCGTGCCGCTGTTCGGGCTCGGCGCCCTGCTGGCCGACCCCCACGGCCACGGCCTGCTCCAGCTGTGGCCCGGCCTGGCGGCGCTGGTGTGGCTCGTGGCGTCGGGGCTGCTGCTCGGCCTGGTCCGCCCGGCGGAGCGGGTCCTGCGCGCCGGCGGGCCCCGGCTCGACCCGTCGGTCGGCCGACGCCTGGGCTGGGCGGGCGTCGGGGCCGACGTGGCCTTTTTCGTCGCCCTGATGCTCATGATCTGGCAGCCGCGCTGAACCTTCGGACGTCGGACACTCGGGTGTCGGGGCTCCATGCCCCGGTGCCTCCCGCCGTCCTAGCATTCGGACAGGTATGGCATCCCGCACCACGACTCCGCCCGCCACGTTCCGCGACCTGCCGGTGGAGGAGGTGGTCGGGGACTTCCGGCTCGCCCTCATCTCCCGCCTGCTCGACGACCGGGAGATCGCCCTGCAGAAGCAGAGCCGGGTCTTCTTCCAGATCTCCGGCGCCGGCCACGAGGCGCTGCTGCTCGGCCTCGCCCGCGAGCTGCGCCCCGGCTCCGACTGGTTCTTCCCCTACTACCGGGACCGGGCCCTGATGCTCGGCCTCGGCGTCACCCCCGAGCAGATCCTGCTCCAGGCGGTCGGCTCGGCCGACGACCCCGCCTCCGGCGGGCGCCAGATGCCCTGCCACTGGGGGTACCGCTGGCTCAACGTCGCCACCCAGTCGAGCCCGACCGGCAGCCAGTGCCTCCCCGCCGTCGGCTGCGCGGAGGCCTCCCGCTACATCTCCAGGCGGGACCTGCCCGGTTGCGCCGCCGCCGGCGACGAGCTCACCTACGTGTCCCTCGGCGAGGGCGCCACGTCGGAGGGGGAGTTCTGGGAGAGCCTCAACACCGCCTGCACCCTGCACCTGCCGGTGCTGTTCGTGGTCGCCGACAACGGCTTCGCCATCTCCGTGCCCTCCGACGAGCAGTCGCCGGCCCCGATCTCCGAGCTCGTCGCCGGCTTCCGGGGCCTCGCCGTGCACACCCTCGACGGCCGGGACTACTTCGAGGTCCGGTCCCGGGCCAGGGACATCGTCGCCCACATCCGGGCCGGTACCGGCCCGGCGCTCGTGCACGCCAAGGTCACCCGCCCCTACTCCCACTCCTCCGCCGACACCCAGAGCAAGTACCGCTCGGTGGAGGAGCTGGCCGAGGAGGCCGCCCACGACCCGATCCTGCAGCTCGAGCAGGTGCTGCTCGCCGCCGGCATCCTCGACGAGGCGCAGGTCGCCGAGCTGCGCGAGGACGCCAGGCGCACCGTGGCCGACGCCGCCCGGGCGGCGCTCGCCGCCCCCCGCCCCGACCCGGCCACCATCACCGACAACGTCGTGGTGCTGCCGAGCGTGGCGCCCGGTGCCGACCGGGAGCCCGACGCCCCCCCCGACGGGGAGGTCGTCGCCCTCGGCGAGGCGATCCGCCGCACCCTCAGCGAGTGCATGGAGGCCGACGAGCGGATCCGGGTCTTCGGCGAGGACGTGGCCGACGCCCGGGAGGCCGTCCTCGCCAACGTGGAGGGCAAGGGCGGGGTCTTCGGCACCACCGCCGGCCTCCAGCGCCGCTTCGGCATCGCCCGCTGCTACAACACGCCCCTCGCCGAGGCCAACATCGTGGGCCGCGCCGTCGGCCAGGCGATGCGAGGCCTGCGGCCGGTGGGGGAGATCCAGTTCTTCGACTACATCTGGCCGGCCATGCAGCAGATCCGCAGCGAGGCGGCGACGGTGCGGTGGCGCTCCAACGGGGCGTACACCTGCCCCCTCGTGCTGCGGGTACCCATCGGCGGCTACCTCACCGGCGGGGCCATCTGGCACTCCCAGAGCGGCGAGTCGATCTTCGCCCACATCCCCGGCCTCGTCGTCGTGATGCCGTCACGGGCGGCCGACGCCGCCGGACTGCTGCGCAGCGCCCTCGAGTGCGAGGACCCCGTCCTGTACCTCGAGCACAAGCACCTGCTGCGCCAGCCCTACACCCGCTCGCCGATGCCCGGCCCGGACTTCCGGGTGCCGATCGGCAAGGGCCGGGTCGTCCAGCCGGGTGACGACCTCACCATCGTCACCTGGGGCGCCACCGTGGAGAAGTCCCGCCAGGCGGCCGCCCGCCTCGCCGAGGACGGCGCCAGCGTCGGGATCGTCGACCTGCGCTCGATCCGGCCGTGGGACACCGAGCTCGTCGCCGAGCGGGTCGCCGCCACCAGCCGGGTGATGGTCGTCCACGAGGACACGCTCACCGGCGGTTTCGGCGGCGAGGTGGCCGCCTGGATCGGCGAGCACTGCTTCGGCGACCTCGACGCCCCGGTGCGGCGCGTCGCGGCCCTCGACACCCACGTCCCCTACGAGCCGGCGCTGGAGAAGACGGTGCTGCCCCAGGTGGAGGACATCGCCGCCGCCGCCCGGGAGGTGCTTGCCTTCTAGCCGCCCCACGCGTCATCCTGCGGCTCGGCTGCCGACCGCCGAACCCGGTTTCCGACCAGGCCCCGACTGTGGGAACCTTTGGAGCCCTCCGGGGGGCCACAGGCGGAACACGCAGTAGCGACGAGCACCGGGACGACCGTGACAGCGACGATGCAGCAAACCGAGGCGACGGCCGCACCCCGGTCGCGCCGTCGCCCCACGCCGTACCGCCCGGGCCTCGACGGGATGCGGGCCTTCGCCGTCTCCGCCGTCGTCGCCTACCACCTGGCGCCCGGCGTCTTCCCCGGCGGGTTCCTCGGCGTCGACGTCTTCTTCGTCATCTCCGGCTACCTGATCACCGGCCTGCTCGCCGAGGAGTGGCGCGCCAAGGGCACGCTCGACCTGCCGCACTTCTGGCTGCGGCGGGTCCGCCGCCTGTACCCGGCGGTGGTCGCCCTGCTCGCCGTCCTGGTCGTGGTGAGCGCCCTGTTGGACCGAGGGGCGCTGGCCGGCTCCCGCCTGACGATCCCGCTGGCGCTCGTCTACCAGACCAACTGGTGGTTCATCTTCCACCACGTCTCCTACTTCGCCCGCTTCGGGCCCCCGCCGCTGCTGCTGCACCTGTGGTCCCTCGCCATCGAGGAGCAGTACTACCTCGTGTGGCCGCCGATCCTGCTGCTGCTGCTGCGGCGTGGCCCGGCCGGCCGCCGCCGGAGCCGTGCCGCCACGCTGGCCCTGGTCGGGTCGCTGGTGTCGGCGGCGCTGATGGCGGCCCTCTACCACGGCGGGGCCTCGGTCAACCGGATCTACTTCGGCACCGACACCCACGCCGAGGGGCTGCTGCTCGGCTCCGCACTCGGCCTGCTCGCCCCGCCCGGCAGCCTCACGGCCCGGATCGAGACCCGCAGCCGGGTCCTGCTGGACCGGGCCGCAGCGGTGGCGTTGGCCGGGCTGGTCGTGATGGTCTTCGCCGTCGGGCAGGCCTCGGGGTTCACCTGGACCGGCGGGCTGATGCTGGCGGTCGTGCTCGCCGCCGTCGCCACCCTCGTGGCCGCCCACCCTGCCTCGACGACCGGTCGCTGGCTGTCGGTCCCGCCGCTGCGCTGGCTCGGCACCCGCTCCTACTCGGTCTACCTCTGGCACTGGCCGGTGATCGTCCTCACCGGCAGCCAGGGCGCCTTCCCCCTGACGGGTGTGACGTCTCTGGTGGTGCGCCTCGGCGCCACCGCCGGGCTGGCCGAGGCGTCCTACCGGTGGGTCGAGCGGCCCTGGCGCACCGGGGCGGCGCAGCGGGCCATCCGGGCCCGGATGGAGCGCGCCCCCCACCTGCGGCGGGGCGTGGTCACGACGTGCGTGGGTGTCGTCGCCGGCCTGGCGCTGCTCGTGGCGCTCGTCCCGGCCCCTGCCGCCCCCGCCTTCACCCACCGCACCCGGTCGCTGGCCGCCTCCCGCCCGGTGACGTCGGTCCCCGAGCAGGCCGCCGCCCACCCCGTCGACCTGCCGCTGCGGATGGAGGAGCTGCGGCGCCGGCTCCTGCCGTCGTCGCTTCCGCCGTGGTCCCCGCCCCGTCGCGGGATCCTCGCCATCGGGGACTCGGTGCTGCTGGCCGCCGAGCCGGCGCTCGAGTCGGTCTTCGGCAAGCAGATCACCGTCGACGCCGCCGTCGGGCGCCAGGTGTACACCGGGCTCGCCCGCCTGGCGCAGTACAAGTCCGCCGGGCGGTTGTCCACGATCCAGGCGCTCGTCGTCGACCTCGGCTCCAACGGGGTGTTCACCCCGGCCGACATGACCGAGCTCGAGCAGCTCGCCGCCGGCGTGCCGCAGGTGGTGCTCGTCAACGTGCGGGTCCCCGACCCGTGGGGCCCCGAGAGCAACCAGACCATCGCCTCGGTGGCCCACCGCCCCGGCTTCGCCGTCGTCGACTGGTGGAAGGCGTCCGAGAACCGGGCGCTGCTCTACCCCGACGGGGTCCACCCCGACCCGCAAGGGGCGGCCGTCTACGCCCACCTGGTCGACACCGCCCTGCACCTGCCGGCCCTCCAGGCGACGGGCTGAGCACCTGCCGGCCCTCCAATCGACGGGCTGAGCGCTCGTCCGGCCGCCGGCGGGCGGGCCCGGGTACGCTCCGCCGGGCACCCACGCCCCTCGAAGCCCGGGAGGTCCCCCATGGCCCAGCAGGTCCGCGCCGTCGTCGCCAAGGCGGTGAAGGAGCCGGTGGCGATCGAGACGATCGTCGTCCCCGACCCGGGGCCGGGGGAGGCGGTCGTGGCGGTCCAGGCCTGCGGCGTCTGCCACACCGACCTCCACTACCGGGAGGGGGGCATCAACGACGACTTCCCCTTCCTGCTCGGCCACGAGTCGGCGGGCGTGGTGGAGGCGGTCGGCGACGGTGTCACCGACCTCGCCGCCGGCGACTACGTGGTCCTCGCCTGGCGGGCGCCGTGCGGGCAGTGCCGGTCCTGCCGCCGGGGCCGGCCCTGGTACTGCTTCGACAGCGCCAACGCCGCCCAGGCCATGACCCTCGCCGACGGCACGCCGCTGTCGCCCGCCCTCGGCATCGGCGCCTTCGCCGAGAAGACCCTCGTCGCCGCCGGCCAGTGCGTCAAGGTCGACCCCCGGGCCCGCCCGGAGGCGGCCGGGCTGATCGGTTGCGGGATCATGGCCGGCTTCGGCGCCGCGGTCAACACCGGCAACGTCGGGCGGGGTGACACGGTGGCCGTCCTCGGCTGCGGTGGTGTCGGCGACGCCGCCATCGCCGCCTCGGCCCTCGCCGGCGCCCGCACCGTCATCGCCGTCGACCTCGACGACCGCAAGCTGGAGTGGGCCCGGCGCTTCGGGGCCACCCACACCGTCAACGCCGGGGCCGGCGACGTCGTCGAGGCCATCCGCGAGCTGACCGGCGGCTTCGGCGCCGACGTCGTGATCGAGGCCGTCGGGCGGCCGGAGACCTACCGGCAGGCCTTCTTCGCCCGGGACCACGCCGGCACGCTGGTGCAGGTAGGGGTGCCCACCCCCGAGCTCACCGTCGAGCTGCCGCTGATCGAGCTGTTCGGCCGGGGCGGCGCCCTCAAGTCCTCCTGGTACGGCGACTGCCTGCCGAGCCGGGACTTCCCGGCGCTCATCGACCTGTACCTCTCCGGGCGGCTCGACCTCGACGGGTTCGTCTCGGAGACCATCGGGCTGGACGGCGTCGAGGAGGCCTTCGGCCGCATGCAGCGGGGCGAGGTGCTGCGCTCGGTCGTGGTGCTGTGACCGGGTCGTCCACGCCGGCCGGGCCCGAAGGCGTCGTGCGGGTCGACCGGGTCGTCACCGCCGGGGTGTTCTCCCTCGACGGGCAGGACTTCGATGTCGAGAACAACGTCTGGATCGTCGGCGACGCCGAGCGGGTCGTGGTGATCGACGCCGCCCACGACGCCGCCGCCATCGCCGACGCCGTGGGCGGGCGGCGCGTGCTCATGATCGTGGCCACCCACGGGCACAACGACCACATCGACGCCGCCGCCGAGCTGGCCGACCGGGTGCACGCCCCGGTCGCCATCCACCCCGACGACCGCATGCTCTGGGACGTCGTCCACCCCGAGCGCAGCCCCGACCTGGCCCTGGCCGACGGCCAGGTCATCGACGCCGGCGTCGCCCACCTGGCGGTGCTCCACACCCCCGGCCACTCACCGGGCGGCGTGTGCCTCCACCTCGCCGGCGAGGGCGTGCTGTTCTCCGGGGACACCCTCTTCGCCGGCGGCCCCGGCGCGACCGGCCGCTCCTACTCGGACTTCCCGACCATCATCGAGTCGATCCGCACCCGGCTGCTCACCCTGCCGCCGGACACGGTCGTGCACACCGGCCACGGCGACGACACGACGATCGGGGAGGAGGTCCCCCACCTCGAGGAGTGGATCGCCCGGGGGCACTGACGTCCGGGGGGGCGGGCCCCCGCCCATTACTTGGACGTCCTACTATAGGTGGGGTGACCTCCAGCCCGCCGCTCCACGTCCCCCGCCGGCCGGTGCGCTTCGTCACCGCCGCCAGCCTCTTCGACGGCCACGACGCCGCCATCAACATCATGCGGCGCCTGCTCCAGCGCCAGGGGGCCGAGGTGGTGCACCTCGGCCACAACCGCTCGGTCGACGAGGTCGTCGCCGCCGCCGTCCAGGAGGATGCCGACGGGGTGGCGATCAGCTCCTACCAGGGCGGCCACAACGAGTACTTCCGCTACCTGGTGGATCGGCTGCGCGCCGCCGGGCGCGGCGACGTGCGCGTCTTCGGCGGTGGGGGTGGGGTGATCGTCGCCGAGGAGATCGCCGCCCTGCAGGACTACGGGGTGGCCCGCATCTTCGCCCCCGAGGACGGTCAGCGCCTCGGCCTCGAGCGCATGGTCAACTCCATGATCGAGGCGTGCGACCGGCCGCGGCCGGCGCCCACCGACGACGAGTGGGACCGCCTGGCGTCGTGGGACGCCGGCGCCCTCGCCCGGGTCGTGACCGCCGTCGTGGAAGGCACCCTCGGGCCCGAGCGGCTCGCCGCTCTGCGGGCGGCGGCCGGGGCGGCGGCGCCGCACGTCCCGGTGCTCGGCGTGACCGGCACCGGCGGGTCGGGCAAGAGCTCGCTCACCGACGAGCTCATCCGCCGGCTGCGCCTCGACCAGGAGGACAAGCTGGCGGTGGCCGTGGTCGCCGTCGACCCCACCCGCCGCAAGGGGGGCGGGGCGCTGCTCGGCGACCGGATCCGCATGAACGCCATCGACGGCGACCGGGTCTTCTTCCGTTCCCTGGCCACGCGCGGTGCGCAGGCCGAGGTCCCCGACGCGCTGGCCGACGTCGTGGCCGCCGCCCGCGCCGGCGGCGCCGACCTGGTGATCGTGGAGACCCCCGGGATCGGGCAGGGCGACGCCGCCGTGGTGCCCCTCGTCGACGTCTCGCTGTACGTCATGACCCCGGAGTTCGGGGCCGCCACCCAGCTCGAGAAGATCGACATGCTCGACTACGCCGACGCCGTGGCGATCAACAAGTTCGAGCGCCGGGGCGGCGCCGACGCCCTGCGCGACGTCCGCCGCCAGCTGGCCCGCGACCCCGAGCGGCACGGGACGCCCCACGACCAGCTGCCGGTGTTCGGCACGGTGGCGGCCCGCTTCAACGACGACGGCGTCACCGCCCTGTACCAGCACCTGCGCGACCGCCTGCGCGCCTGCGGCCTCGCCGCCGCCGACGGGACCCTGGCGCCCGTCGCCACCAGGGTCAGCTCGCTGCAGGACGCCGTCGTCCCACCGGCCCGGAGCCGCTACCTGGCGGAGATCGCCGACACCGTGCGCCGCTACCACGCCCGCACCGACGAGCTGGCCGCCGCCGCCCGCCGGCGTCAGCAGGCCCGGGCGGTGGCCGACGCCCTGCAGGCGGGGGACGTTCCGGAGGCGGCCGGCGGCCCGGGGGCAACCGACGGCGCCGCTGCGTCCGGCGGCGGCGACCCGGCGCCGGGGTCGGCGGCCGGGCAGGTGGCGGCCCTCGCTGCCCGGGCGGACGCCGAGCTGGACGAGGCCAGCCGGTCGGCCCTCGCTGCCTGGCCCGAGACGGTCCGCCGCTACCGGGAGGACGCCGCGCTGTTCCGCCAGTCGCTGTCGGGCACGCGGGTCCCCAAGGTGGCGCTGCCCCGGGTGAGCGACGAGGGCGATCTCCTGCGCTGGATCCGCTCGGAGAACCTCCCGGGGTCGTTCCCCTTCACCGGCGGGGTCTTTGCCTTCAAGCGCAGCGACGAGGACCCGACCCGGATGTTCGCCGGGGAGGGCGACCCGATGCGGACCAACCGCCGCTTCCACCTGCTCTCGGAGGGACAGCCCGCCACCCGCCTGTCGACCGCGTTCGACTCGGTGACCCTCTACGGCCAGGACCCCGACGCCCGGCCCGACATCTACGGGAAGGTCGGCAACGCCGGGGTCTCGGTCGCCACCCTCGAGGACATGAAGGCGCTCTACGCAGGCTTCGACCTGCTGGCACCGACCACGTCGGTGTCGATGACGATCAACGGCCCGGCGCCGACGATCCTCGCCATGTTCCTCGTGACCGCCACCGACCAGGCCGTCGAGCGCTTCCACGCCGAGCACGGGCGGCCGGCCACCCCGGAGGAGGAGGCCGCGCTGCGCGCCGACGCCCTCCGGCGCGTGCGGGGCACCGTGCAGGCGGACATCCTGAAGGAGGACCAGGGCCAGAACACCTGCATCCTCTCCACCGACTTCTCGCTGAAGCTGATGGGCGACGTGCAGGAGTGGTTCACCGCCCACGACGTCCGGCACTTCTACTCGGCGTCGATCAGCGGCTACCACATCGCCGAGGCGGGGGCCAACCCCATCACGCAGCTGGCGTTCACCCTCGCCAACGGGTTCACCTTCGTCGAGGCCTACCTGGCGCGGGGGATGGCGGTCGACGACTTCGCGCCCAACCTGTCGTTCTTCTTCTCCAACGGGATGGACCCGGAGTACACCGTGATCGGCCGGGTCGCCCGGCGCATCTGGGCGGTGGCGATGAAGGAGCGCTACGGCGCCAACGCCCGATCCCAGCGCCTGAAGTACCACATCCAGACCTCGGGACGTTCGCTGCACGCCCAGGAGATGGCGTTCAACGACATCCGCACCACCCTGCAGGCGCTGTGCGCCATCTACGACAACGCCAACAGCCTCCACACCAACGCCTACGACGAGGCCGTGACCACCCCCACCGCCGCCTCGGTCCGCCGGGCGATGGCGATCCAGATGATCATCAACAAGGAGTGGGGCCTGGCCGGCAACGAGAACCCCCTCCAGGGCAGCTTCGTCGTCGAGGAGCTCACCGACCTGGTCGAGCGGGCCGTCCTCGACGAGCTCGACCGGCTCTCCGAGCGGGGCGGCGTGCTCGGGGCGATGGAGACCGGCTACCAGCGCGGTCGCATCCAGGACGAGTCCATGCTCTACGAGGCCCGCAAGCACGACGGGAGCCTGCCGATCGTCGGCGTCAACACCTTCCGCCACCCCGACGGGGAGCCGAGCGAGGCGGGCATCCCGCTCGCCCGCTCCACCGAGGAGGAGAAGCAGTCGCAGCTGGCCCGCCTGGCCGCCTGGAAGCAGCGCCACGCCGCCGAGCGCCCGGCCGCCCTGGCCCGCCTGCGCGACGCCGCCCTCGCCGGGGACAACGTGTTCGCCGTGCTGATGGACGTCGTGCGGGTCTGCAGCCTGGGGGAGATCACCGCCTGCCTGTTCGAGGTCGGCGGCCGCTACCGGCGCAGCGTGTAGCGCCCGGACCGTCCTGCGCTCAGTGGCGGTGGGCGGCGAGCACGGCGTCGGCCAGCGGCGGCCACGCCTCGAGCGCCCACGGGCCCCACGGCTCGTCGGCGAGCTCGGCGAGCGCCACGCCCGCCTCGGGGTCGACCCACACGAACGACCCCGACCGCCCGAAGTGCCCGAAGGTCGCCGGGGAGTTGGACCGCCCCGTCCAGTGCGGGTCCTTGCGGCCCCGGATCTCGAAGCCGAGGCCCCAGTCGTTGGGTCGCTGGGGCCCGTAGCCCGGCAGGACCCCGTCCAGACCGGGAAAGGCCACGTGGGATGCGGCGTCCAGGGTGGCGGGGGAGACGAGCCGCGGTGCGAGCAGCTCCGTCGCCAGGCGGGTCAGGTCCCGCAGCGGTCCGTGCGCTCCTGCGGCCGGCGAACCGGTGAAGGTCGTCGCCACCATGCCGAGCGGCTCGATGGTGGCGGCGCGTAGGTAGGCGGCGAACGGCATGCCGGCGGCCTCCTCGAGGGCCTGGCCGAGCAGCTCGAAGCCGGCGTTGGAGTAGATGCGGCGCGTCCCGGGCGGCGCCAGCACCCGGGGCCCGTCGGGCGCGACGCCCGAGGCGTGGGCCAGGAGATGGGCGACCGTCGAGCCGGGTGGGCCCGCCGGGTCGTCGAGCGACAGCGTCCCCTCCTCGACCGCGACGAGCACGCTCAGGGCGGTGAGCAGCTTGCTCACCGACGCCCACGGCCGGGGCCGGTCGAGGTCGCCGGCGGTCGCCCCGATCCCTTCGGCGGTCACCACCGCCACGGCGGCGGTCACCGGCCAGGCGGCGACGGCGGCGAGGGGGTCGGGCACCGGCGGCCGGATCGGATCGGTCCGCTCAGAGCCCGGGCTGCGGGCAGCCGAGGGCGTTGGTGATGGTGCCCAGGTCGTACTCCATCAGGTTGAGGTAGCTCTTCAGGCCCTTGGGCCACCCACCCGGCGGGATGCCGGTCAGGGGGTCGAGGGTGCCGAGCTTCACCTGCGCCTCGGCTTCGACCTCGAGGAGACCGTCCTGCTTCTGCCAGGTGTCGTAGTAGATCTCGTGGACACCGGCGCGGCGCACGACCTGCAGCTCGTGGGCGACCGTCGCCTTGTCGGGGAAGAACGGGGCCGGCGTCGCCCCGTCGATGGGCACGACGTGGATCTGGTAGCGGCTGTCGAGGGCGGTGAAGGCCTGATCGGAGTTGACCAGGGTCTGCGTGGAGCACCCCCCGCTGCTGAGCGTGCTCTGGAAGTCGGCGTCGAGCGAGCCCAGCAGGGCCTGCTCGTCCTGCTCGCCGTTGGCGAAGGTCCCCTTCGCCTGGGGGTCGACCCGGTCGAGCGAGGCGGTGATGGCCCGGGCGATGGACTCCATCGTGTAGGGGTTGAGCCACGGGTAGGGGGGGAGGTGGGGGATCGCCTGCGACAGGTCGAGGACGTGGCGGGCGGCCCTGGCCGCCGCCGTCAGCGTGGGCTGCCAGCCACCCCCGAGCTCGACGACCAGGCCGGCGGAACGCACCCGGCTGCGTGCCCCGCCGTCCAGCCGCCAGGTCCGGGGGTCCTGGCCGGCGGGTACGACGTCGACGGCGCGGACGTTGCCCTGCCCGATGGCCTCGATCGCCTGCTGCAGCGGCCACAGCCCGGTGACCACGGTCACCACCGGCGCCCCCTTGGTGCTCGCCGCCCGGGCCGGGGCGCCGCAGGCGGTGGCGAGGAGCGCCAGGGCGGCGGTCGCGGCCACGAGCCCGGCGAGGCGCCGGGGGTGCCGGGGGTACGCTGCCCTGGTTGCCCGAAACGCTCGCCTCACTCCGGTCCATTGGAGCGGCGCTCGCCGGGATCGGCAAGTCGGGGCTCCTCGGACCGTTCACCCCGGCGCAGGTCGCCCGGGTCGCCGCCGGCGTCGCCGGTGACGGCCGGCGGGCCCTGTCGGTCGGTGCCGTCTACCGGCTGGCGGCGGCCCTCGACCCGTCGGCGGCCGCCGTCGTCGACGACGCCGGGGCGGTCGGGTTCGCCGACATGGACCGGCAGGCGGGTGCGGTCGCCGCCGGCCTGGCGGATCTCGGGGTCGGCGAGGGTGACG
>DASSZM010000043.1:0-22650 GCA_035702855.1 Acidimicrobiales bacterium | reverse complement strand
TCGTGCCGGGGGTCGGCGTCGCCTTGGCCATGTCGCCGCCCCCCTACCGGCGCCCGGCGCCCGACGCCGCCGCCCGGGTCCCCGGTCGTCGGGCCGACCCGGGAACCTCGCAGGGTGATCGTGCGTCACTCCCAGGGGCGTGGACTGGAGGAGCGGAGGATCCGGGCGACATGGTGAGCGTGCCGACGACCAGGGGAGCGGGCGCCACGCCGCTCGTCCGGCGCTCGGCGCGGCGCGGGCTGCGCACGGACATCCAGGGCATGCGGGCGGTGGCGGTCCTGCTCGTGATCGCCGACCACGCCGGGGTGCCCGGCTTCGGCGGCGGCTACGTCGGCGTGGACGTGTTCTTCGTGATCAGCGGCTACGTCATCACCCAGTTGCTGCTGCGGGAGACCGACAAAGGGCTGCGGCTGGGGCTCGCCGACTTCTACGCCCGCCGGGTGCGTCGCATCGCCCCGGCGGCCACCGCCACGCTCGTCGGCACCGTCCTCGCCGCCGGCTTCCTGCTCGGGCACCGCGCCAACCCCAACCTGCCCGGCGACATCCGCTGGGCGTCGCTGTTCGCCGCCAACTTCCGCCTCATCCGCACGGGGTCCAACTACTTCGTGCCCGGCGTGCAGCCGTCGCTCATCACGCAGTTCTGGTCGCTCGCCGTGGAGGAGCAGTTCTACTTCGTCTACCCGCTGCTGGTCTTCCTCGCCGCGGCGGTCGCCGGTCCCCGCCACCGGCGGCGGGTCCTCGCCGTCGCCCTGGCGGCGCTGGTCGGTGCGTCGGCGTGGTGGTCGGTGCACCTCACCGCCGTCGAGCCGGCGGTGGCCTACTACTCGCCGTTCACCCGCTTCTGGGAGCTCGGCCTCGGGTGCCTGCTGGCGGTCGTCACCGCCGGGCGCCCGCCGGTCCGGTCCTGGCTCGGGGCGGTCGGGTCGCTGCTCGGCGCGGCGCTGATCGTCGCCTCCCTGGTCGTGCTGCACAACGGCAGCGCCTACCCGGGGTCCCTGGCGTGGCTGCCGTGCGGTGGGGCGGCCCTCCTCCTGCTCGGCGGGTCGTCCGGCCGGGGCGGCGGGGTGTCGGGGTTGCTGTCGCTGGCGCCGCTCGTCTACATCGGCGACCTCTCCTACTCGCTGTACCTGACGCACTACGCCTGGCTCAACCTTCCCGCCGACCTGGCCACGCCGCTCACCGGGTGGGGATGGCGGGCCGTGGAGCTGCTCGGCACCGCCGTCACCGCCGCCCTGTCGTACCACCTGCTCGAGAACCCGATCCGCCGCTCGACCCGCCTGGCCGGGGACCGGGCGGCGGTGGCGCTGCTGCTCGTCGCCTGCGTCGGCGCCTCCTGGGCGGCGGCCGCCGCCGCCGGGCACCTGCTCATCTGAGGCCTACCAGCCGGTGATCACCGCCGGGCTCTGGGGGGCGAGGCGGACGTGGAAGCTCGCCGCCAGGTGCCGGATGACGTAGGTGGCGACCACGTCCTCCCCGGCGTAGCCGTAGTGCACGCCGTCGCGCTCGCGAACCTGTGCCGAGGCGCCGTTGACCTCGGCGTCGGCGGCGAAGCCGACGCCGGGCCGGGAGAACAGCTCCCACGTCGACAGGTACGTCGCGTACCGGTCGGCGGCGGCCGCCCGGGCGTAGAGGGTGTCGAGGGTCGCGATGCCGGCGCTGAACCCCGGCTGCTGCATCACCGGCAGGCCCACCCACAGCACGTAGGCGCCGGCGTCGGTGGCCTCGCGTACCAGGGCCGTCACCTCCCCCAGGTAGGCCCGTTGCCAGGCGGGGGTGCCGAAGGCCTGCACGGACCCGTCGATGACCATGCCCTGCTCGTCGTTGCCGCCGAGGCTGGCGAGCACGAGCTGGGGGTGGTAGCGGTGCAGGTCGGTGGCCAGGTGCGCCGGCCAGTCGTAGAACGACCGGTCGACCAGGCCGGTGGACGACACGTCCGCCTGGATCAGGTGCAACCCCGAGGCCGGCGACAGGTGACGCCGGAGGCCCCACCCGAGGTCGTTGCCGAGGGAGTCGCCGATCTCGAGGACGGTGCAGTGGCCGACGGGGGCGGCCGCCGGCCGGGAGGTGAGCGACAGCGCGCACCCCGCCCCGGACCACCCCGGCGGGCGCGGATCGGGCGCCGGGGCCGTGGTCGGCGGGGCGCTGGTCGGCGGCGTCGCCGACTTCGCCCCCGACCCGGCGGCGGACGTCGAGGGGGGAGCGGTGCTCGTGGTCGTGGTCGTCGCCGGCAGGTTGGGGGCGACGCTGGCGGGGGGCGCCACCGCCACCGGCTGGGACGGCGCCGGCACGGTGGAGACGGCCACGGCCACGGCGACCAGGCCGGCGCCCACCCCGCCGAGGAGCAGGCGCAGGCCCCACGCCGGGCGGCCCGACCGCGCCGGTGGTCGGTTCAGGGGCACGGGCGGGTCCGCACGGCCATACCCTTGGTGACGCCCGACCGGCCCGGGAGGTTCCCGACCCCCGCCCGCCGATGCTAACGCTCTACTTCTACTTCAGGGTTGTCGGGTGGAGGTGGACGGCTGGGAGCCGCTTGGGGAGGGTCCAGCGCGACGTCTGGTTCCCGATGCTGACCGCCTGCACCCGGAAGGACCACCCTTTCCCCTTCAGCGCCGCCGCCGGCAGCTTCACGGTCCGCAGCGCCGTGGTGAGCGTCCGCACCACCCGGCCGGCGTGCAGCAGCTGCACCCGGTAGCCGGAGAGCGGCGCGCCGCCGGTGCCCCTGGGCGGGGCCCAGCCCAACCACACCCCCGCCCGGCCGTGGCGGGCGGCGTGCAGGGCGGCCGGCGGGTAGGGGGCGGTCAGGTAGGTGACGGTGAAGCGCTGCCCGGGGCTGCCCGGCGGCGGGGACAGCGGCGTGGGCGCCGAGGGGAGGGCCAGCACCTTGGTGCCGGCCGGGTTGACCAGGGCGACCTCGTTGGCGGGGCCGAGCCGGGTGGCGTACCACCCGGTGCCGGTCGGCCCGGCGGTGTAGACGGAGGTACCGGCGAAGTGGACCGTGCCGAAGTCGGCGGGGGCCGACTGCACGCCGTTGACCGTCGGGGCCTCCTCGATCCATTCGGCCGAGGCCCCCGGCCCGCCGTAAGGCTCGAGTTGGGTGAAGCTCCAGTTCTGGGTGAGGTCCTGGAGCGTGATGGTCCAGTCCCCCGGGGTGGTCGTGGACGCCTGCACCGAGGCCGTGATCCGGTCGCCGGGCCGGACCGGCTCGGGTTGGCCGTTGGCCTGGGTGATGACCGTCGCCGGCGCCGGCAGGATCTCCCACCAGGCGAAGTAGGTGCCGCCGGCGTCCTGCTCGGTGCCGGTCTGGATGAGGTCGGTGTTGCCGACCCCGTCGACGCCGACCCACGACGCC
This sequence comes from Acidimicrobiales bacterium, assembly GCA_035702855.1. Lineage (GTDB taxonomy): Bacteria > Actinomycetota > Acidimicrobiia > Acidimicrobiales > Palsa-688 > JAKAQB01. The sequence goes on along the minus strand of DASSZM010000043.1, from coordinate 19,301 downwards.
GAGTACCCCGACGCCGGGACGGCGGCGACCTTCGGGACCACCCACTGGCCGGCGGCCCCCTGGACGCCCGTGGCGGTGCCCGCCAGGCCGGCCCAGTTGGTCGACAGCGAGGTCGGCAGGGCGGCGCCCGACCGGGCGGCGGTGGCGTGGGGCAGGGAGGGGAAGGGAGCCGCCCGCAGCCGCCGGCCGACGCGCAGCGGGGCGGTCGCCCCGTGGCGGAGGGTGAGGGTGGTGGCGGCCGCGCCGGCGGTGGGGCGGCGCCCCGGTTGGGCGGCGGCCGTGCCGGTGAGGCTGCCCGCCGTGAGCCCTCCGAGGGCGGTGGCGGCGAGCAGGGTGGTGACGGCGGCGCGGACGGAGGGTCGGCGGGGCAAGCGGGGGCTCCTCGGAGAGACGACCGTGACGGTGTCGGCATGGCGCTGCCCCGCGTTGAGCGTCTGCCGGCGTTTCGCCAGTCTGGCAGCCGGGAAGGTCCCCGGTCGAGGGTGGACCCGTCGGGCGGGTCTGCCCCTGGCGGAGCCTGGAGGCGAGCGGGTGTGTGAGACCTTGAGACGCGAGTTGCCGCGAGCGGCGTCGGTGGGCGCGACCCGCCGCTGGGTGGCGGGTGCCATCGAGCGGTGGGTGCCGTCTGCCGGCGTCACCGGCGCCGACGTGGTCCTCGCCGCCAGCGAGCTGGTCGCCAGCGCCGTGCGGGAGGGCTCGGCGGCGTCGCTGACCGTGGTCGGCCACCGGGGGGAGATCGAGCTCGAGGTCGACGCCGACCCCGCCGGCCCGCTCCCGGTGCTGGTCGGCACGGCCGCCGGCAACGCCTGGTCGCTGGCGCTGGTGGCGGGGCTCAGCCGCCGTTGGGGGGTCGAGGGCGGCAGCGACCGGCCCACCCGACGCTGGTGCGAGATCGGCCTGCCCGCCGGCGCCGCCCCCGGCATCGCCTGCCGTCGCCCTTGATCGCCCTCCGCCGGTCTGGTACACCGGCGCATCCGGTTCTTCGACGGGCGGACACGAGCAACCTCTAGGCGGGCGCGGCCGGGCGGCCGATCCCGGCGCGCCGCGGGCGCCGTGGTGGCGGCGGTGGCCCTCGGCGCCCCGACGCTCGTGGCGGCGCCGGCCAGCGCCCAGGCGGTCTTCCACGCCGCCTCCGGCCAGTCGACCAACGCCGACTGGGCCGGGCTGGTGCTGCGCGACGGCGGCTGGCCGGTGAGCACCAACAACCTGACCGTGCTGCAGCAGTGGATGGCGTCGGAGGAACCCCCCGACGCCTGGTGGTACCGGGACAACCCGCTCAACAACGGCCTGGCCGCCCCTGCCGGGGCCTACCCCGACCTGGCGACGGCCGCCTACTACGTGGCGGTCAACCTCGACGCCGGCGACGACGGCTACCCGGCGGTCGCCGCCGACCTGGCCCACAGCGCCCCCCCGGCGACCACCGCCAAGGCGATCTGGGCGTCGTCGTGGGCGGGGGGCCACTACGGCCACGGCGTCGACTGGTGGAAGGCGGCGGTGCCGACCGTGGCAGCCCCACCGTCGGCGTGGTTCGCCGAGGGCGAGCTGGTGAAGGTCACCGCCACCGGGCAGGTGGACGAGTTGGTCGGCGGCGCCGCCCTCGCCGTGCCCGCCGCCGACGTCGCCCGCCTGGAAGGCTCGCCGCCCGAGGCGCCGGTGCCGGTCGACGCCGCCGAGCTGGCGCTGCTCGCCGCCCACCCGGCGTCGGGGACCCGGGTGCGCTCGGTGCAGACCGGCGCGGTCTACGTCGTCGCCGGCGGCGCCCCGCTCTACGTCGCCGACTGCGCCGAGCTCGGCGGCTGCGCCGGGGCGGTGCCCGTCGACCAGTGGGACCTCGACCAGCGGGGCGAGAGCGGGGCCGGGTTCGCGGCGGTGCCGGCCGACGGCACCGTCCTCGCCGACGCCCGCACCGGCCAGGACTACGTGGTCGCCGGGGGTGCACCGCTGGCCGTCGGGCGCCTCGCCGACCTCGGCCCCGGCGCCCCCACCCCGGTGGTCGTCGACGACTGGGACCTGGCCAACGCCGGCATCGGCGGCATCCACCCCTTCGAGACCCTCGCCCGCCGTCCCGCCACCGGGACGCTGCTGCGGGGCGCCACCACCGGGCGCGTCTACCAGGTGGACCCAGCGGGCGGGGCCGTCCCGGTGGCGACCCCGGCGGCCGGCACCCCGGTGAGCGTCGACCAGCTGGCCCTGGACCGGGCCGGCGCCGGCGGGGTGTGGGACCACCTGGCCAACACCGCCCCGACGGTGCCCTTCACCCCCGCCCAGGTGACGACCGCCGCCTCGACGGTCGTGGTCCACGTCCCGCACCCGGTGCTCTCCAGCGCCCTCGCCGCCCTGTCGGTACGATACCGGGTCGGGACGACCGGTGGGCGCCCCGGCGTGTGGCGCATGCCGGCCGCCTGGCGCATGAGCGGGGCGCCGGCGTTCACCTACACCGACCTGGCCGTCGGCCAGACGGTCTGCTTCGAGGTGCGGGCCACCGACGTCGACCGGGTCAGCTCCGGCTGGCTCGGCGACCGCTGCTGGTCGCGGACCTGAGCGCGACGCGCCGGCGGCGGGGCGCTCAGCCCGCCGCCCCGGCGTCGTCCTCGTAGAGCGCCTCGCCGCGCCGCAACCGGCCGGCGATCCGCACCACCTGGGCCAGCTCCCGGCGGGTCGGCGTGTGGGCGGCGAGGAAGCGGGCGGCGCCGGTGAGGATCAAGGCGGCCTCCTCCGAGCCCTCCGGCCACGCCCCGGCCTGGCGCGCCGCCGCCTCGAACATCTGGAACCAGTGGAAGCCGGCGTCCTCGCGGAGGAGTCCGTGGCCGAGGGCGGCCACGACGTCGCGGCGACGGCCGCCGCCGCGGAGGAACCCGTAGACCACCGCCCCGGCCTCGTCGACGCCCCCCTCGGCGTCCAGGCACGCCGCCAGGTCGGCGAGGTCGCCGGTCGTGGCCACCGGCAGGCGGGCGGCGGGGACGTTGAGGAAGCGGTCGAGGTGGACCTTGAGGGCGCCGTGGACCACGCCCCGCAGCAACAGCGGGGAGGGGGAGCGGACCAGCAACTGGTGCACGGCGTTGGCGGTGGTGAAGCCGTGGTGGACCACGTCCCAGTCGGCGTGGTCGTTTTGCACGTGGAAGCGGGTCACCCGCAGCGCGGCCGCCAGCGCCACCGCCCGGCCGAGCTGCTCGGCGGAGGCGCCGGCCTCGACGGCGGCGAAGAGGGCGTCCACGACCGCCGCCGGGTCCTCGCCGAGCACCTCGGCGGCGAGCTTGCCCGGACCACCGGCGGCCTCGAACCCGGCCGCCGGTCCGGTGGGGGCGACGCCCCCGGCCCACCCGGCGCGCGCCAGCGCTCCCGGGAGCCGCTCGGCGGCCTCCCGGCACAGCCCGGCCAGGTCGTGGGGGTGCCGCCAGGCCCCCTCCTCCTCGTGACGGGTGGCCGACGCCGTCGTGTGGGCCAGGGTCGGCACGATCCACCCGGCGCTGCCGTCGCCGAGCAGGCCGACCAGCTCGAACGCCTTGTTGGTGAAGTCCAGGACGTGGCCCTCGTCGAGGAAGACGTGGTCGGTGGCCGCCGCCCCGGTGAGCCGGCCGAGCTCGTCGGCCGGCAGGTGGGCGGCGGCGGTGACCACGGCCCGCTCGGCGGCGTCGCCCGAGCGGGTCTCCACGAACCGGCGGTACCAGTCGGTGAGCCGGTCGGCGTCGAGCCCGGCGCCCAGCGCCGGCAGCGGGAAGCGCGGCGGCTGGCCGCGGGTGTCGCGCGAGACGAACCCGAGCCCGTGCACCAGCGCCAGGGGCCCATCGGTGGGGTCGAGGTCGTCGAGGACGTTGGCCACGGCGGTGAGCACCGTCAGCCCCGGGCCGAAGCCGCTCGCCCGGTAGCGGGCGCCGAAGCGGGCACCGGCGGCCACGACCTGCGCCGGGGTCACGCCGCCGTCCAGCAGGGCGAGCACGGCCTTGGCGGTGACGAGGGTGAGGCCCTGCTCGAGGCCGTCCTCCAGCCGCCGGAAGGCGGCATCGCCGTCGAAGGGTCGGGGCTCGGCGACGAGCACGACCCGGTCACCGTCGATCTCGACGGCGTAGGCGCGGGCGTCGTCGGCGAAGGGGTCGAGGGTGCCGCCGGAGCACAGGTCGAAGCGGGCGTGGTGCCAGTGGCAGGTCACCAGCCCGCTCTCCACCGTGCCCCGGTGCAGCGGGAAGCCGAGGTGGGGGCAGCGGTCGTCGATGCCGTACGCCCGCCCCTCGTGCCAGAACACGCAGACCGGCTGCGTCCCCAGCTTCGTCGTCAGGTACCCCGCCTCCTGCAGCTCGTGCAGGCTTCCCACGTCGACTCGCATCGCGCCTCCTCCGGACGGTGTCGGACGAACCGTACGACCTCGAGTGCGCTCGAGGTCAAGGGATGCGCAGGCTGAACCAGACGACCTTGCCGCGCGCCTCGGTCTCGACGCCCCACTCCGCCGACAGCGTCTCCACCAGCTGCAGCCCGCGGCCCGACGGCGCGTCCGCCGGCTGGTGGGCGGGGAGGGGCAGGCGGTGGCTGTCGTCGAACACCCCGATGCGCACCATGCCGTCGGAACGCTCGACCCGCAGCTCGACGTCGGTGTCGGTGTGGCGGGCGGCGTTGGACATGAGCTCACTGGTGAGCAGGGCGGCGGTGTCGATCAGGTCCCCGTCGAGAGCCCACTCGACCAGGAGGTCGGTGACGAAGTGACGGGCGACGGTCACGCTCGAGCTGGTCGGCGGGAGCCGGCGGGCGACCCGGGCGCTGCGGGGCAGATCGGCGGCCGGCAACCGGAGCAGCACCAGGGCGACGTCGTCGGGCGACGGCACCGGATCCGAGAAGCGCTCGAGCACCCGGTCGGCGAGCGCCTCCAGGTCGTCGCCGGCACCGTCGCGCAGCATCGAGGCCATCAGCGCGATGCGGGCGTCGATGTCGCCGCCGGGCTGCTCGACCAGGCCGTCGGTGAAGGCGGCGAGCAGCGCCCCGGGGGGCAGGCCGGCGGTCTCCTCCATCCACTCGGCGTCGGGGTCGACGCCGAGCGGCAGGCCGCCCCGCCCGTGCACGACCGCGGCGGTGCCGTCGCCGGGGACGACGACGGCGGGGACGTGCCCGGCGCGCACCCAGGTGACGAGCCCTTCCTCGGGGGCGATCTCGAAGTAGGCGAGGGTCACCAGGCGGTCGGCGCCGCAGTCGATCAGGTAGCGGTTGGCCTCGCTCGCCACCCGGGCGGGGGGCAGGCCGCTGCGGGCGAAGGCGTGGACCACCGCCCGCACCTGGCTCATGTAGGCGGCGGCGGGCAGGTCGTGGCCCTCGACGTCGCCGATCGCCACCGCCAGGCGCCCCCCGTCCAGGCCGATCACGTCGTACCAGTCGCCGCCCACCTCGCTGCCGGCACCGCCCGCCCGGTACCGCACGGCGAGGGACGCCCGCCCGGCGGTCGACGACGGCGGCGGGGGCAGCAGCGTGCGTTGCAGGACCAGCACCGCCTGGCGCTGCTCGTCGTAGTCCCGGGCGTGGGCGAGGGCGATCGCCGCCCGCTCGGCGAACTGCTCGGCGACGACCATGTCCTCGGCGGTGAGCTCCGGTCGCGCCACCGAGCGGGTCACCGACAGCGCCCCCAGCCGGCGGGGGCCGAGCTGGATGGGGACGCTCAGGTACGACGCCGGGGCGAGCCGGCGGAGGGTCTCGGCGTGCTCGGCGGAGGTGGCGGAGGCCACCACGACGTCGGTGTCGAAGCGCCCGACGGTGCTCTCGCCGGTGCGGGCCACCGCGGCCGAGACACTCTCGGTCCTGCCCAGCGCCCGGCCCGAGACCCGCGGCAGGCGCTTCAGCTGGTCGATGACCGGCTCCATGGCCGGGTCGTGGTGGGTGATGGCGACCCGCTGCAGCGAGCCGTCGGCTGCGAACAGGTCCAGGAGGCACCAGCCCTCGAACACCTCGGCGGCGGAGCGGCTCACGGCGTCGGTGACCTGGGCGACGTCCAGGCTGCGCGACAGCTCCACGGTGACCCGGGCCAGGGCCAGCGCCTGGCGGAGCCGGTGGTCGTCGGCGGGGACGTGGGTGACGTCCACCGCCTGGGACACGACGGCCTCGACGGTCCCGTCGCGGCCGAGCAGCGGGGTGGCGACGGCGTCGACGACGAGCACCTGGGCGTGCCCGTCGGTGTCGACGGTCATCGGCGCCCGCCGGTAGCGGATCGTCCGCCCGTCGAGGCGGACCTCCTCGAGGGCGGCCACCCACGTGGGGTACTCGGGGAACGCCTCGGCCGCCGGGGCGCCGAGCGGCCGGTGCCCGACGACGCGGGCGCTCGCCGGGTTCTGGTACGCCACCCGCAGGTCGGGTCCGGCCAGCACGAGCACCTGCGCCGGGCTGACCTCCAGGGCGTCGCGCAGCGTCGCCCAGTCGACCAACCCGCCGATGCTGGTGATCAGGCCCTCCTCGGCCGCCTCGAAGGCACCCGCCATCGCGGGGAGCGTACCGGAGGCGGGCGCTCCCGTCGCCCCCCGCCGGCTACGAGGAGAGCTGCTCGTCGAGCCACGCCCGGGCGTCGGGCGCCGCCAGCGCCCGGCTCCACAGATAGCCCTGCCCGAGCTCGCAGCCGAGGTCGGCCAGCACCCGCCGCTGCAGGGCCGTCTCGACGCCCTCGGCGATGCAGCGCAGACCGAGGGCCTTGCCGAGCCCGAGCACCGCCCGCACGATCGAGGCGTCCCCGTGCTCGGTCGCCAGCTCGGCCACGAAGCTGCGGTCGACCTTGATCGTGTCGACCGGCAGGCGCCGCAGGTACGACAGCGACGAGTAGCCGGTGCCGAAATCGTCGACGGAGAGGTGGACGCCGAGCTCCCGCAGGGCGCTCAGCACCGCCGCCGACGCATCCAGGTCCTGCATGACCGCCGTCTCGGTGATCTCGAGGTGCAGCAGCTGCGGGTCCAACCCGCCGGTGGTCAGCACCCGCTCGACGGTCTCGGGGAGGTGGGCCTCGACGAGGTGGGAGGCGTCGAGGTTGACCGCCACCCACAGGCGCTGGCCGGGGTCGCGCCGCTGCCATTCGGCGGCCTCGGCGACGGCCCGGGCGAGGACGAGCTCGCTCAGCTCCACGATGAGGCCGCTGCGCTGCGCCAGGTCGATCCACCCCTCGGCGGCGGCCACGGTCCCGCCGTTGCGCTGCCAGCGGGCCAGCGCCTCGAAGCCGACCGGCCGGCCCGACGCCAGCTCCACGATCGGCTGGAAGTACGGGACCACCTCGCCGCGGTCGAGGGCGGCGCGCAGGGCGCCCTCCCCCTCGAGCAGGGCGCGCGCCTTGGCCCGCAGGGACTCGTCGAAGACCGCCGCCTGGCCCCGCCCGAGCTCCTTGGCCCGGGCCACGGCGGCGTCGGCCTCCGACAGCAGCGACGCGCTCGTGCTGCCCGGCCGGCTCATCGTGATGCCGAGGCCGACCCGGACCGGTGTCCGCCGGCCCCGCAGGATGATCGGCGCTTCGACGGTGTCGGTGACGCGCCGGGCCAGCGCCGCCAGCTCTTCGACGTCGACGTCCTGACACACGAGGACGAACTCGTCGCCGCCGAAGCGGCCGACGGTGTCGTGGGCGCGCACCGCCCGCCGGAGGCGCTGGCCGAGCTCGACGAGCACCCGGTCGCCGGCCTCGTGGCCGAGGACGTCGTTGATGTGGCTGAAGCCGTCGACGTCGACGAACACGACCCCGACGCCCTGCCCGCCTGCTTCGGCGAGCGCCAGGTCGAGGCGCTCGGCGATGAGCGTCCGGTTGGGGAGGCCGGTGAGGTCGTCGTGCAGCGCCCGGTGCTCGAGCTCCGCCTCGACCAGGCGGCGGGCGGTCACGTCGTGCAGCTGCACCATGTAGTAGGCGGGGCCGCCCGACGGGTCCTGCACGAGGTTGAGGTCGATCTGCACGGCCACGACGTCGCCGTCGGCCCGCACGAAGCGCCGCTCCTCGGCGATCCGCCGCAGGGAGGTGCCCGCCCGGGCGCGCAGGTCCTCCACCGCCGAACGGTCGTCGGGGTGCGCGAAGCGGGCCCAGCCGTCGCCGAGCAGCTCCCGCTCGCTGCGGCCGAACAGCAGGCAGGCGGCCCGGTTGACGGCGGTGACGTGGAGGTCCGGGCCGGCGAGGGCCATGCCGTAGCTCGACTGGTCGAAGGCGGCGGTGAAGCGGGCCTCGGCGGCGGCGCGCTCCTCGGCGGCGACCACCTCGGGGGTGGTGTCGTGCACGATGGCCGCCGAGCCGACGATGCGGTCGCCGTCGCGGATGGGGGCCAGCGTCATCGCCACCGGGACGGTGGACCCGTCGCTGCGCTGCTGGTGGGTCCGCAGCTGGTCGACGGTCCGGTCGGCGGCCACCGCGGCGAGGGCCTCGGCGATCTCCTCCCGGGCCGCCTCGGGGGTCAGGTCCACCCAGCCGAGGTCGGTGGCCTCGCCGGGTGCCCACCCGTAGAGCCGCTCGGCCGCCGGGTTCCAGGTGGTGACCCGCCCCGAGCGGTCGAACGAGACGATGGCGTCGCCGGAGGACTCGACCACCGTCGCCAGGCGCCGCAGGCCCTCCTCGGCGGTGCGCCGCTCGCTGACGTCGCTGGCGGCGAGGATCACCGCCGGCACCGTGCCGGCCTCCCCCCGCACGGGCGTGACCGACAGGGCGACGGGGAAGCGCCGGCCGCTGCGGTGGGCGGTCTGCACCTCACCGGCCCAGCGCCGGCCGGCCCCGACGGCCTCGCGGATCGCGACCAGCTCCGGTCCCTCCAGCGATCCGAGGAGGGCGTGCAACGGCCGGCCGAGGGCCTCGGCCGCCGGCCAGCCGTACAGCTCGGCGGCCGCCGGGTTCCAGTACACGATCCGGTCCGCCCGGTCGAGGGCGATCACCGCCTGGGCGACCGCCGCCAGCAGGTTGGCCTGGAAGGCGACGGCCTGCATGGCCTGCACCCGGGCGGTGATGTCCCAGTACATGAGCACGACGCCCGCCACGCTGGGCTCGTCCACCAGGTCGGTGAGCACGATCTCCACCCAGTGGCGGTCGCCGGCGGTGTCGACCATCTCGGCGTCGGGCAGCTCGACCGGCTCCCCCGGGGAGGCCGCCGCCGCGGCGAGCGCCGCTCGGAAGGCGGCAGCGCTCGGCTCCGCCACAGCGGCGAAGCCCGGCCATGCCTGGCCGGAGGGCCCGGCCCGCACGACGTGGTGCTCGAGGACGGCTCCCGCCCGGTCCAGCAGGGCGTAGCCCTCCAGCGAGAGGGTGTGCAGCAGCCGGTACCGGCGGGCCTCGCCGGCGACGTCCGCGAGCCGGGCGCAGCGGGCCAGGGCGGCGTGCAGCTGCCAGCCGGCGCCGGCGTCGACGACGTCGGCGGCCCCGGCGTCCACCAGGGCGCGCCGCATGGCGTCGCCGGCGTCGGCGGGGACCGTGACGAGCGCGACGGCGGCGGGCAGCTCGGCGGTCAGCGCCCGCAGGCGGACCAGCGGGTCCGAGCCGAGAGCAGCCAGCGCGACGACGAGCACGCGCGGGGGCCGGCAGGCTCCCAGTGCCACCTGGGCATCCGACAGGTCCCCGACCGTGGCGGCGCGGGGCCCGAGCCCGGGATCGGCGTGCGCCCCGACGAAGAGGATCTCGGTGCTCACGGGGCGACGCCGCCTGCTGGCCCCAGACGCTCGGCTGATGCGTTCAGGGTGCGACCATCTCTTTCGTGTTGCCTCGGGAAGCGCCGGCGACGTAGCGCTTCGCCGAGCGTAGCGTCCCGGTGCCGGGCCGGCACGAGCGGATCCCCTCCCGGCCGGCTGCTCGTACGGTCGGCCGCCGCAGCAGAATGGGGCTGCGCCGAGGCCGAGGAGAGGGGTGCCGCATGAGCACGATGCCGGTCGAGTCGGGTTTCGCGCCCGTCCCCGACGGCCTGGAGGTGGTGATCCGCACCGCCGGGCTGACCAAGGCCTACCCGGGCACGGACTTCAAGGCGGTCGACGGGCTCGACCTGGAGGTCGGTGCCGGGGAGATCTTCGGTCTCCTCGGTCCCAACGGGGCCGGCAAGACGACCACCGCCGGGATGCTCACCACCCGGGTGATCCCGACCGCCGGCACGGCGACGATCGGCGGCGTCGACGTGGTGCGCCACCCGGCGCTGGTCAAGCAGCTGATCGGCACCGTCTCCCAGCAGAACACCCTCGACCGGGCGCTCACCTGCTGGGAGAACCTCTACTTCCACGGCCGGATGTTCGGACTCGGGGGGCGGGCCAGCGCTCGGGCCGCCACCGAGCTGCTCGAGCGGTTCCAGCTCGCCAAGTGGGCCAAGGCGTCCGTCTACGCCCTCTCCGGGGGGATGGCCCAGCGGCTCATGGTCGCCCGGGCGATCCTGCACCGCCCGGCGGTGCTGTTCCTCGACGAGCCGACCGCCGGGCTCGACCCGCAGGGCCGCCTGTCGCTGTGGGAGATCCTCGGCGAGCTCAACCGGGACGGCCAGACGATCCTGCTCACCACCCACTACATGGAGGAGGCCGACCAGCTGTGCCGGCGGGTGGCGATCATGGACCACGGCCGCATCCTCGCCCTGGACACGCCGGAGCGGCTGAAGGCGACCGTCGGGGCCGACACCATCGTGACGGTCAAGGTCGGCGGGGCGCCGGACGCTGCCGCCCCCGCCCTGCGCGAGCGGCTCGAGGGGGCGTCGCTCGCCCGGGTCGTCGACGGCGCGGTGGAGTTGCACATGGTCGGCACCGACCGGCTGGTGCCCCGGGTGGTGGCCGCCGCCGAGGCCGCTGGCATCGAGGTCGTCGACCTCTCGGTCAAGGCTCCCTCGCTCGAGACCGTGTTCATCAACCTGACCGGGAAGGACCTGCGCGACTGATGGCCACCACGACCACCATCCCCCGCCCGGCGTCGCCCCCGGCCGGGGCCCACATCGGGACCGCCCCGCTGCGCTCCACCGCCGCCGCCTCGTGGATCACCCTCGGGGCCCTGCTCCTGCGGGACCTGGTCGTGCTGCGCAAGCACCTGGTCGAGTTCGTGTTGCGGACGCTGATCCAGCCGTTCCTGCTCGTGTTCGTGTTCCTCTACGTCTTCCCGAAGATCGGCCAGTCGGTCGGCGGCGGCAGCGCCGGGGCAGGCGACTTCGCCACCGTGCTGGTGCCCGGCGTCGTGGGTATCTCCGTGATGTTCCAGGGCGTCCAGGCCGTCGCCCTCCAGCTGGCGCAGGAGTTCGGCTTCACCCGTGAGATCGAGGACCGGGTCCAGGCGCCCTGCCCGGTGTGGCTGGTGGCGGTCGCCAAGGTTCTCTTCGGCATGATCCAGGGGATCCTCGCCGCGCTCATCGTCTTCCCGATCGCCGCCGTGGTCCACGCCCCCGGCGTCCACGCCGACTTCACCCTGCACTGGCCCGTGATCGTCACCCTGCTGCCATTGGTGTGCCTGGCGTTCAGCAGCCTCGGCCTGCTCCTCGGCTGCGTCTTCGAGCCGCGCAACATCGGGCTCATGTTCGGGTTCATCGTCCTGCCGATCACCTTCCTCGGTGGCACCTACTACGAATGGACCCGGCTGGCGCCCGTCCAGGTCGGCGGCTTCCACTGGTTGCAGGTCCTGACCTGCCTCAATCCGCTGCTCTACGCCAACGAGGGGCTGCGGGGGGCATTCACCGACATCAGCCACATGACCCTGTTCGCGGTCTATCCCGCCCTGGCCGGCTTCGCCGTCGCGTTCCTCGTCATCGGCATCCGCGCCTTCCGCCGCCGCGTGCTGTCGTGATCCCCCACGATGAGCCCACGACGAGGATTGACGCCGGGCCGTGCCATTCCTAGGCTGCCGCCGGCGGCGCCAGGCCGTACACGGGGAGGCGCGGGATGAAGCGTTCGTTGCGAAGGGTCGCCGGCGGGTTGCCGCTGGCGCTCGCTGCCTTGGTGGTGTCGCCGGTCACCGCCGGGGCGACACCCACCGGCCTCCCGGCGGCCACCGGGGGGACCCAGGCGCCGCTGACGGCGGCGACGGCCCGGGCCCTCTCCAGCAACGTGGACCAGCGGGTGATCGTGGTCCTGCGAAGCCGCCTGGCCAGCGTGGGCCGCACCGCCGGCGCGCTCGAGGCGGAGGCGGCATCCGTGCAGCGGCCGGTGCTCGCCCAGCTGCGGGAGACCCACGCCCGCAACGTGCACAGCCTGTCGCTCGTCGACGCCGTCACCGCCACCGTGTCGTCGGGGGAGGCGGCCCGGCTGCGCTCCGACCCGGCGGTGTCGGAGGTCATCCCCGACAGCGTGGTGCCGCTCGGCGCCCCGGTGACGGCCCGCCCGGGGGCGTCGACCTCCCAGGCCGCCGGCTTCAAGACCCCCGCCGGGGTCTGCCCGGGCGGCAAGGCCGTCCAGCTCAACCCCGAGGCGGTCGAGACGATCCACGCCGCCAGCCAGAGCGGCAAGGGCGCCACGGCGCAGGCGCTCGGCTACACGGGGGCGGGCGTGAAGGTGGCGTTCATCGCCGGCGGGATCGACACCAACCAGCCCGACTTCATCCGCCCCAACGGCTCGCACGTCTTCGTCGACTACCAGGACTTCAGCAACACCGGCAACGGCGGCCCGCAGGGCACGGCCAGCATCGAGTCGTTCCTCGACGCAAGCTCGATCGCCGCCCAGGGTCGCAAGGTCTACAACCTCCAGGGCTTCGGCACCGGCCTCGCCCAGCCGTGCCGCATCCGGATCCTCGGCGTCGCCCCCGGCGCCAGCCTGGTGGACATCAACGTGTTCGGCAGCGCCCCGTCGGCGTACAGCTCGACGATCCTCCAGGGCATCAACTGGGCCGTGCTGCACGACCACGTCAACGTCCTCAACGAGTCGTTCGGCTCCAACCCCTTCCCGGACGTGCAGGCCCTCGACCTGACCGAGCAGGCCAACGACGCCGCCATCGCCCGCGGCGTCACCGTCACGGTCTCCGCCGGCGACGCCGGGCCGACCAACACCATCGGGTCGCCCGCCAGTGACCCGGCGGTCATCGACGCCGGGGCGTCCACCACCTTCCGGGCCTACCTCCAGGCAGGCATCGTGCCCCTCGAGAGCAGCTTGCACCACTGGCTGGACAACAACGTCAGCGCCCTCAGCTCCGGCGGGGTCACCGAGTCGGGTCGCACCGTCGACGTCCTCGCCCCCGGCGACCTCAACTGGGTGCTCTGCTCGTCCAACCTCCACCTGTACTCCGGCTGCGCCAACGCCCAGGGCAAGGGGGAGGACTTCACCCTCGAGGGCGGCACCAGCGAGGCCGCTCCGCTCACCGCCGGCGTGGCCGCCCTGGTGATCCAGGCCTACCGGGGGAGCCACCACGGCGCGTCGCCCAGCCCCGCGGTCGTCAAGCAGATCATCACCTCCACCGCCGAGAACGTCTCCGCCCCCGCCGACCAGCAGGGCGCCGGCATGCTCAACGCCTACGCCGCCGTGCTCGCCGCCCGCTCCTACGCCGGGGCGAGCGTCAGCCCGGCCGGCCACACGGTGCTCACCTCGAGCGACCAGCTCGACACCGCCGCCGCCCCGTCGAGCCCGGTGACCCTGACCGACACCCTGACCAACAACGGCGCCGGCACGGCCACCTACGACCTGTCGACCCGGGTCCTCGGCCCGGAGACGACGGTGTCGGACACGACCAGCTCCCTCACGGGCGCCAACAGCTACGCCACCACCGAGCAGTTCACGGTGCCGGCCCACCAGGCGCGCCTCAAGACCCAGGTCGCCTACACGTCGTCCTCGACGGAGTCGACCAACTTCGCAGGGGCGGTCAGCATCTACCTGTACGGCCCGGGCGGGACCTTCGCCGCCAACAGCCTGCCGCAGGGGATGGGGGCCCACGGCGAGGCCGTCGTCGCCGACCCGGCGCCGGGCACGTGGACGGCGCTGATCGTCGGCGGGGCGCCGAGCACCGCCCACTTCCTCGCCCAGGTGGCGACGTGGCGCTCGCTCGGGACCCTCTCGCCGAGCACGCTCACCCTGGCGCCCGGTGCTTCCGCCCCGGTCACCCTGACCACGACCACCCCGGCCGGTCCCGGTGACGAGAGCGGCTCCATCCTGATCCGCAACACCACCCCGGGCCTGCCGTACTGGGGGGTGCAGACCTCGGTGGCGGTGATCCTGCGCTCGCAGGCGTCGCCCACCTCCACGTTCACCGGCATCGTCACCGGCGGCAACGGCCGGGCGACCGACACCGGCCAGAGCGCCTACTACGAGGTGCCGGTCGCGGCCGGCACCCCGGCGCTCAACGCCTCGATCGTGCCCGCATCCTCGCAGGACACCTTCACCGCCGAGCTGATCAGCCCAGGCGGGGTGGCGGAGTCGACGTCGTCGAACTCCCTGCTCACCCAGAGCGCCGCCGGTTCCCGCCTCGTCTGGGAGAACGGCACCCAGCTGCACGTCCTGTCGCCGGCCGCCGGCACCTGGACCCTGGCGATCAACTTCTACAACCGGGTGTCGGGGACGGTGGTGAACCAGCCGTTCACCGTCAGCCTCGACACCACCGCCCCGGCGGTGAGCGCCAGCGGGCTGCCCGACGCGGCCACCACGACCCTGCCGGCGGGGACGCCGAGCACCGTCGACGTGACGGTCACCAACAACGGGACCACGCCGGAGGAGTACTTCGTCGACGCCCGCCTGGCGACGACCGCCACGGTCAAGCTCCGGTCGCTCACCAGCGCCGCCGCACCGGTGCCGCCCAACGGCGTCGACGCGCCGACCTACGTGGTGCCCCCGCAGACGTCGGCGATCACCGCCAGCGCCACCGGCCCCCGGCCGGTCGTGTTCGACTACTCGTACCTCTTCGGTGACCCCGACGTCCTCGTCGACCCGGCGACGCCCAGCAAGACGGCCACGGGGACCTACGGCCCCGGCTCCCCCGGCGTGCCCGCCGGGGAGTGGACCGTCACGCCCGAGCTGGCCGGCCCCGACGGCCTGAAGGGGTACCCGGCGACGACGGTGAGCACGTCGATGACGGCCACCACGGCGGCGTTCGACCCGGCGGTCAGCTCGCCGACCGGCGACATCTGGAAGACCGCCGTCGACCCGACCGCCGGCGGCACGCCGTACCTGGTCGAACCCGGGCACACGGTGACGATCCCGGTGACCATCACCCCGCAGGGGCCCGCCGGCACCACGGTGTCGGGCACGCTGTACGTCGACGACTACAGCGCCATCAACCAGCAGGCCGCCGAGAGCCTCTCCAACGCCGGGGTGATCGTCCCCTCCGGCAGCGAGCTGGCGGCGCTTCCCTACACCTACACCGTCTCGGCAGGCTCGTGAGCGCCGTGCCGGCGGGCGCCCCCCGGGGTCGCCGGCCGGCACGCCGGCCACCGGTCCGGCCGTCGCCGGGCCGTTGACCGCCGTGGGGCGCGTCCGTACACTCGCAGCTCCTCGGGCCGCAGGCGCCCGGCGGAAAGGCTTCGGGTGATCGTGGGACGGACGCGCCGGGTTGCGACGCTCGCTTCGGCGGCGCTGATCGCGCTGTGCTCGAGCCCGGCGGTCGCCGCGGCCCAACCGACCGCCACCGCCGGTGGGGCCTCGCGGCGCGCGTCGGAGGCGCCGCTCACCCCCGCCCTCGAGCACCGCCTGGCGCAGGGGGTCACCCACCGGGTGATCGTCGAGTTGCGCAACGGGCTCGCCACCACCGCCGGCCTCCGGGCAGGTCTGCGGGAGCAGGAGGCGGCGACCGTGCAACGCCCGGTGCTGGGCGAGCTGCACCTCACCGGCTCCAAGGACGTGCACGGCCTCGCCCTCGTCGACGACGTGGTCGCCACCGTCTCCGGCGGCGAGGAAGCCCGGCTGCGGGCCGACCCGGCCGTGGCGGCGGTCGTGCCCGATGTCGCCGTCCACGAGACCAGCCCGACCGTCCACCCCGGCGGCGGCGCCCCCGGCACCGCCCGGCTCCCTGCCGGGGCCTGCACCACCGGCAAGGCGGTCCAGCTCGACCCCGAGGCGCTCGGCCTGATCCACGCCGCCACCCAGAGCGGCAAGGGGGCCGCCGCCCAGGCCCTCGGCTACACCGGGGCGGGCGTGAAGGTCGGCTTCATCGCCGACGGGATCGACACCAACAACCCCGACTTCGTCCGGCCCGACGGCCAGCACGTCTTCGTGGACTACCAGGACTTCAGCGGGTGGGGGACCGGCAGCCCGACCGCCGGTGGCGAGGCCTTCCTCGACGCCAGCTCGATCGCCGCCCAGGGCCGGCAGGTCTACGACCTGCGCCAGTACGGCTCCGGTCTGGCCACCCCGTGCCGGATCCGCATCCTCGGGGCTGCGCCCGGAGCCAGCCTCGTCGGCCTCGACGTGTTCGGCAACGGCGTGGCGTGGAGCTCCACCATCCTGCAGGCCATCAACTGGGCGGTCCTGCACGACCACGTCAACGTGCTCAACGAGTCGCTCGGGACCAACCCGTTCCCCGACGTCGCCGCCTTCGACTTGATCAAGCAGGCCAACGACCTGGCCGCCGCCCGGGGGGTGACGGTGACGGTGGCGTCCGGCGACGCCGGCCCCACCGGCACGGTCGGCTCGCCGGCGACCGATCCGGGGGTGATCGCCGCCGGGGCCACCACCAGCTACCGGGCCTACCTCCAGGCCGGGGTGACCCCGCCGACCCCGGTGACCACGTGGCTCGACAACAACATGAGCGCCATGAGCTCGGGTGGGGTCGACCAGCAGGGCGGCACCGTCGACGTCGTCGCCCCGGGGGACCTCAACTGGGCGCTGTGCTCCCCCTCGCCGCTGTACCAGTCGTGCACCAACGACGCCGGACGGCCGTCGAGCTTCCAGCTGGCCGGGGGCACCAGCGAGGCGGCACCGCTCACCGCCGGCGTCGCCGCCCTGGTGATCCAGGCCTACCGGGACAGCCACGCCGGCGCCTCGCCGTCGCCGGCGGTGGTCGAGCAGCTCATCACCTCCACCGCCGAGAACGTGCAGAGCCCGGGCGACCAGCAGGGCGCCGGCATGCTCGACGCCTACGCCGCCGTCCTGGCCGCCCGCTCCTACCCGGGCGGCACCGGGCCGCCGGTCGGCCATGCCGTGCTGACCTCCAGCGACCAGCTCACCGCCGCCGCCCCCCCCGGGACCACCGAGACGCTGAGCGAGACGCTCACCAACGACGGCACCGGGCCGGTGTCGCTGGTCCTGTCGAGCCGCATGCTCGGCGCCGAGACCCCCGTCGACGCCGCCTCCGCCTCCCTGCCGTCGGGTGCCGCCACCAAGGAGACGTTCACGGTGCCCGCCGGCCAGGCGCGCCTCGACGCCCAGATCGCCTACACCTCGCCGTCGGTCAGCTCCGCCGATCTCAACAGCGCCGCCGGCGTGTACCTGCTCGCCCCCGACGGTGCCCTCGCCTCCTACAGCCTCCCGCAGGGGATGGGCGCCCACGGTGAGGCCACCGTCGCCGACCCGCAGCCCGGCACCTGGACGGCGGTCATCCAGGCCGGCTCCAACGCCACCGCCGTGCAGTTCGCGGCCCAGGTGGCGACGTGGGTGCCGCTCGGGACGCTGTCCGCCCCCACCCTGCGGCTGGCGGCCGGGGCGTCGGGCACGGTGACCCTCGACGCCACCACCCCGGCCACGCCGGGGGACCAGGCCGGCCAGCTCACCATCCGCAGCACCGCCGCCGCGCCGGCGTTCACCCTGGCGACATCGGTGCCCGTCGTCCTGCGCAGCTACGTGCCCACCCCGGCGCCGACCACCACCTTCACCGGCACGCTCACCGGCGGCAACGGTCGTGCCCCGTCGACCGGGCAGAGCGCCTACTACCAGCTGCAGGTGCCCCCCGGCGAGCCCGCCCTCGCCGCCGACATCACCGTGGCCAGCAAGCAGGACACCTTCTACGCCCAGCTCATCGCCCCCGACGGCATGGTCGGCTCGATGGCCTCCAGCTCCCTGGCCGCCAACGGCCTGTCCACCGCCCGGCTCGACTGGCAGGACGGCGCCCAGCTCCACGTGGTCTCGCCGGCCGCAGGGACCTGGACGTTGGCCATCAACTTCTACAACCGGGTGTCGGGCACCCAGGTCTTCCAGCCCTACACCGTCACCCTCTCCACCACCGCCGCCGCCGTGTCCGCCCCGACGCTGCCGGACTCGGCGGCCACGACGCTGCCCGCCGGCCAGCCCACGACCGTCGACGTGTCGGTCACCAACGGCGGGACCAGCCCCGAGGAGTACTTCGTCGACGCCCGGCTCCCCACCTCGACGACGGTGTCGCTGTCGAGCGGGACGGTCGGCTACGACCTGGTCCCCAACCCGGCGTCGGGCCTCTCCCCCCTCTACCTGGTGCCGTCCCACAGCACCTCGCTGACCGCCACCGCCGTCGCCCCCGGCCCGGCGACCGTCGAGGCCGGCTTCGAGTACGGCGACCCGGACGTGGCCTCCGCCCCGGGGACGACGCCCGACCCGACGGTCACGGTCACCGCCCCGAGCGGTGCCCTGAGCTCGGGGGTGTGGTTCGTCGTGGCCGACCGCAACGGGCCCGCCGGGGTCAAGGGCTTCCCGCCGACGAGGATCCCGGTGGCGATGACCGCCACGACCGCCGCCTTCGACCCGGCGGTCAGCGCGCCGACCGGGGACCTGTGGCAGGCGGCGTCCAATCCGGCGGCGGCGTTCAGCCCCATCGTCGTCCAGCCGGGCCAGACCGCCACCATCCCGGTGACGATCACCCCCGCCGGGGCCGCCGGCACGGTCGTGTCGGGCACGCTCTACGTCGACACCTACGACCCGGTCAACGCCACCGCCTCGCTCGGCACGCCGGGGGTGCTGCCCGGCGGCAGCGACGTCGCCGCCCTGCCCTACAGCTACACCGTCGGGTCGTAGCCCACGCGCCGGCGGTCCCCGGGCGACGAGCCCCGGGGACCGTCGGAGGCGATCGGCTGTCTCAGTGTCGGCCGCGGCCACCGCCACCTCCGCCGCCACCGCCACCTCCGCCACTACCGGACTTGACCGTCACGGCGAGGGCGGTGCTGTTGGTGATGTTCACGGTGCCGGCGGGCACGTGGAAGGCGAGGGTGTAGCCACCGGGCTCGGACGGGCGCCAGTTGTACCCGAACACCACCGCGCCGGTCGCGTTGATCTCCCCGGGCATGGGGAAGGTGGCGGTGGCGCCGGCGGGGTCGGTGACCGACAGGGTCGCCCCGGCGACCCACACCCGGGCCGGCATCGGGGTGATCTCGGCGGTGTAGGTGCCGTCGGTGCCCGGGATCGCCTTCGTGCCGTAGGGCGAGAGCCGGTCGGCGACGGTCGTGTCCAGCTTGACGACGGTGTAGCCCGACATCACGGCCTGGTCGTCGGTCAGGGCCATCTCGACCCGGATGGGATGGCCGGCGGCGAGCGACGCCGACCCGGTGAGGTTGTCGCCCCAG
>DASSZM010000002.1:0-8344 GCA_035702855.1 Acidimicrobiales bacterium | reverse complement strand
CGCCGGCAGCATCCTCGCCCGGACCCCCTCCGACGCCGTCCTGCAGGACGTGCGCACCGCCGTCAGCGCCGCCTGGTTGCTCGGCGTGGGGGCGCCGGCGCTGCTGGAGGCGGCGGCGGCCTACGTGCCCACGTCGACCCGCCTCGAGATCTGGCGCAGCCCCGGCGGGGTCACCGTCGTGCGGGACGTCGCCACCCCCGACCCGATTGCCGTGCGGGCCGCCGTGCGGGCCGCCGCCGGCCTGACCGGCCCCGGCCAGCGCTGCGCGGTGGTGCTGGCCGAGCCGCTCGAGCACCCGAGCCGCGAGTCGGCGCAGGCGTTCGCCGCCGCCCTGGTGAGCGAGGGCGCCTCGGCGGTCTACGGGCTGGCGCTGCCCTCCCACGAGGTCGTGGCCGCCGCCCTCGCCGCCCTCGACCCCGCCGCCGAGGTCCGCCTGCTCGACGACTCCGACCGGCTGCGCGAGTGGCTCGTCGCCGAGCTCCACGCCGGTGACGTGGTGCTCGTCCAGTCGCCGCCCGAGCGCGGCATCGGCGACCTGACCGTCGCCCTCATGGAGTCCATGGCGCCGACTCGCCTCTACCTCGACCTGGACAACCTCGAGGACAACGTCACCTCCTTCCGCCGCATCGTCGGGCCGTCGGTGCGGATCATGGGCATGGTCAAGGCGCTCGCCTACGGCACCGACGCCGCCAGCGTCAGCGGCGTCCTGCAGGCCGCCGGGGTGGACGCCCTCGGCGTGTCGGGCGTCGACGAGGGCGTCGCCCTCCGGCGGGCCGGGATCGCCGTCCCGATCCTGGTCCTGCTCGGCACCGCCGCCGAGCTGCCGAAGATGCTCCGGTACCGTCTCACGGCGCTGGTCTACGGTCCCGAGCTGCTCGAGGCGGTCCTCGCCGCCGACGCCGGCGGGGACGGGATCGCCGTCCACGTCGAGGTCGACAGCGGCATGCACCGCACCGGACTGGCCCCCGACGCCGCCGTGGCCGCCGCCCGGCGGCTGGCCGCCGCCCCGGGGGTGGCCGTGACCGGGCTGATGACCCACCTGGCGTCCGCCGACGACCCGGCGGAGGACGCCGCCACCGCCGAGCAGCTCCGCCGCTTCCGGGGGGTGGGCGACGCCCTGGCCGCCGGGGGGATGGGCGGCCTGGTGCGGCACGCGGCGGCGACGGCGGCGACCATCCGGATCCCCGAGGCCCGCTTCGACATGGTCCGGATCGGGCTCGGCCTCTACGGCGTGCAGCCGTCGCCGGCCACCGCCGAGCTCGCCAAGCTGCAGTGCGCCGTCGGCCTGGTCTCCCGGATCGTCGAGGTGGTCGACGTCCCGGCCGGGGAGCGGGTCGGCTACGGCGGGACCTTCACCGCCCCCGCCGGCGGCCGCCGGGTCGGGATCGTCCCCGCCGGGTACCACGACGGCGTCCCCCGCAGCGCGTCCAACGCCGGGGCGGTGGTGGTGGCCGGGGTGCGCTGCCCGATCGTCGGCCGGGTCTCGATGGACTCGATGGCCGTCGACCTCACCTCCTGCCCGGAGGCCCGGGTCGGCACCGACGTCCTCGTCTACGGGCGCCAGCACGACTGGTCGCTGCCGGTGGAGGAGCTGGCCCGGTCGAGCGGCACCATCGCCCACGAGCTCATGGCCCGGCTCGGCCCCCGCGTCCAGCGGATCCTGACCCGGCACTGACCGGTCCGGCGGGGCCGGCTCGGTAGGCTTGCGGGCCGTGCGCGTGGCCCTGCTGTTCGGCGGTCCGTCCCCGGAGCGGGGCATCTCCCTCAAC
Organism: Acidimicrobiales bacterium; assembly: GCA_035702855.1. Classification (GTDB taxonomy): domain Bacteria; phylum Actinomycetota; class Acidimicrobiia; order Acidimicrobiales; family Palsa-688; genus JAKAQB01. The sequence goes on along the minus strand of DASSZM010000002.1, from coordinate 6,575 downwards.
TCGGCCCGCTCCGTGGCCGACCACCTCGAGGGCCCCGGGGTGGAGCTGGCCGAGCTGATCTACCTCGACGGCGCCTGCCGCCCCTTCCCGGTCACCCGGCCGCTGCTGTACTCCAACACCCCCGACGACTTCGACTTCAAGCTGGGCGTTTCGTCGACGCCGCTGACCCCCGACGAGCTGGCCGCCCGCCTGCGGGGCTGCGACCTGGCGTTCCCGGTGCTGCACGGCGCCTTCGGCGAGGACGGCGGGGTGCAGCGAATCCTGGAGGGCGCCGGGGTGCCCTACGTCGGCTCGGGCCCCGACGCCTGCGCCGTCGCCTACGACAAGCACCGCTGCGCCGAGCACCTGTCGGCCGCGGGTGTCCGCACCGTCGCCCACGCCGTGGTCGACGCCGGCGAGGACCCCGCCGCGGTCGGGGAGCGGCTGGCCGCCCTGGCCCCGCCGGGGACCCCCCTCGTCTCCAAGCCGTCCGCCGGGGGCTCGAGCCTGGGCGTGGCCGTGCACCCCGACGGCGCCGACCGGGTCGGCGCCATCCTCGCCCGGGCGGGGCGCTACGGGCGGGTGGTCGTCCAGGGTTGGGTGGACGGCGTCGAGGTGACCACCGTCGTCGTCGACGGGCCCGGCGGCCCGGTCGCCCTCCCGCCCGTCGAGGTGGAGCTGCGGCGCCGCTCGGGGCACGAGATCCTCAGCTACCGCCACAAGTACCTGCCGAGCGACGACACCCGCTACCACTGCCCGCCCCGCTTCCCCGGCGAGGTGGTCGACGCCGTGCGGGCCACGGCGGAGCGGGCGTTCGCCGTGCTCGGCCTGCGTGACTTCGCCCGCATCGACGCCTGGTTGCGCTCCGACGGCGAGGTCGTCGTCTCCGACGTCAACCCGATCAGCGGGATGGAGCAGAACAGCTTCCTGTTCATCCAGGCGGCCCAGGCGGGCATGACCCACCGCGACGCCCTCCGGCTGGTCGTGTCCCGGGCGTGCGCCCGCACCGGGGTCGCCGCCCCGCTGGCGGCCTGGCGCGCCACCGACGAGCACGCCGAGGGCCGGCGGCCGGTCGTCGTGCTCTTCGGTGGGACGACCGCCGAGCGGCAGGTGTCGGTGCTGTCCGGCACCAACGTGTGGCTCAAGTTGCTGCACTCGGACCGCTTCGAGCCCCGCCCCGCCCTCCTCGACCGCGACGGCGACGCCTGGTTGCTGTCGTACCCGACCGCCCTGCGCCACACCGTCGAGGAGATCGTGGCGGCCTGCGAGGAGGCCGCCGGTGCCGGCGAGGCGGCCGGGCGGGTGGCGGGCGACGTCCGCCGGCGCCTGGCCCTCGAGCCCTGGCAGCTGTCCGCCGGCGCCGACCGGCCCCGCAAGGTCGGTCTCGAGGAGCTGGTGGCCGCCCACGGGTTCGTCTTCAACGCCCTGCACGGCGGCGCCGGCGAGGACGGCACGCTCCAGCGCCGCCTCGACGCGCTGGGCGTCGCCTACAACGGCTCCGGTCCCGAGGCGTCCGCCCTGGCGATGGACAAGGAGCGCACCGGCCGCGCCGTCGTCGCCGCCGGGATCGCCGGCGTGACCAGCGCTCCCCGGCGCCGCGTCGGGCTCCCCGCCGACCCGGCCCGCGCCTGGGCCGACGCCGTCGAGGCGTGCGGGACCACCACGCTCGTCGTCAAGCCGCTGGCGGACGGGTGCTCCGCCGGGGTCGTGCCTCTCGCCGGGGAGGGCGAGTGGGCCGCCTACCTGGAGCACCTCCGCCGGGGGGCGACCCGCATCGGCCCGGGGACTTTCTCCAAGCTCGCCGCCGACCAGGTCGTCGAGCTCCCCCCCGACGGCGCCGAGGCCCTGCTGCTCGAGGCCTTCGTCGAGACCGACCGGGTGAGCGTCGTGCCCGGCGAAGGCGGCTCCACCCGGCTGGGGTGGGAACCGACCGGCAACGGGTGGATCGAGGTCACCGTCGGCGTCCTCGGGGCGCCCGGCGCCCTGCGGGCCCTCTCACCGAGCATGACCATCGCCACCGCCGGGGTGCTCAGCCTCGAGGAGAAGTTCATGGGCGGCACCGGCGTCAACATCACCCCGCCGCCCGCCCCGCCGCTCGGGCGCGTGCGTCCCGAGGCCGTCGACGCCGCCCGCCGGCGCATCGAGGCGGTGGCCGAGGCGCTCGGCATCGCCGGCTACGCCCGCATCGACGCCTTCGTCCACGCCGACAGCGGCGAGGTCGTGGTCATCGAAGCCAACACCCTCCCCGGGCTCACCCCCTCCACCGTCCTCTACCACCAGGCCCTCGCCGAGCAGCCGCCGCTCTACCCCCGCCAGCTGCTCGAGCGGATCATCGAGCTCGGCCTGGCGCGGCGGGCCCTGCCGGTTGGCGCCCCGTGACGGCCACCCCCCGCCAGGCGGGCGGCGGCGGCTTCGGGCCGGCGGCGGCGTTCCGCTACCTCGGCTGGGACGTCGACCCCGAGGCCGGCCAGCTCGTCTGCCGTTACGCCCTCGACGGTCGGGAGTTCGCCGAGCGGGTGGGCGTGGAGGCCGACCCCGCCGCCTGGCGGACCCCGGCCGCCGGTGAGGCCGCCCGGCTGGTGTTCCTCCTCGCCGGGGTCTCCTACTACAAGGCGGGGGCGCCCCCGGTGCTGGACCTGGGCGCCACGCCCGTGCGCGCCGGGGACGGCGCCCTGCTGCTCGACTTCTACCGCCAGGGCCTCGGCGAGTTCGCCTACCGCAACGGCCTCGACCTCGCCGCCCTGCGGCTCGTGGGCGGCACCGAGCTCGGGCCGCCGGTGAGCCGGGAAGCGCCCGCCGACGCCCCGCTGGTGCCCTTCGGCGGCGGCATCGACTCGATCGTGACCGTCGAGGGGGTGCGGGCCCGCCGGCCGGCCGGGGGCACCACCCTGTTCGTGCTCAGCCGCGAGGGCGACCGCTTCGCGGCCATCGAGGACGCCGCCGCCGCCACCGGCCTGCCGGTGGCCCGGGCGTCGCGCGCCCTGGACCCGGCGATCCTCGACTCGGCGTCGCACGGCTGGCTCAACGGGCACGTGCCGGTCACCGGGGTGCTGTCGGCGATCGCCCTGCTCGTCGCCGTGCTGCGCGACCACGACGCCGTGGTCATGTCCAACGAGTGGTCGGCCTCGATCGGCAACGTCGAGCTGCCGGGGGGCGGCAGCGTCAACCACCAGTGGTCCAAGAGCCTCGCCTTCGAGGAGCTGCTGCGGTCCCACCTGGCGCGCTCGATCGCCCCGCCGCCCGCCTACTTCTCGTGGCTGCGCCCGTGGAGCGAGCTGTGGGTCGCCCGCCGCTTCGCCGACCTCGGCGAGTACCACCGGGTGTTCCGTAGCTGCAACCGGGCGTTCGCCCTGGACCCGGCCCGCCGCCTCGATCACTGGTGCGGGCGCTGCGACAAGTGCTGCTTCATCGACCTCGTGCTGGCGCCGTTCGTGCCGGCGGGGACCCTGGGCGACGTGTTCGGCGGCCGGGAGCCGCTGGACGACCCGTCGCTGGCGCCCCGGTTCCGGGCCCTGCTCGGTCGGTCGCCCGACGTGAAGCCGTGGGAGTGTGTCGGCGAGGTCGGCGAGTGCCGGGCGGCGGCGGCCCTGGCGGCCGCCCGGCCGGACCGGGCCGGGACCGCCCTGCTGCAGGAGCTGGTGGCCGAGCTGCCCGCCGGCGCCGGGGCCGGCGCCGGGCGCCTGCTCGGCCAGCTCGGCCCGAGCCACGTCCCCGAGCGGTATGCGCCCGGCGATCTCCTGGGCTGACCTCGGCGGCCGGCGGGTCGGCGTGTGGGGCGCCCGGGTCGAGGGTGCCGCCAACCTGCGCCGGCTCGCCGCCCTGGGCATCACGCCCGCGGTGGTCGTGGACGACGCCGTCCCCGGGCCCGTCGAGGGCCGGCCGGTGGTGCCCGTCGCCGGCGGCGGCCTGGAGGCTCTCGCCGGCTGCGACGTCGTCGTCAAGTCGCCCGGCGTCAGCCGCCACGGCCCCGAGGTGGCGGCGCTCGAAGCGGCCGGCGTGGCCGTCACCGGCGGCCTCGCCCTGTGGCTGCAGGACGCACCCGGCGACCGGGTGGTGTGCGTCACGGGGTCCAAGGGCAAGAGCACCACCGCTGCCGTCGCCGGGCACCTGGCGGCCGGGCTCGGGCGGCGGCCGTTCGTGGGGGGCAACATCGGCCGCCCGCCGTGGGACCCGGCGGCCCCCCAGCCCGCCGGCGGCCCCGACCTCTGGATCATCGAGACCTCCAGCTTCCAGGCCGCCGACGTGGCCCGCTCCCCCCGGGTGGTCGTGGTCACCTCCCTGTCCCCCGACCACCTCGACTGGCACGGCGACGTCGAGACCTACTACCGGGACAAGCTCTCGCTGTGCAGCCGACCCGGCGCCGCGGTGACGGTTGCCAACGGCGACGACCCGGTCGTGCGGGCCCACCGCGACCAGCTCGGCCCGGACGTGCACTGGGTCGGCCTCGATCACCCGCCGAGCAGCGGGCAGGCGTGGGTGGACACCCTGGGGCTGCTCGGCGACCACAACCGGCGCAACGCCCTGCTGGCCGGCGCCGCCCTGGCGGCCACCGGTGTCGACGGCGCCGGCGACCCCCGGCGGCTGGCGGCCGCCGGCCACGGCTTCGAGCCCCTGGCGAGCCGGCTGCGCCCGGTGGCGTCGGTCGACGGGGTGCTGTTCGTCGACGACAGCCTGTCGACCAACGTGCTGCCCACCGTCGCCGCCCTCGACGTCTTCGCCGGCAGGCGGGTCGCCCTGCTCGCCGGCGGGCACGACCGGGGCATCGACTACGGGCCGCTCGCCGCCCACCTGCTGGGCCGCGCCGACCCGACCCTCCTGCTGGCACTGCCCGACAACGGTGCCCGCATCGCCGAGGCCGTCGAGCGCGCCACCCGATCCGGCCCACCGGTGCGCGACGCGGGCACGCTCGAGGTCCGCATGGCCGGCGAGCTGGCTGCGGCGGTGCGCGACGGGTGGGCGTGGGCCCGCCCCGACGGGGTCGTGCTGCTCTCGCCGGCCGCCGCCAGCTTCGGGCGCTACCGGGACTACCGGGCGCGCTCGGAGGCGTTCGCCGCCGCCGTCGAGGCGGTCCGCACCGCCCGCTGAGGCGCCGTCCGCTCCGAGGCTCGGTCCCGCCCGTGAGGCTCGGTCCCGCCCGTGAGGCTCAGTCCGCCCGGTGCAGCGCCCGCACCACCCGGTCGTAGCGACCGGTCAGGTTGCCGTGGCGGTGCAGGGTGAGGCTGACGGCCTGCTCCCGCACCCAGCGCAGGGCCTCGACCTCCGGATCGGCGACGACCGGCGAGGTGTCGACCCACACCCCCCGGTCGTAGACGTCGAGCAGGGTGGCGTCGGCCACCGCGCCGAGGATCCTGACCTTGTCCCAGCCGCCGGCGCCGGCCCGCACGACGAAGGCGTCGTCGGCCTCGACCATGTGGGCGCCCGGTCGGGGCCGGGGGCTGCTGACCGTGACGTCGGCGCCGACGGCCCGACCGGCGGCCAACGCCAGCGCCACCGCGCGGTCGTCGACGCCCTCGCCGGCACGCACCAACACGCAGTGCAGCGGCCGGTGGCGCAGCACGTTGGCCTCGGCGGCGAGGCCGCTCGGGTCCGCGGGCGCCAGCGTCGTGCGGCGGGCCCGGGCGACGGCGTCGCCGAAGGCGTCGGCCGGGCCGTCCCAGGTGTCCCGCCACGTGCCGAGGCTGGCGACGTAGTGCGGGCCGCCGGCCTTGGCGCCGGGGCCGACGACGGAGCGCTTCCAGCCGCCGAACGGCTGGCGGCGGACGATGGCCCCGGTGATGTGCCGGTTGACGTAGAGGTTGCCGGCCTGGACCCGCTCGAGCCAGCGGCTGATCTCGGCGGGGTCGAGGCTGTGGAGGCCGGCGGTGAGGCCGTAGGCCGGCTGGTCCTGCCAGGCGATGGCCTCGTCGAGGTCGGCGGCGCGCATCACCCCGAGCACCGGCCCGAAGCACTCGGTGAGGTGGAACGGCGACCCCGGTGCCACGCCGAGCTTGATGCCCGGCGACCACAGCTGCGGGTTGCGGGGATCCTGGCGGGGGGCGAGCAGCCAGTGCTCGCCGGGCTCGAGGCGGGTCAGGGCGTCGGCGAGCGGCCCTTCGGCCGGCCGGATCAGCGGCCCGATCGTCGTGGCCGGGTCCCATGCCGGTCCTGGCCGCAGCGTCGCTGCGGCGTCGGCCAGTTGCCGGCGGAAGCGCTCGTCGTCGTAGACCGAGGCCTCGACGATCGCCAGGCTGGCCGCCGAGCACTTCTGCCCGGCGTGCCCGAAGGCGGAGTGCACGAGGTCGGCGACGGCGCGGTCGAGGTCGGCGGCGGCGGTCACGACGATGGCGTTCTTGCCGCTGGTCTCGGCGTGCAGGTGCAGCCCCGGGCGCCACCCGAGGAACATCCTCGCCGTGTCCCACGACCCGGTCAGCACCACCGCGTCGACATCCGGGTGGGTGACGAGGCGCCGGCCGGCATCGTCGTCGGCGCAGGGCAGGAAGTGCAGCGCCGAGCGCGGGACGCCGGCGTCCCAGCATGCCTCGGCGATGGCGTGGGCGATGGCCACCGTCTCCGGGGCCGGCTGCTGGCCGTGATGGCCGTCGACGCGGCCAAGACGG
>DASSZM010000183.1:0-5627 GCA_035702855.1 Acidimicrobiales bacterium | reverse complement strand
TGCCGGCCCGCTGCGGTCGGCCCCACACGACCGCCTTGGTGGCGACGCCGTGGGAGGTGACGCCCGGCGGGAACTGGCCGGTGACCGTGACCGTCGCCCCGGGGTAGGCGCCCACGAACCAGGCGATCGCCCGGCTGGTGTTGGCCCGCCATCCGAGGTGGTACCAGCCGTCGATGGCGGGCTGGCGGTCGACGGTCAGCACGAACGGCTGGCTGGTGCTGCCCCCCCGGTTGGAGGCCACGACCGTGAGGGAGGTGTCGCCCCCGGCGGTGGGGGGCGGCGTGCCGCTGATCGTCCCCGTCGCCGGGGAGATGTGCAGCCACGTCGGTGCGCCGGCGAGGGAGAAGGTGGCGGCCGGGAGCCCGGTGGCGTGCACCCTGTAGCTGCCGGCCTGCCCGGCGGTGAAGGTCGTGCCGCCGACGGTGGTGAACTCCGGTCGGACCGCCGGCATCGTCGTGGTGGTCGTCGACGCGGGGGCGGTGGTCGAGGTGGTGCCCGGCGCGGTCGTGGAGGTGGTGGTCGGGACGGTCGTCGTCGTGACCGGCCCCGTCGGGTCGACGCCGCCGGTGCCGTAGGCGAACGCCTGCAGGCCGGCGGGAGTGCCGAGGTACATGTCGCCGTCGTAGCCGAGGCTGTTGGCGTCGGTGTACTGCCAGACCGTCGCCGTGCCCCACCCGCCGGGCAGTGGCGACGGGCTCGGGCCCCACGCCGCGACGTCGAGGGGGTCCACGGCGGCGAGCGACGAGCCGCCGGTGCAGGTGTCCCAGAAGCTCTGGTTGGTGTAGAGCACGGGGAAGCGGCCGGTCAGGCGGCGGTACTCGTTGTCGAACGACACGACCCAGGCGACCATCTGGGCGTGGTCGAGGCCGTAGCACTCGCCGCCGTAGGGGTTGTTCTCCAGGTCGAGCATCCCGGGCAGGGTGTGCCCGTCGGCCGACCAGCCACCGCCGTTGGCCACGAAGAAGTCGGCCTGGGCGGCGCCGGTCGAGTTGTCGGGGATGGCGAAGTGGTAGGCGCCGCGGATGAGACCGGCCTGGTAGCTGCCGTTGTACTGCTGGGCGAAGTAGGTGCTGTCGGTGTAGTAGGTGCCTTCGGTGGCTTTCGACCACACGAAGCGGTCCCCGGCGGAGACGACCGCCGGCCAGTTGACGTTGCCCTGGTGGTCCGAGACGTCGGTGCCGAGGGGGCCGTTCGTTGCGGCCAGCTGCGCTCCCTGCGCCGGGTGGGGGAAGGTGGAGCCGAGCGAGTCGCTCTGGGGATGGGTGAGCGCCTCGGGGCGCCCCGGGTGGGGGGCGGCCAGGTCGGCGGCGAGCCGGCTCCGGGCGAAGGACGCCTCGCCGGCGAGCGTCGGGCGGCTCACCGCGCCGGCGAGGCTCCCGCGCGGCGTCTGCGGGCTCGCGGCGCCGTGGGTGAGCATCCCCACCACGAGCGCGGCCGCCGCCAGGCAGCCGACCGCTCGGCCCGCGCCGGTCAGGGCACGTCGCCGAAGGGGTCTCGGGAAGGGGGAGAGGAGGGAGGGCACGGCACCACCGCCTGGTCGTTCGCTCCGGACTGCGTCGCGGGGGACGTGGTTCCGCCCCCACGCAGAGTGTGGGGGATCGGCGCCCCGCGCGCAAGCGGCCGCGGCACGGAGCGCGACGCTTGCGGGCGCACCCGCCGGCTGCCAGGGTCTCGGCATGGTCGCGGAGCCGGCAGGTGATCCCCGGACGCTGTTCGCGGTTGCGGGGAAGCGGGTGCTCGTGACCGGCGGTTCGCGGGGGATCGGGCGGATGATCGCTCACGGCTTCCTGGCCGGGGGCGCGTCGGTGCTGATCACGGCGCGCAGGGCCGAGGAATGCCACCGGGCGGCACAGGAGCTCTCGGAGGTCGCCGCTGACGGCGCCACCGTCCGGGCCGTCCCCGGCGACGTGGCGTCCCCCGAGGGGGCCGCCGCCCTGGTCGAGGCGGTCGAAGGTCGTCTCGATGTCCTGGTCAACAACGCCGGCGCGACCTGGGGCGCTCCGTTGGAGGACTACCCGGCGGCGGCGTGGCGCAAGGTGCTCGGTGTCAACGTCGAGGCGGTGTTCGCGTTGACGGTCGCGCTGTTGCCGGCCCTGCGGGCCGCCGCCTCGCCCGACGACCCGTCCCGGGTCGTCACCATCGGCTCCGTGGACGGGATCGTCGTGCCCGGCACTGAGAACTACGCGTATGCGGCGAGCAAGGCGGCCGTGCACCAGCTGACGCGGGTGCTGGCGGCCCGGCTGGCGGCCGAGTCGATCACGGTCAACGCCGTGGCACCGGGCCCGTTCGACTCGCGGATGATGGCGTGGGCCCTCGACGACCCCGGGGCCCGGGAGCGGATCGCCGCCTCGGTCCCGCTCGGTCGGGTGGGGCGACCCGACGACATGGCCGGGGTGGCGCTGTGGCTGGCATCGCGGGCGGGCAGTTACGTCACCGGGGCGGTGATCCCCGTCGACGGGGGCATCACCGCCCGGTAGCGCCCGCCGGGCGGTTCACGGCTCGGTGATCCGGCGGAGCATCGCCCTCGCCGCCCGGATCACCAGCTCCCGGTCGTGGGTGATGAGGTAGTCGAAGCGTCGCTGCCGGTCGTCGCCGCCGTCGCCCAGGTCGCGCGCCAGGAGGGCGCCGGCGAAGTGGGGGCCCACGACGATCACGTTCCACTCGGCGAGCAGGGGGTCGCCGGCCGCCAGGTCGACGGCGCGGACCCCGTCGGCACCGGGTACGGCGTCCAGGCCGGCCGCCATCGCCACCGTCAGGACGTTGCGGTGGGCCAGCTCGGCGTAGCGGGCGCAGGTCCCGGCCGTGAGGTGGCGGGCCTGCTGGAACGACGCCAGCAGGACCAGCGCCTCGCCGCCCGCGAGGGCCTGGCGCTCGAGGTGGAGGCTCATCGGCACCAGGAGGTCCTTGGATGCCCGCCCGACCGGCCGGTTGCCCGCGCCGATCTCGAAGGGGGTCCGCCCGGTGTCGGGGTCGAGGACCTGGCCGAAGCAGAACGGGTGCTGGGGTGCGGCCAGGGAACGGGGGAGCGGCCCGGGTCGCCCGTACCGCCAGCCCTGCCCGTAGCTGGCGCCGAGCACCCGCGCACCCATCTCGTCGGCCTCGGTCTCGATGCCCTCCGCCAGGATCACGGCGCCGGTGCGCTCGGCGTACGCCCGCACGGCGTTGGCGACCGCCGCCGTCCCGGCGTGGTCGAGCGAGTGGACCAGCGACATGTCGAGCTTGACGACGTCGGGCTGCACGAAGGGCAGCAGGGCGAGCGAGCGCGGGACCGCGCCCACGTCGTCGACGGCGACGCCCCACCGGGACCTCCGGGCGGCCGCCGTCGCCCGGAGGAGCCGGGCGGGGTCGCGATCGACCTCGCGCTCGGTCATCTCGAGGACGACCCGGAGCCGTCGGGCGGCGGACAGCGCGGGGCTCAGGTCCTCGGGGCAGGGGGTCGCCAGGCCGGAGGGCTCGACGTTGAGGAACCAGCTGAAGGACGGGTCGAGCCCGGAGGCGAGGGCCTGCTCCAGCGCGACGGCACGGCACACCCAGTCGAGCTCCCCGACCCGTCCCAGCTGCTCGGCGAGGCCGAAGAGGGCACCCGGTGTGTGCGCGGCCGTCCCCTCCGGTCCCCGCGCCAGGGCCTCGAAGCCGACCACCTCCCCCGACGCCAGGTGCACCAGCGGCTGGAAGGCCGGCGTGATCCGGCGTTGGTCGAGCACGCGCTCGACCAGTGCCAGCGCCGGTTCCAGTTCAGCCGCCAGTGCCACGGGGGGACTCCAATACGTCGTGCGGGTGACCTCAGGATGATCGGCCCCCGGCCGGTGACCCTGAAGCCCGATGGGCAGACGCCGCCGCAAACGGCCCAGGCGGGTCAGCCCCGCACGAACGCCGCCAGGTCGGCGCTCTGGCGCAGTCGGCTCGGCTCGTGGACGTACATCATGTGCCCGGCCTCGTAGTAGCGGACCTCGATGTTGGTCCGGAGCTGCTCGGGGATCTCCAGGTGGGCGAAGGCGTGCTCGGCGGCGAAGTACGGGGTCGCCCCGTCGTAGTAGCCGCAGGCCACGTGCACCCGCAGGTGCGGGTTGTGGCGCATCGCCTGCCCGAGCATGGAGGAGATGCTGACCGCGCGACCCTCGAACTCGGCGTAGCTCCAGGGCTGCACCCGGCTGGTCAGGATCTCGTAGGGCAGGTCGTTGCCGTACCCGAGCTCCTGGCGGACGTAGTGGTTGAAGGCGGCGGCGTAGGGGCCGTGGATGGCGACGTTGCTGGGATCCGCCGACGGCTTCTCGCCGGCGTCGTCGGCCTCCCAGCCGACGAAGCGCCCGTCGAGCCGGCCGATCACCTGGCCGCGGTCGCGCAGCAGCTCCCGGAAGAAGCGCTGGTGCTCGATGCGCAGCCCCGCCCGCGAGACGTAGTCCTCCGACAGCCCGGTCACGGCCGCGATCCGCCGGACCAGGTCGGCCCGCTCGTCGCCGCCGAGGCGGCTGCCGCGGGCGAGGCCCCAGGGGTAGTCGCGCTCGGTCAGCGCCTCGGCCTCCGCCCGCACGTCCTCGAGGCTGCGGTCGCCGTGGAGGCCGTGGTAGTGGGCCAGGGCGGCGTAGGTCGGCAGGTACAGCGCCGTCGGCTGGTCGTTGCCCTCGGTGAAGCGGATCGTGGCCATGTCGATCACCGAGGAGATGAGCATGATCCCGTTGGGGAACAGCCCGTAGCGACTCTGGAGGTGGTCGGCGAGGGCGCTGGCGCGGATCGTGCCGTAGGACTCGCCGGCGAGGAACTTGGGCGACAGCCACCGGCCCTGGCGCGACGTCCACAGGCGGATGAGCGCGCCCACCGACTCCAGGTCGCGTTGGAAGCCGTGGTACTCGGCGGCCTTGCCGCCCTCCACCACTCGGGAGAAGCCGGTCGTGACGGGGTCGATGAAGACCAGGTCGCTGTGGGCGAGGAGCGTCTCGGGGTTGTCGGCGAGCCCCCACGGCGGTGGGAGCAGGTTGCCGGCATCCCCCATCACGACCCGGCGGGGGCCGAGCAGCCCGAGGTGCAGCCAGACGCTCGCCGAGCCGGGACCGCCGTTGAAGGCGAAGGTCACCGGCCGGGTGGCCGGATCGGCGCCGTCGAGGGTGTAGGAGGTGACGAACATCTCGGCCTTGGGTCGGTACCCGCCGAAGGTGCCGTCCTCCAGGTGCTCCTCGCGCAGGACGACCCGGCCGGCGGTGGCGGTGTAGCGCAGCTCGCCGGCCGGCGTGGCGAGCGAGTGGTGGGTCTCGACCAGATCGTCGGTGGGCTCGGGACGCTCGGGCGGCGCGGTCCGGTCGGCCTGCTTCTGCTCGGTCTCGTCGGGCTCGTCGGTCATGCGCTGCGCCGCTCCTCTCGGTGTGGGGTCCGGGCGAGCTTTGCCCGCCCGACCACTCGCTGTCCACGCCGGTCGGGGATCCCCCATCGAACACCTGTTTGGTATTACGGTGACCGTCACACCGCCTCCGTAGGTTTGGCACGACAGGTTCGGCACGACAGGTTCGAGCAGCGAGAGGAAAGATCCGTGGAGCGAGACAAGGCCCTCGACATGGCCCTGGGCCAGATCGAGAAGCAGTTCGGCAAGGGCGCCATCATGCGGATGGGCGAGAGCACCCACATGCAGGTCGAGA
>DASSZM010000219.1:0-5245 GCA_035702855.1 Acidimicrobiales bacterium | reverse complement strand
CCCGGTGTCGAGCGGGTCCACTACCCGGGGCTGCCGGAGGACCCGGGCCACGAGCGGATGCGCCGGCAGATGGCGGGAGCCGGCTTCGTGGTGTCGTTCGTCGTGGGCGGCGGCGGGGCGCCGGCCGAGGCGGCGGAGGCGGTCGCCGCCGGGGTCCGGGTCGCGACCGCCGGCACCAGCCTCGGCGGCGTCGAGACGCTCATCGAGCGGCGGGGGCGGATGGCGGGGGAGGAGCACCTGCCGCCCGGGCTGCTGCGCTGCTCGGTGGGCATCGAGGACGTCGAGGACCTCTGGGCGGACCTCGACGGGGCGATCCGGGCGGCCACCGGCACCTGAGCGGGTACGACCCGCCGGGGGCTACCGTCCGCATCCCATGGACACCATCCACGTCGAGCGCGCCGACGGGATCGTCACCGTCACGTTGGATCGTCCCGAGCGCAAGAACGCCCTGACCCATCGCGAGTGGGGCCGCCTCCACGAGGTGTTCGGCGAGGTCGCCGAGCGGCCGGAGGACCGGGTGCTGGTGGTGACCGGCGCCGGCGGGGACTTCTGCTCGGGGGCGGACGTGTCCGCCTTCGGCGACGACGAGCGCTCCAGCCTCGACGCCGTGCGGGGTGTCGGCCGCACCGCGGCGGCCCTGCTGCACCTGCCCAAGCCCACGATCGCCAAGGTCGACGGGGTCGCCGTCGGCGCCGGGTGCAACCTCGCCCTGGCGTGCGACCTGGTGGTGGCGAGCGACCGGGCGCGCTTCTCGGAGATCTTCGCCCGGCGGGGCCTGTCGCTGGACTTCGCCGGGTCCTGGCTGCTGCCGCGGCTGGTGGGCCTGCAGCGGGCCAAGCAGCTCGCGTTCTTCGCCGACATCGTCGACGCCGCCGAGGCCCAGCGGCTCGGGTTGGTCACCGAGGTCGTGCCGGCGGCGGAGCTCGACGCCTTCGTCGGGCGCTGGGCCACCCGGCTGGCCGACGGGCCGGCGGTGGCGCTCTCGCTGAGCAAGGGCCTGCTCGACGCCGCCACCACCATGTCGCTCGACGCCGCGCTCGAGGCGGAGGCCGTGGCCCAGGCGCACAACCTCGGCGGCCCGGAAGCCCGGGAGGCGCTGCGGGCGTTCCGGGAGCGGCGGGAGCCCAGGTTCCGCGACGCCGGGACGGCCCGGGGCGGCTGAGGGCCGACCCGGCGACCCCTGCACGTCGACCGCCGGGGTCCGCCGTCCCACCCCGGCGGTAGCGTCGGGGCGGCGCTCGTGGCCGGCGCAGCAACGGCCCCTCCCGTCCCGCTCGTCAGGGAGGTTCCCGTGCTCGCCACCGTGTCGTCCGCCACCCTGCTCGGCGTCGACGGCTGCCCCATCCGGGTCGAGGTCCACGTCGGCTCCGGCGTCCCGTCGTTCACGATCGTCGGCCTCCCCGACGCCACCTGCCGGGAGGCGCGCGACCGGGTGCGGGCCGCCCTGCTGTCCTCGGGGTTCCGCTGGCCGCAGCACCGGGTGACGGTCAACCTGGCGCCCACGGCGGTGCGCAAGGGCGGCGCCGGCCTGGATCTCCCGATCGCCATCGGCCTGCTCGGCGCCGACGGCCAGCTCGACCCGGACCGCGCCGCCCGCATCGCCTTCTTCGGCGAGCTGGGCCTCGACGGCAGCCTCCGGAAGGTGTCGGGGATCCTCCCGCTGGTGGCGGCGGCCGCCGAGCGGGCGGTGGTGGTGCCCGCCGCCTGCGCCGCCGAGGCGGCCCTGCCCGGTCGGGCGGCGGTCCTCCCGGCGGTGTCGCTGCGCAACGCCGTGCTGGCGCTCTGCGGCGAGGACAGCTGGGCGCCCGTGCCCCCCGCCGAGCCGGCCCGAGCGCCGGTCGAGGAAGGGGACCTCGCCGACGTGCGCGGCCAGCCCGTCGGTCGCATGGCGGTCGAGGTGGCGGCCGCCGGGGGCCACCATCTCCTGCTGGTCGGGCCGCCCGGTGCGGGCAAGACCATGCTGGCCCGGCGGTTGCCCGGCCTGCTCCCGTCGCTCAGCCGGGACGAGGCGCTGGAGGTGACCCGCATCCACTCGGCCGCCGGCCTCGAGCTGCCACCAGGCGCGCTGGTGCTCCGCCCGCCGTTCCGGGTGCCCCACCACAGCGCCTCGATGGCCGCCCTGATCGGCGGCGGCACCACCCACATCCGCCCCGGCGAGCTGTCGTGCGCCTCGCACGGGGTGCTGTTCCTCGACGAGCTCGGGGAGTTCCCCGCCGACGTGCTCGACGCCCTCCGCCAGCCGCTGGAGGAGGGCAGCCTGGTCGTCTCCCGGGCCCGGGCGAGCGTCCGCCTCCCCGCCGACTGCCTGCTCGTGGCGGCGATGAACCCGTGCCCCTGCGGCGGCGACGGCTCCCCGGGCGGGTGCCGCTGCTCGGAGACCGCCCGGGCCCGCTACGCCACCAAGGTGTCGGGCCCGCTGCTGGACCGCTTCGACCTGCGCGTCGGGGTCGACCGCCCCGACGTCGCCGACCTGCTCGGCGAGGCGGGCGCCGGGCCGGGCGGGTCCCCGGGCGCCGGACCGGGCGCGGAGCGCACCGGGGCCGTCGCCGCCCGGGTGGCGGAGGCCCGCCGCCTGGCGGCCGCCCGGGGCGTGCGCTGCAACGCCCGGATCCCCGGCAACCGCCTCGACGAGCTGGCCCCCGTGGACCCGGCCGCCCGCCGGCTGCTGGAGCTGCGGCTGCGGGAGGGCCGCCTGTCGGCGCGCGGCGTGCACCGCGTCCGCCGGGTGGCCCGCACCGTCGCCGACCTGGCCGGCCGCCCCGGCCCGGTCAGCGAGGAGCACGTGCTCGCCGCCCTCGCCCTGCGCGCCGAGCCGTTCGCCCCCGCCCGGGGGGCGGCGTGAGCGGCCCGAGCCCCCGCCCGCCCGGGCCGCCGCCCGGCACCCCGGGTGCGGACCCCGACGACGAGGCGGCCGCCATCGCCCTGGCGGGGCTGCCCGGGATCGGGCCGGTCGGCCTCGGGCGGCTGCTCGCCGGCAGCGGCGGCCCGGCCGCCGCCTGGGAGGCGGTACGGGCCGGGCGGGCCTGCCGCCCCGGTCCGCCGGCCGCCGGCGGGGTCCCCTGGGCGGTCGCCGCCCGGCGCGTCGACCCGGCCGCCCGGCGGGCCGCGGCCCTCGCCGCCGGGATCCGCACCACCTGGCTCGGTCGCCCGGACTACCCGACCCGGCTGGCGGCCGACCCCCTCCCGCCGCCGGTGCTGTTCTGGCGCGGCGAGCTCACGGCCCTGCAGCGCCGCTGCGTCGCCGTCGTCGGGACCCGGCGCTGCACCCCCGCCGGCAGCCGGCTGGCCTGGGAGCTGGGCCGCGACCTCGCCGCCGCGGGGGTGTGCGTCGTCTCCGGCCTCGCCCTCGGCATCGACGGCCACGCCCACCTCGGGGCGTGCGCCGGCGGCCCCGGGGGCACCGTCGGGGTGGCGGCCAGCGGGGTGGACGTCGCCTACCCCCGCCGCCACGCCGGCCTGTGGGAGCGGGTGGTCGCCGCCGGGGCGGTGCTGTCGGAGACGGCGCCGGGCGGGGGGGCCCAGCGGTGGCGGTTCCCGGCCCGCAACCGGGTCATCGCCGGGCTGGCCGACCTGGTGGTCGTCGTCGAGAGCCACGAGGGGGGTGGCTCGCAGCTCACCGTGGACGCCGCCCTGCAACGCGGCGTGGAGGTCCGGGCGGTCCCCGGCCCGGTCCACTCGTCGGCCTCGGCGGGCACCAACCAGCTCCTCGTCGACGGCGCCGGCCCGGTGCGCAGCGCCGAGGACGTCCTCGACGCCCTCGGCGAGGTCCGCCCGCCCCCCGCCGGCCGGCGCCGCCGGAGCGGGGGGCCCGGGGCCCGTCCCGGCCCGCCCCCGGCGGCGGTCCCCGGGGTGGCCGATCCCACCCTGCGGGCGGTGCTCGCCGCCGTCGGGTGGGTCCCGACGTCGCTCAACGGCGTCGTCACCGCCGCCGGGATGCCGGTCGGCGCCGTCGGCGCCGCCCTCGACCAGTTGGTCCGAATGGGGGCGGTCGTCGAGGAGCGGGGATGGTGGCAACGGGTCCAGTGACGCATTCGCGGCAGCGTGCGGCGGTTACGGTCTTGTGGACCGCTGAACAGCCGGTACCCTTTGTTTCGTGCGATCGGTCACATCCTGTGTTGTCGCGCCGCCCGTCGGTGACCGAATCTGAAGGCCGCAAGCCCGGCGCCCCGGCGCCGGCGCTCGCGGGCGGCGGTGCCGGCGGCGCGGCGCTGGAGGACCTCGAGGCGGCGGAGCGGGCGGCGGAGGCGCGCGCCGACGCCGAACGGCAGGCCATCGCCCGCTTGTGGACCGACTACAAGGCCACCGGGCGGCGCCAGCTGCGCGACCAGCTGATCGTCCACTACTCGCCGCTCGTCAAGTACGTGGCGGGGCGGGTGTCGGTCGGGCTTCCCCACACCATCGAACAGGCCGATCTGGTCAGTTACGGCATGTTCGGGTTGATAGACGCCATCGAGAAATTCGATGCCGAGCGCAACATCAAATTCGAGACCTACGCCATCACCCGCATCAAGGGCGCCATCATCGACGAGCTGCGCTCCATCGACTGGGTGCCCCGGTCGGTGCGGGCCAAGGCCCGGGCGGTCGAGCAGGCCTACGCCAAGCTCGAGGCATCGCTCCTGCGCACGCCGAGCGACAGCGAGGTCGCCGCCGAGATGCGGATCACCGAGGCCGAGCTGCAGCAGATCTTCACCCAGATCTCCTTCGTGGGCGTCGTCGCCCTCGACGACCTGCTCACCGGCAGCGACCGGGAGGACTCCACCACCCTCGGCGAGACCATCGCCGACCGGGGGGACGGTCCCATGGCCACTTTCGAGGTGGAGGAGATGAAGCAGGTCCTCGCCGGTGCCATCAACCGGCTCGGGGACCGGGAGAAGGTCGTCCTCACCCTCTACTACTACGAGGGCCTCACCCTGGCGGAGATCGGCCAGGTGCTCGGCGTGACCGAGAGCCGGGTCTGCCAGATCCACACCAAGGCGGTGCTCCAGTTGCGGGCCCGCCTCCTGCTGGCCGAGCGCAGCGCCGGCTGACCCGCCCGGGGATTCCCCGGCCGCGACCGGCGACGGCTGCGCTACCCTCGATCCGACCTCCGGGGTCCCC
Organism: Acidimicrobiales bacterium; assembly: GCA_035702855.1. Taxonomy (GTDB): domain Bacteria; phylum Actinomycetota; class Acidimicrobiia; order Acidimicrobiales; family Palsa-688; genus JAKAQB01. Next base: position 148 of record DASSZM010000219.1, on the reverse strand, counting down.
CGGAGGTGTGCACCCCCAACCCACTCCGGGCATCCCCACGGTCGTCGACGGGCTCCGCCGGCGCGCATGCCCGGGTCGACACCAACCGATGGGAGAACACCGATATGGCTGACACGGCTGTCGTCACGATGCGCCAGTTGCTCGAGGC
>DASSZM010000175.1:0-5241 GCA_035702855.1 Acidimicrobiales bacterium | reverse complement strand
AGCCTTCGCCTACCTGCAGGCCCACGGCACCGCGGTGGCAGCGGCGGCGGTCAACAGCCCCGGCCAGTGGCGGACGTGGTACTGGATCTGCTTCGGCGGGATCGTCGTGTTCCTCCTTGCCATCCCGCTGCTGAAGGGGCGGTGGAGCCCGGCGAAGGCGAAGGAGGACGAAGCGGCCCACGAGGCGATGGTCCAAGAGGAGCTCGCCAAGCTCCGGGCCTGAGAAGGCACCGCCGTCGGGGCGACCCGGTTGCGCCTGCCGTCCGGGCGCAGCGACCGTCCGGCCTCGGCCCCGTCGCCGGGGGCCTGAGCCGGGGCGGGGCGGGGCGGCCGGGGTCGACGGCGGGACAGCCGGGGGCAGCCGGAGTCGACGGCGGCACAGCCGGGGCGGGGCGGCCGAGGCGGGCGGCCGGGGTCGGTCGGTCCGGACGGGCGGGCCGGCCGGGGCGGCTGCTGGCGGGAAGCCCGTCGGGACCCGGGGCGGCGGGTCCCGTCGGACGAGGGCCGGGGCGGAGGGCGGCACCGGGCCGGGAGGCGGGGGTCGCAACGGGCCGGGCCGGACGACGCCGGGGCGGGCGCGCTGCCGCGCTGGGCGCGCTGGGCGCCTGGGACACGGCGCAAGGCGGCCGGCGGCATGGGACGTTGCCCGCTCGCCGCGCAGGCAGCTGCGGCGACCGCGCACAGCGCCCGAAACTGGGGGCTGTGCGCCGACTTGGGGGTCCGTCCCCGAGTTGGGGGACGCAGCGCACCCCTTCCCCGCTCACGATCACCCCCAGATCCGAGCCGGACCCCCAGTCAGACCGAACACCCCCAACTCGGGGCACCCAGCTGTGGGCATGATGGGCACATCCTGCGCAGTACGGCAGCCGGCGCGGCCCGCTAGCCCCATTGGCCGCCCGGGACCGAGCCGCCCGCCCCCGCCACCCGCCACCCCGCCAACCCCGGTCTCCCGCCCCGAGCCGGTGGCCGGCCACGGGGGACCGACGGCTCGGTCCCGGCCGGGCGGCGCCCGCTACCGACCCCCGTAGAACGGGTGCGTCAGGGTGTCGCGCTGGTCCACGAGGCGGCGGGCTGCGACCCGGTCCCGGCCGCAGATCGCCTCCCGGGTGGCGGCGCCGACGGCCTGGCGGGCGGCGTGCTTGACGGCGGTCTCGTCGTCGGCGGCCGGGTCGACCCACAGGGCGACGAAGACCACCGTCTCCTGGTCGGCCTCGAGCAGCTCGTCGGCGACGCAGTCGAGCACCCCCTGGGCGGTGCCGACCGTCGCCGCCCCGAACACCAGCGTCTCGGCGAACCCGTCCACGGGCACCTTGTTGAGGAGGATGACGGGCGGATTGACGGTCTCGTACGACGGCTGGTCGGGGCCGACGGGCACCCCGATCGGGCAGAAGCCCGGGGAGGGGGCGGCGAAGGCCGTGATCATGGCGGCGGCGGTCGGGCTCCCCCGGCGGGCCAGGATCACGTTGACGTGGACGCCGTTGGGCGAGGAGCCGCCCCAGCCCTGGGCGATCCGGCCGTCGACATCGGTGCGGGCGGCGGGGTTCATGCGGGCTGCTCCTCCTGGGGATGCGGGGACGCGGCGAGCGCGAAGTCCACGACGCCACGGGCGAGGCGGCCGGCCACCATGTCGGTGAAGCCGGCGTTGATGTCGTCGAGGGCGTAGGTGCGGGTGACGAGACGGTCGAGCGGCAGCCGCCCCTCGGCGTAGAGGTCGAGGATCCGGGGCATGTCGACGTGGGGCCGGCAGGAGCCGTAGAGGCTGCCGGTGACGACCTTCTCGTGGCGGACGAGGTCGGGCCCGGGGAGGGCGACGGTCGCTCCGACGGCGGGGACGCCGACGCAGACGATCGTGCCCGCCCGCCGGGTCAGGTCGAACGCCAGCGCCGTCAGCTCGGTCCGCCCGGCGGCCTCGATCGCCACGTCGGCGCCGTCGCCCCCGGTGAGCCCGCGCACGACGTCGGAGACGTCGTCGATGCTCGGGTCCACGGCGTGGGTGGCGCCGAGGTCCAGGGCCAGCGACCGCTTGGTCGCCTCGGGCTCGACGGCGACGATGTGGCGGGCACCCGACAGCCGGGCGGCCATGACGGCGCTGAGCCCGACGCCGCCGGCACCGAAGACCACCACGGTGCTGCCGGCCTCGACGCGGGCGCGGTTGACGACCGCTCCGTAGCCGGTGGTGACGGCGCAGCCGACGAGGGCGGCGACCGACAGGGGGACGTCCTCGCGGACCTTGACGCACGCCGCCTCGTCGACGACGACCTCCTCGGCGAAGGTCGACAGGAACGAGTAGTGGTACAGCGGCTCGCCCTTGTGGGAGAGCCGCCGCGCCCCCGACACGAGGGTGCCGGCGAGCAGGGCCGGCATGGCGGTGGCGCACAGGTTGGGGTGGCCGCTCTCGCAGTACCGGCAGGACCCGCAGTTGGGAACCCACGACAGCACCACGTGGTCGCCGGGCTCCACCCGGCGGACGCCGTCGCCCACCGCCTCGACCACCCCGGCACCCTCGTGGCCGAGGACGCTGGGGGTGGGTGACGGGATGGCTCCGGTCATCGTGTGCCAGTCGCTGGCGCAGATGCCGGTGGCGGCGAGGCGGACCCGGACCTCGCCGGGACCGGGTCCGCTCAACTCGACGTCGACGACCTCCAACGGCTGCTTCTCGGTGAACAGGACGGCCGCGCGCATGCTTCCCCCTCATCTTCGTGCCCCGACGTGTCGGCCTGCGGGTGCCACGCCTGTGGGGCGAGCACGAGCCGGTCGGGCGCAGGGTAGTGCGAGAAGAGCAGGGTGGCGCCACTCCGGTCACGGCGGCGCTCGAGGGCCTCCCAGCTCGCCACGACAGCGTCGGGGTTCCACAGGTAGGCGGGCAGCCGGCGCTCGTGCATCTTGGCGGGGTGGTAGGCGGCGTCGCCGACCAGCAGCACGTCGCCCCCGTCGAGGCGGACGTGGACCGACTGGTGGCCCGGCGTGTGGCCGGGGGTGGGGAACGCCACGACGGCGCCGTCCCCGAAGAGGTCGACCTCGCCGGTCGCCTCCCGCCACCGCACGACGGTCGCCCAGTCGTCGGGTTGGTAGGCGGGCGCCTGGTAGACGGGCGGGGCCTCGGCGAAGGCCCGCTCGACGGCCTGCACGTGGACCTCGGCGGCCGGGAGCAGGCACAGGCCCCCGCAGTGGTCGTAGTGGAGGTGGGTGAGCACGACGTGGGCGACCTGGTCGGCTCGCACGCCGATGTCGGCGAGCTGGGAGGCGATGTCGTCGCCGGGGGCGGCGACGAGCTCGGACATCGCGGCCTGGGCGCCGAGGCGGGCGACCGGGTCCTCGAGCAAGTCCGGGTGTATGCCGCAGTCGACGAGGACCCAGCCGGCTTCGTGGTCGATGGCGTAGCAGTAGTAGGGGATCTCGACGGTCTCACCGGCCCGGGGGTCCCAGGGGTCGAACAAGCCCCGCAGGGTGCGCTCGCCACCGGAGCGGATGACGAACAACCGCCGGGCGACGGTGCGGGGGGTGCGGTCCCCGCTCAGCTCGGGCGCCACATGCCTTCGAGCCGCCGGTTGACGGCCTGGACGTCGAGCTCGTCGGGGTCGAAGGCGTCGCCCACCCACTCCGTCATCTCGTCGTGCTCGGGGTCGTCCTCGTCCGCCAGGGCGTCGAGGAGGTGCTCGTAGCCGACCGGGCCGCCGGAGTCCTCGGGGGGCGCCGCCCGGGCACCGGCGAGGAGGAGGACGGGGGGCCGGATTGGGTCGTAGGGCTCGACGGCCAGCACCTCGACGAGGTGCTCCCAGCCGTCACCGAAGTCGTAGTCGTAGTGCAGGACGCTGTCGGCCGGGGCGAGCTCGCCGAGCACGGCGCTCGACTCGTCCGCCAGGTCCTCACCCCAGCTCTCCTCGTCGGCGAGCCCATAGGTGCGGCCGCCGACGCGCCACTCGTGGAGGTGGGCGTCCTGCCAGCCGAAGGCGACCTGCAGGATGCTGTGCAGGGCGGACAGCGTCACGGCACTCGGGACCCGGAGGCGGCGCCAGACGGGCGGCGACACGTCGAGCAGGGTCACCTGCAGCTCGTGGACGGTCAGCTGCAGGCCGGCTCCGTCGGTCGTGCTCATCGCCGCATCTTCGCAGACGGTCGGGGGAGAGCAGGCCCCGACCCGCCGCACGGGAGGCGGGTCACCCTCGCACCGGCGCGCCGCACGAGTGGCGCCGTCAGCGTGGGCGGGCGAGCACGACGAAGCCGAGGTCGGTGACGCGCGGCCGGCCGAAGCGGTCGTCGCCGTAGGGCCACGGCTCGCGCTCGCCGGTGTCCCGGAACCCGAGGCGGCGGTACCAGTCGATCAGCTCGCGTCGGCGGTCGACGACGCTCAGGCGCAGCTCACGGCAGCCGTGCGCCCGCCGGGCGGCTTCCTCGACGACAGCCCGGCCGAGGCCGCCGCCCTGCCGGTCGGGTCGCACGGCCACCATCCCCAGCCAGGCCACGTCCCCACCGGTCCGGAGCTGGCAGCAGGCGACGACCTCGCCGTCCTGCTCGGCGACGAGCAGATCCGGCAGGGCGTGCTCGACGTCGGCGACCGACGTGCGCGGACCGTCGATGAGACCCGCCTCCGTCGTCCAACCCCCGGGGCCGCGGTAGGCCGTGTCGAGCAACGCCACGACCGCCGGCACGTCGGCCCCCACGGCGGGGCGGAGCTGCAGGGACGGCACCCCCCGGACGTTAGGCCGCGGCCGCGGCGAACCGGCCGCTCCCCGCCGTCAGCGGAGGGGGGCGGCGCCCGCCCGGTCGCGAGGCCCGCCCCGACCGAGGCGGTGGGCGTGGTGGGCCGGGCACCCGTCGGCGTGCACCCGGCCGTGGTCGCTCATGCCCCACCGGCCGCAGACCCCGCACCGCCGCAACCCCTCCCCGCCGACCAGTCCAGTGATGCCCACGGCGAGGGCGAAGGTGTCGAAGGCCAGGAGCAGCCCTCCGAGCACGAAGAGCGCGACCAGCAACACGACCACCATGGTGACCACCTTCCTCCCGAGAAGTCGCTTTCCGCCCCACCGGCAACCTACCCCGATGCGTACGCGTACGCAAGGCACCGGCGGGCATCACTCGACCTGGCGCCGGGTACGGTCGGTCGGTGCCCGCGCCCCGCCGCCGACGGCCGACCGCCCTCTCGCGCACGGCGGTCGTCGACGCCGCCGAGCAGCTCGTGACCACCCGGCCGTTCGACGAGGTGACCATCCGGTCCCTGGCGGCCGAGCTCGGTGTCGCCCC
>DASSZM010000122.1:0-13447 GCA_035702855.1 Acidimicrobiales bacterium | reverse complement strand
GGGGTCGGCGAACACGCGACTCCCGAGGAAGTCCTCCGGCTCCAAGCGGACGAGCGCCTCGCGGTCGAGCGGGCGGCCGGAGGCCAATACCCGCTTGGCGTGCCGGAGCCGGGACCGCTCGAGGGCGTTGCGGACGCTGCGGGCGTTGGCGAAGCGGGGCTGCTCCCGCCGCCGGCGCAGGTAGTCGGTGAACACCGCCCGGGCCTCCGGGGACAGCTCGTAGCCGGAGTCCCGCAGCATGAGCTCCCCGATGGCGGCCAGCTCGTCCACGGCGTAGTCGGGGAAGTCGATGTGGTGGGCGATGCGGCTGCTCATCCCCGGGTTGGCGGAGAAGAACGTGTCCATCCGGTCCTTGTAGCCGGCGAGGATGACGACCAGGTCCTCCCGCTGGTTCTCCATCACCTGCAGCAGGATCTCGATCGACTCCTGGCCGTAGTCCCGCTCGTTCTCCACCCGGTACAGGTAGTAGGCCTCGTCGATGAACAGCACGCCGCCCATCGCCCGCTTGAGGACCTCCTTGGTCTTGGGGGCGGTGTGGCCGACGTACTGGCCGACGAGGTCGTCGCGGGTGACGGCGACGAGGTGGCCGCGGGTCAGGTAGCCGAGGCCGTGGAGCAACTCGGCCATGCGCACCGCCACCGTGGTCTTGCCGGTGCCGGGGCTGCCGGTGAAGCACATGTGCAGCGTGGGGCGCTGCCCGACGAGCCCGAAGCGGCGGCGCATCCGGTCGACGAGGAGGAGGGCGGCGATCTCCTGGATGCGGGTCTTGACCGGCTCCAGGCCGATCAGCTCGGCGTCGAGGCGCCCGAGGATGGCGTCGACGTTGCTCGCCCGCCGCTCCTCGTCCGGGTCGACGACGGCGTCGGGGGGAAGCGGGGGGGAAAGAGCGGCCTCCTCCCCCTCCGCCTCGGTGCTGCCCCCGGCCGGGTCGCCCGGCGGCGTCCGGGGCATCCCGAACGACGACCGGGCGGCGTCCACCCCGCTCACGAGCGTGCGGCGGAGCCGTACCTCTCGCCGGCGGGACGGTCGAGGGCGTAGGGACGCAGGTCGTAGCGCTGGCGGCGGTCGGGGCCCTCGCTGCGCTCCAGGCGGAAGCCGGGCTCCTCGCTCGGGCGCTGCACGAGGAACGACAGCGCCACCGTCTGGCGGCCGAGGGAGCTGTCGTAGGCCATCACCCGCACGTAGCGCTCGGGGAACGCCTCGCGGCAGGCGACGACCTCGGCCAGCACCCCGGCGGCGTCGGCCAGGTCGAACATCGGCAGGCCCCACATCTCCCAGTAGGTGTTGCGGGGGTGCGGGTCGTCGGTGAACTCCACCGACACCGCCCACCCCTTGTCCAGGCAGTACTGGATCTGGGCGCGGATCTCGTCGTCGGTCAGGTCGGGAAGGAACGAGAACGTTCCCTGGGTCAGGCGCATGCTCACACCACCGTGGGGGTCTCGACCACGTCGGGGACGTCGGTCGACTCGTAGGTGAAGGTCACGTCGCCCCAGGTGGAGAGCGCCATGTCGAGCTCCCGGCTGCGGCGGGCGGCGGCCTTCAGGATGTCCGGGCCCTCGACCAGGTAGTCGCGACCCTCGTTGCGTGCCTTGATCATCGCCTCCAGGGCGACCCGGTTGGCGGTGGCGCCGGCGGCGATCCCCATGGGGTGGCCGATGGTGCCGCCGCCGAACTGCAGGATGCAGTCCTCGCCGAGGTGGTGCAGCAACTGGTGCATCTGGCCGGCGTGGATCCCGCCGGAGGCGACCGGCATCACGCCCGGCATCGACACCCAGTCCTGCTCGAAGTACAGGCCCTTGGCCGGGTCCGGCTCGACGTGGTCGAGGCGGAGGGTGTCGTAGAAGCCGGCGACCGAGTGCGGGTCGCCCTCCAGCTTGCCGACTTCGGTGCCGGCGTGGATGTGGTCGACGCCGGCGAGGCGCATCCACTTGGCGATCACCCGGAAGCTCACACCATGGTTCTTCTGGCGGGTGTAGGTGGAGTGCCCGGCCCGGTGGAGGTGGAGGATGACGCCGTTGCGGCGGGCCCAGGTCGCCATCGACTGGATGGCGGTGTAGCCGACGGTCAGGTCGATCATCACGATGACGCTGCCGAGCTCCTTGGCCAGCTCGGCCCGCTCGTACATCTGCTCCATCGTCCCGGCGGTGCAGTTGAGGTAGTGGCCCTTGACCTCACCGGTCTCGGCCTGCGCCTTGTTGACCGCCTCCATGCAGTACAGCCACCGGTCACGCCAGCGCATGAACGGCTGGCTGTTGATGTTCTCGTCGTCCTTGGTGAAGTCCAGCCCGCCGCGCAGGGCCTCGTAGACGACCCGCCCGTAGTTGCGGGCCGACAGGCCGAGCTTGGGCTTGACGGTGGCGCCGAGCAGCGGCCGGCCGTACTTGTCGAGGTACTCCCGCTCCATGACGATGCCGTGGGCGGGGCCCTGGAAGGTCTTGGTGTAGTGGGCCGGGATCCGCAGGTCCTCGAGCCGCAGCGCCTTGAGCGCCTTGAACCCGAACACGTTGCCGATGATCGACGACGTCAGGTTGGCGATCGACCCCTCCTCGAACAGGTCGAGGTCATAGGCGATCCGGGCGATGTACTGCTCGGGGTTCCCCGGCACCGGGTCCACCCGGTAGCACTTGGCCTGGTAGTGGGTGTTGGCCGTCAGCCGGTCGGTCCACACCACCGTCCAGGTGGCGGTGGAGGACTCGCCGGCCACGGCTGCGCCGGCCTCCTCGGGCGGCACCCCCGGCTGGGGGGTGACCCGGAAGGCGGCCAGCACGTCGGTCGGCTTCGGCTCGTAGTCCGGCTCCCAGTAGCCCATCTGGGCGTAGGGGATGACGCCGGCGCTCCAGCGATCGCTCATGCCCGAACCGTAGAACGGAACCCATCGGCAATCCATTGAGACTTCCGCAGCGACCTATAGAGACGGAGTTATGTCGCGTTGGCCCTGGGCGCTGGAGCGGGCGGCGTGGCGGAGGATGTTGCGGGCCATCGACGAGGTCTGCGCCGCCGCCCGCCGCTCGTAGATCCCGGCCCGGGCGGCGTGGGCGGCGGCCGAGGCCGGGTCGGCCAGCACGGCGAACTCCACCAGGTGGCAGGCGAGGCGCTCGTCGCCGGCGGCGGCCAGCTCGGCGGCGCGGTCGAGGACGCGGGCCTCGCCGCCGGCGAGGGCCACCCAGGTGCGGGCCTGCTCGGCGCGCGGCGCCGGCAGCAGCTGGTCGGGCTCGCCGTCGTACCAGCCGCCGAAGGGGCGCCAGACGCTGCGGATCACCCACCCGGCGTCGAAGACGGTGTCGGTGTCGTACTGGCCGCCGGTGTCGAGCAGCACCAGCCCGGCGCCGGTGTCGAGGGCGGTGACGCTCGACAGGCGCTTCAGGTAGAGGATCCCGTCGTCGAGCTCCTCGGCCCGGCCCTGCCCGAACCCGGCAAGGGGGTGGTCGGACCCGACCAGGTCCCCCTGCCCCTGCCAGAGCGGCTCCGCCGCCTCTCGGACCGTCGGCACGCTCACCATAAAGTAGAGGTTATGACTCCGGGCCAGCTGCGCACCCTGGCGGCCGTGGCGCAGGCGGGCAGCGTGGTGGGGGCCGCCGAGGCGCTGCACGTCAGCCAGCCGGCGGTGTCGGCGTCGATGGCGGCGCTGGCCAGGGAGGTCGGCACCCCGCTGGTGACCCGGCAGGGGCGGGGCCTGGCGCTGACCCCGGCGGGCGCCACCCTCGCCCGCTACGCCACCCGGGTCCTCGGCCTGCTGGAGGAGGCGGTGGCGGCCACCCGGGCGGAGGCCGGGGAGGCGACGCTGCTGCGGGTGGCGGCGGTGACCTCGGCCGGCGAGCGGCTGGTGCCCGAGCTGCTCGCCCCGTACCGCCGGGCGCACCCCGAGGTGGGCGTCGCCCTGGAGGTCGGCCCGCGCGACCGGGTGTGGCGGCTGCTCACCGACCACGCCGTCGACCTCGCCGTCGCCGGCCGCCCGCCGGAGGGATCCGACCTGGTGACCTACGGGCGCCGCCCCAACGCCCTGGTCGTCACCGGCCGCCCGGAGGTGGCGGCGGGGTGGGCGGAGGCCGCCTGGCTGCTGCGCGAGCCGGGCTCGGGGACCCGGGCGACCACCGAGGCGCTGCTCGACGAGCTCGGCCTCGACCCGCCCCGCCTGACCCTCGGCTCCAACCGGGCGGCGCTGGCGGGGGCGGCCGCCGGCCTGGGCGTCACCCTCGCCCCGCTCGAGGAGGTGAGCGGCGAGCTGGTGGTGGCCGACGTGCCCGGCACCCCCCTCGACCGCCCCTACTTCCTGGTCGGCCACGGCGAACTGCCGGCGGCGGCCCGCCGGTTCGTGGCCCTGGCCCGGGAGCGGGGCCTGGACGGCTGAGCGCCCCGCCGGCGGCGGGTCAGGCGGGCAGGGGCAGGCGGACGAGCAGCTCGGTGCCCCGCCCGGGGTGGCTGGTGACGGTGAGGGTGCCGCCGAGCAGCTCGGCCCGCTGGCGGATGCTCGCCGGGCCGAAACCGGGCCCCGGCGGCGGCTCGATGCCCGCCCCGTCGTCGCGCACCCGCAGGGTGAGCTCGTCGTCGCCGCCGCGCACCTCGAGCAGCACCTGGGTGGCGCCGGCGTGCTTGGCCACGTTCTGCATGGCCTCCTGGGCCATGCGGTAGACGGCCACCTGCACGTGGTCGGGCAGGGCGTCGGCGTCCACGGCCACGTCGCAGGTGACCTCGGCACCCTCCCCCACGGAGGTGGACGCCAGCGACTGCAGCGCCTCGGGCAGGCCCAGGTCGTCGAGCATCGGGGGGCGCAGCCCCTCGACGGCGGCGCGGGCCTCGGCCACCGCCAGCTCGGCCAGGCGGCGGGCGGTGGCGACCTGCTCCGCCGCGAAGCGGGGCTCCTCCTCCAGGGCCTCGGCGGCGGCGGCCAGGTGGAACGACAGGCTCACCACGGCCTGCGCCACCCCGTCGTGGACCTCGGCGGCGATGCGGCGCCGCTCCTGCTCCTGCACCGCCAGGGCCTGCTCGACCAGCGCCTCGTACTCCTGGCGGCGCACGAGCAGCTGGCGGTGCAGCCGGGCGGCGTGCACCGCCCCGGCGACGAGCTGGCCGATGCCGGTCAGCAGGGCGATGTCGCCGTCGTCGAAGGCCCGGCGGGTGCGGGTGTGGACGTTGAGCACGCCGGCGAGGCCGGTCGGGCGGGAGACCATCGGCACCGACGCCATCGACACGAACTCGAGGCCGCCGAGCTCCGGGAAGTAGCGGTAGCGGGGGTCGTCGAGCTTGCCCTCGACGATCACCACCGGCTGGCGGCGGGCGGCGACCCAGCCGGACACGCCCTCGTCGAGGGCGAGGTGGACCTTGCCGGCCTGGGCGTCGTAGGGCGGGGTGGCGCCCATCAGGGTGACGCCGCGCTCGTCGTCGTCGAGGACGTGCACGAAGCACACGTCGACGCGCAGGGAGCGGGTGACCAGGTCGGCGACCCGGCCGGCGAGCTCCGCCAGGGCGGGGGCGGCGGCGACGGCGTCGATGGTGCCGAGCAGCAGCTCGCGGGCGGTCTCGGCGTCGACGCGGCCGACCCAGTCGGTGGGGCCGTTCACTGGTAGAGCCCCTCGCGGATGGCGGTGGCCACCGCGGCGGTGCGGTCGCCGACGCCGAGCTTGCGGTAGACGCTGCTGGCGTGGCTCTTGACGGTCTCCTCGCCGACGACCAGGCGGGCGGCGATGGCCCGGTTGGACAGGCCGGCGACCATCAGGGCGAGGACCTCGCTCTCGCGCTGGCTGAGCCCGAGGTGGGCGCCGGGCCAGAACTCGCCGTGCTGGAGGCGGGCGGCGGAGGCCGCCAGGCGGCCGGCGAGGGTCGGGTCGACGACGACCTGGCCGGCGACCACGTCGGCGAGGTGGCGGACCAGCTCGGCGCCGTCGACCCGCTTGAGCAGGTAGCCGGAGGCCCCGGCCCGCAGCGCCTGGTACACGTACTGCTCGTCGTCGTAGACGGTGAGGACCACCACCTTGAGCGCCGGCCAGCGGCCGAGCAGCTGGCGGGCCAGGTCCAGGCCGCTGGCCGCCCCGAGGCGCAGGTCGGTGAGCACCACGTCGGGCTTGAAGGTCTCCACGGCGGTGACCGCCGCCGCCACCGTGGACGCCTCGCCGACGACGCGCACCTCCCTGGTGTGGCGCGCCAGCATGGCCTTGAGGCCCTGGCGCACGATCTCGTGGTCGTCGACGAGGACCACCCGTACCGGTGTCGCCATCGGCGGGACCCTACATCCCGCCGGGGCCGGGTCCGCCAGGTTCCCCCCGGCCATTCCCCCACCAGGGTGAGGCCGCCGCCGGGCCCGGCCCGTAGGGTCCATCCATGCCGCACAAGGTCCTGCGCATCCGCCGGGCGCAGGTGGAACCGCAGAGCCGGCCCGTGATGCTCGCCATCGCCGGGGACTCGGCCACCGGGAAGACGACGCTCACCAAGGGGCTGGTCGAGGCCCTCGGCCCCGACCGGGCGACGTCGATCTGCGTCGACGACTACCACCGCTACGACCGGGAGGAGCGCCGGCACCTGCCGTTCACCCCCCTCAACCCCGAGTGCAACTACGTCCAGATCATGGAGCAGCACCTGCAGCTGCTGGCCACCGGCCACCCGATCCTGAAGCCGGTGTACGACCACCGCACGGGCAGCCTCGTGCGCCCGGCCCTGGTCGAGCCGCGCGAGTTCGTGATCGTCGAGGGGCTGCTGCCGCTGTCGACCCGCCTGGCGCGGGCGTGCTTCGACGTCGCCGTCTACCTCGACCCGCCCGAGGCGATCCGCCACCAGTGGAAGATCAAGCGGGACTGCAACGACCGGGGCTACACCCCCGAGCAGGTCGTGGCCGAGCTGGAGCGCCGGGAGCCGGAGTCGGCCGCCTTCATCCGCCCGCAGCGGGAGGAGGCGGACATCGTGATCCGCTTCGCCCCGATCGAGGGGCGCCAGGACCCGCCGGGGACGCCGCTGTCGGCGGAGGTGGCGCTGCGGCCCACGATCCGCCACCCCGACATCTCCCGGGTGCTCGGCGAGGAGCACCACGCCATGCACGTCAAGCTGGCCCGTGACGCCGACGGCCGGCCGATCGACGCCCTGCACGTGCACGGCTACGCCTCGCGCGAGGACAGCCGGGTGCTGGAGAAGGCGATCTGGGAGCAGCTCGAGGTGGACCACCCGTTCCCCGAGAGCCTCGGGCGCCTCGGCGCCGCCCAGCGCTCCGAGCCGCTGGCGATCGCCCAGCTGCTGCTGCTGTACCACCTGCTCGACAACCGCCCCGACCGGGACCTGACCGCCCTGGTGCCGGCCACGACCTAACCTCCCCTCCAGCTCGAGGAGGGGGAGAGGGACCATGGGCAGCGGCGCCGACGCGGTGGCGGCCACCACCGCCGACCTGATCCGGTACTGGGCGGAGGTGAGCCCCGACCACCCGGCCCTGCGCTGGGAGGACGGCGGCCAGCTGACCTACGGCGAGCTCGACGCCCGCGCCAACCAGGTGGCCCAGGCGCTGCTCGCCGCCGGCGTCGGCCGGGGCGACCGGGTCGCCTACCTCGACAAGAACAGCCCCGAGCAGGTCGAGCTGTACTTCGGCTCGGTGAAGGTCGGGGCCGTGCCCACCCCGGTCAACTACCGCCTCGCCCCGCCGGAGATCGCCTACATCGTCGCCGACGCCGGGGCCCGGGTCGTCGCCGTCGGCGCCGAGTTCCTGCCCCTGGTGGAGCCGGTGGAGGGCGACCTCGGCGGCGGGGAGCTGCTCGTGATCGGCGAGGCCGCCGGGTCCGCCCGCCCCACCTACGCGGCGTGGCGGGACGCCTTTGCCCCCGAGGACCCCCACCTCCCCGTCGACCCGGGCGACACCGCCTACCAGCTGTACTCCTCGGGCACCACCGGCCGGCCCAAGGGGGTGCTGCTCAGCCACGCCAACATCGTCGCCGAGGTCGGCCTGCTGCGCGACGTGGTCCCGGTCGGGCCGGGGAGCGTGAGCCTCGTGCCGATGCCGCTGTTCCACATCGGCGGGGGCGGCTACCTGCTCGCCGGGCTCGCCCACGGCGCCACCAACGTCCTCGTGCGCGACGTCGTCCCGCCCGCCCTGGTCGACACCTTCGAGCGGGAGCGGGTCACGCACAGCTTCGTGGTGCCGGCGGTGATCCAGTTCATGCTGGCCGTGCCCGGCGTCGCCGAGCGCGACTTCTCGGCCCTCGAGTGCCTCGTCTACGGGGCGTCGCCGATCTCGGAGCGGGTGCTGGCCGACGCCGTGCGGACCTTCGGCGCCCCGCTGGTGCAGGTCTACGGGCTGACCGAGACCACCGGCGCCGTCGTCTACCTCCCCGCCGCCGACCACGACCCCGACGGCCCCCACCGCCACCGGCTGCGGGCGGCCGGCCTGCCCGCCCCCGGCGTCGAGGTGCGCCTCGTGGACCCGGCCGCCGGGACCGACGTGGCGCCCGGCGCCGTCGGCGAGGTGTGGATCCGCGGCCCGGTCGTCATGCAGGGCTACTGGCACCTGCCCGACGCCACCGCCGCCGCCGTGGTCGAGGATGGCTGGTTCCGCACCGGCGACGCCGGCTACCTCGACGCCGACGGTTACCTCTACCTCTACGACAGGGTGAAGGACATGATCGTGTCGGGCGGGGAGAACATCTACCCCGCCGAGGTCGAGAACGCCCTGATGGGCCACCCGGCGGTGGCCGACGCCGCCGTCATCGGCGTCCCCGACGAGCGCTGGGGGGAGCGGCCGCTGGCGCTGGTGGTCCGCCGCCCCGACGCCGCCGTCACTCCCGACGAGCTGCTGGCGTGGTGCCGGGAGCGCCTGGCCGGCTTCAAGTGCCCCGACCGGGTCGAGTGGGCCGACGCCCTGCCCCGCAACCCGAGCGGCAAGGTGCTGAAGAAGGACCTGCGCGCCCCGTACTGGGAGGGCCACGAGCGCCTGGTCGGCTGAGGCCGGCGGCTCGGCCGGGTTGGCCGGTCGCCCCCGGCGGGGTGGCACACTGTCGGCGCCCGCTCAGCAGAAAGGCGCGCGTTGATCCCCACGACGACCGACACCCTCGAGGCCCGCGCCCTCGAGCTCGCCACCGACGGCACCGACCCGGCGGAGGCGGCCGCCGCCCTGGCCCGCGGCGCCGCCGGCGAGCGCGAGGCGCTCGAGGAGGCCCGCAACCGCATCGCCCGGCGGATGCACGGCAACGTGGGCGACGCCACCGCCGGTGCCGCCCTCGCCCTGCTCAACACGGCGCTGGTCCAGGTCGGCTGGCAGGACCCCTACCAGTGGAAGCAGCGCCTCGGCGGGCGGCTCCGCAAGCCGTAGCCGGCGCGGGCCCCTCGCCGGCGGGACCCTCGGGCAGCGGGCGCGCTGCGCTGCAGCCGGGTCCGGCTGCGGCGGGCGCGCTCCGCTGCAGCCGGGTCCGGCGGCTGCGCCCGGCCCGCTCAGGCGACGCCGGCCGCCTCCCCCGGGCTCAACCCCTCGAAGACCGCCAGGTGGATCCCCCGGGCGCCGACCTCCCGCAGGAACGGCCCCGGGTCCTCCACCAGCTGGGCCAGCCCGGCGGCCCCGGCCCGGGCGAGGCGCCCCGACGCCGCCCAGGTGGCGGCCACGCCGGCGACGGTGCCGGCGACCAGCGCCGGGCGGCCGACCGAGCCGAGCACGATGGCCTCGGCGGCGCCGTCCTTGAAGCCCCGCAGCTCGACCCGCGTGGCGCCGACGGTCCCCTCCGGGTGGGGCGGGCGCAGCATGGGCAGCGTCGCCGTCAACCGGTCGCGGCGGGTGGCGGCCAGCCGGGCGCTGACCCGGCGCACCCCCGGGAACGCCGGCGCCACCAGCAGCGGGTCGACCAGCCGGGCCCGGTAGCAGTCGGCCCCGCCGACCGGCTCGGGGAACCACACCAGCTCCCGCCCCGACCCGCCGGGGCGGCGGCGCCAGGCGCCGTCGTACCACTCGGTGACCACCGCCGACAGGGCGGCGTGGTGGCGGCGGGCGCAGGTGGGCCCGCCGGTGCCGAAGCTGGCGACGTGCACCTCCTGGACGGTGTCGAGGCGGGCGGCCCCGAAGCGGGCCAGCACGCACGACAGGCCCGGGGCCATGGTGGCGCCGACGGCGACGGTGCGCCCGGCGGCCCGGGCGGTCGCCTCCAGCTCCAGCAGCGACCGCACCTGGTGGGGGTCGTCGACGGCGGCGACCACGTGGGCGCCGGCGCGCACCGCCCCGGCGGCGACACCGGCGGCGTCGTCGGGCCGGGCGACCACGACCACGTCGGTCCCCTCGGGGATGCGGGGGTGGCGGGCCGGCCGGAGCACGACCCGGTCGTCGAAGCCCTCGGCGCGCTGCACGGCCCGGGGGTCCCGGGCGACGATCAGCAGCGACTCCAGCTCGGGGTCGGCCAGCAGGTGACGGGCGGCGCGCATGCCGACGGCACCGAGGCCGACGAGCGCGGCGCGCACCTCAGCCCTCCCGCCGCCGCCCCGGCGCCACCGGCCTCACTCCAGCTCGCTCGCCGGCAGCTCCCGCCAGCCCCCGTGGCGGGGCGGGGTGCCGCCGGTGCCGCGCAGGCGCACCACGAGGGCGACGCCGCCCGCCGCTCCCAACGCCACCAGCACCCGTCGCAGGGTCTGCACCACGCCCCGATGGTAGGGGGCGGGGGGCCGGTGCAGGAAGGCGCCGGGTTGGGCTCAGGTCCGCCCGGGCGGCGCCGATCTTCCCTCCAGGCAGCGCTCCCCCTCCCCCAGCGCAGCCAACTCGCGAAGGGACCGGCGACCCCCCTCCCGGTCCCTTCGTCGCGTCCGGGGACCGGGGGGGTGCGGTCCCGGCGGCGCCCGCGGCACACCACCGCACGGCTCCTTGCCGCTGATATCCCTTTTAGGTAATTTCGTTTTCTTTCTCAGGGCGGCCCCAGGTGGCAAAACGAGGGGGCACGGGTACGGTGGTTTTTGCTCATGTCCGGCACCACCTCGCGACCCGAGGACCCGACGGCCCCGAGCAGGAACGAGCGGGCAGCGGCACTGGTGGAATCCGCCGCGCAGATCGTCGCCGACGCCCACACCGAGGGGCACGCCGGCGTCGTGCTGCCCACGGTCCTGTCCGACGTGCCCGTCGCCATCCTCCTCATCGACCTCGACCAGCGGACCGTCACCTACGCCAACCACTCGGCGGTGGCGATGACCGCCGAGCACCGCCTGCCCATGCCGCTCGACCAGTGGGGCGCGGCAGCGCGGCTGACCGACCTGTCGGGCCAGCCGCTGGCGTCCAGCGCCAGTCCCCTGTCGCGCCTGGCCACCGGCAACCCGGTGTCGGGCGAGGCGGTGCGGGCGCCGGCGGGCGAGCCGGGCGGGCCGCCCCGGACCCTGTGGGTCACCGGCTTCCCCCTCTCCCCCGACGGCGCCGCCGAGCACCTGGCGCTGGTGGTGCTGCTCGAGGTGGCCGCCGGCCCCCTGGCGGAGGACCCCGAGCTCGCCCTGCAGTTGCTGCGGGACCGGGCGATCATCGCCACCGACCTGGCGTTCACCATCACCGACCCCCGCCAGGACGACAACCCCCTGGTGTGGGTCAACCCCGCCTTCAGCCGGGTCACCGGCTACGACCACGACGAAGCGGTGGGCCGCAACTGCCGCTTCCTGCAGGGCCCGGCCACGGACCGGGCCGTGGTGCAGGAGATCGCCGACGCCGTCGCCGCCGGCGAGGCCATCACCCGCACGCTGGTCAACTACCGCAAGGACGGCACCGCTTTCTGGAACCAGGTGGCCGTCTCGCCGGTCTTCGACGGCGACGACCACCTGGTCAGCTTCGTCGGCGTCCAGACCGACGTGACCGAGCGCGTCCGCAGCGACACCGAACGCGAGCTCGCCTACGCCGCCGAGCGGGCCGCCCGCCGGGACGCCGAGCACTCCCGGGCCCGCCTCGCCCTGCTGGCGGAGGCCAGCGCCCGGCTGACCTCGACCCTCGACGCCGAGGAGAACGTCCAGCGCCTGGCCGAGATCATCGTGCCCGCCCTGGCCGACTGGGCGATCATCCGCCTGAGCGACGACCAGGGGCGCATGGTACGCACGGTCGCCAAGCACCGCGACGGCCTCGAGGACCTGCTGCGCCGCTACCTGACCCTCGCCGACCCGGCCCTCACCGACGAGTCCGACGTGTACCGCGTCCTCGCCGACGGCGAGCCCGGCCTGGTCCCCGCGTACGACGACGACTTCGTCGCCCGGGCGGTGAGCGACCCCGACGCCCGCCAGCTGGCCAAGGAGCTCGGCACCGGCTCGCTCATGTACGTGCCGCTCGTCGCCCGGCGCCGGGAGGTGCTCGGGGTGATGACCTTCGTCTCCGGCCCGTCGGGGCACACCTTCACCCCCGAGGACCTCGACATCGCCACCGAGCTCGGCCGGCGCGCCGGGCTGACCCTCGACAACGCCCGTCTCTACGAGCGTGAGCACCACGCCGCCGAGACCCTGCAACGCAGCCTGCTGCCCGACTTGCCCGAGGTCGACGGCCTGGAGGTGGCGGCCCGCTACCTGACCGGCGACGCCGACGCCGACGTCGGCGGCGACTGGTACGAGGTGCTGCCGCTGCCGGACGGCTCGATCGGCCTGGCCGTCGGCGACGTCGTCGGCCACGACCTGTCGGCCGCCGCCGCCATGGGGCACCTGCGCGGGCTGCTGCGGGCCTGCGCATGGAACGCCGTCGACGACGGCAACGGCGACCCGACGGTGGTGCTCGAGCGGGTCGACCGGCTCATGCAGGGCCTGCATGTCGTGCCCCTCGCCACCCTGCTGTTCGCCCGGCTGGAGCGCCCGGTCGTCGACGGCGCCGCGTGGCGGCTGCGCTACGCCAGCGCCGGTCACCCGCCGCTGCTGGCGCGCCGGGCCGACGGGGCCGTCGAGGTCCTCGACGAGGCCCCCGGCATGCTGCTCGGCGTGGACTCCCCCGAGCGGTCCTCGGCCGAGGTGGAGCTGCGCCCCGGCGACTGCCTGGTCGCCTACACCGACGGGCTCATCGAGCGGCGCGACGAGTCGATCGACACCGGCCTGGCCCGGATCGCCGAGACGCTGGCCCGCGGGGACGGCGCCGATCTCGAGGTCGTCGTGGACCGGCTGCTCGCCGTCCACGGCCGGGACCGTTGGGATGACACCGCCGTGCTGGCGGTGCGGATCCGGCAGGCGTAGCCGGCTCGTCGGCTGCCCGCCGGCGGGCGTAGCCGGCTCGTCGGCTGCCGCCGGCGGACGGCGCTGCCGGCCGGCGATCACCGATCGGCCCTTCGGGGCGCCCGACGACTGCTGGTCGGTCCCTCCGGGCCCCTCGGTGGCTGCCGGTCGGTCCTTCCGGGCGCCTCGGCGACTGCTGACCGGTCCGTCTGCGCGCCTCGGCGGCCCCAGCCCCGTCCCGCGGTGCGCCGAAGGCCCCCAACTCGGCCCCTGGTGCGCCGAACGCCCCCAGGCCACTCCATTCGGGGCGCCGGCGGCGGCCAGGTGGGGGCGTTGGCGGGCCTGGGGGCCC
>DASSZM010000071.1:0-15580 GCA_035702855.1 Acidimicrobiales bacterium | reverse complement strand
GGAGCCGGGCGCCCGGCCAGCGGCGGGGGAGGAGGGCCGCCGGCAGCAGCGGGTCGTCGCGCAGGTGGCGGGCGGCGGCGGCGGCCAGGGCGAAGCGGTGGGGTGGCTCCCCGCTGGTGGCCAGCCCGGCGAGGAGCGCCTCGGCCCGGGTCGCCCAGCCGGTGAGGTCCCAGAGGCGGGCGGCCAGCGCGGCGTCGTCCCCGCCGGTGCGGGCCACGAAGCGGTCGCAGGCGGCGGCGGTGTCGTCCGGCCAGGCCCGGTCCAGGTTGTCGGGCCGCAGCCAGACCCCGGTCCGGAGGGGAGCGAGGAGCAGGCCGGCCAGCTCGGCCTCCACCCCCGGGCCGGCGCCCGTGCCCCCACCGGCGCCTGCGCCCCCACCGGCGCCTGCGCCCGCGCCCTGCCCGAGGGGCCGGTCGGCGGTCCGGTCAGAGGGCCGGTCAGCGGCCTGTCCCGCCGTCGCGGGGGCGGGGCGCACGACGGCGACCTCCCAGCCACCTCGCCAGGGACGCAGCGCCGGGGTGCGCCCCCGGTCGAGGGCCTCCTGGCGGGCGAGGAAGGGCGGGCTCAGCCGGTACGCCCCGCCGGCGGACTCCAGCTCGCCGTCGGCGACCATCCGCGACAGGGCCACCCGGGCGCTGCCCTCGCTCACGCCCAGCCCGGCGGCCACGGCCACCAGGGCCCGGACCGGGAGTTGCGGGGGGTGGGAGCCGAGCAGCAGCGACAGCACCACCGAGCGCGCCGTGAGCGGCCGCAGCTCCGGCAGGTCCCGGGTGGCGCGGCGCTCCCCGGGCGCCCCGGCGGCCCTGCGGGCGGGCACGTTCAGGTGGCGGCCCGGGCCGCCCCGAGGCGGGCGTCGCCCCAGGCGGTGGCGCAGGCGTCGGAGCAGAACCGCTCGACGCGGCCGTCGGCCGCCACCCCGGTGACCAGCCCCGGGACGTCGGGCAGGTCCAGGCCGCACCAGGGGTCGGTGACCCGGTGCTCGCCCGGGGCGACCCGGAGGCCGGCGGCCTCCACCGGACGGTCCAGGCCGGGGATGGCGTAGGGCGTGGCGTCGCCGGCCGCCACCCAGGCAGGGGCGCCGGCGGCGGCGGCGGGGGTGGCCAGCACCTGGCCCGGCTCGGCCGCCCCGCACAGGCGGGAGGCCACGTTGGCCGGCCTGCCCACGTAGTCGTCGCCCTCGAACATGATGACCGGCCCCTCCGCCAGCCCGGCCCGCAGCGGCAGCGGGATGGTGCCGGCGCCGGCCTGGGCGGTGATCTCGACGACCAGGGCCACGACGTGGGAGGTGTCGGTCCCCGACAGCATCGCCCCGTCACCCAGCCACTTCACGACCCGGACGCCGCGGCGAGCGGCGATCTCCCGCAGGGCGGTGCGCAGGGCGGTGAGGACGGCCACGGCGGCGTCGTCACCGCGGCGATCGGCGAAGGCGGTGAAACCGCACAGGTCCACGAACGCGAAGCATCGCTCGACTCTCACGGGGCGCCCAGCTCCCCGCCGTCGCACCCCACGGCTCGCCCGACCTGCTCGGGTGCGGCTATTCCACCCGGCTGGCGAGCGTGAAGCCGGGGTACATCGGCACGATCTCGACGAAGGCGCCGGTGTAGGGCGCCTGGATGATCATCCCGTTGCCCACGTACATGGCCACGTGCTCGCCCGGGTTCGAGAAGAACACCAGGTCCCCCGGCTGCAGGGCCGACATCGGGATGTGCACCGTGTCGGCGTACTGGGCGCCGCTGAAGTGGGGGAGGGAGATGCCCGCCTGGGCGTAGGCCCACATCACCAGCCCGGAGCAGTCGAAGGCGTTCGGCCCGGCCGCGCCCCACACGTAGGGGTCGCCGACCCGCGACTCGGCCGCGGCCACGGCCACGGCGGCCGCCGAGCTCGACGGCGGCGGGGTGAAGCCGGACCCGCCCGACCCTGACCCGCCCGACCCTGACCCGCCCGAGGTCGACCCGCCCGAGGTCGACCCCGACCCGGACGTGGACCCGACGACCGGCGGGGTCGCCGGTGGGGCGGTGGTGGTCGTGGTCGCTGCTGCTGCCGCCGCCGCTGCCGCCCGGGCTGCCGCCTGCCGCTGCTGTTGTTGCTGCTGCTGGATCCGCAGCTGGGCGGCCCGCTCCTGCGCCCGGCGCTGGGCGGCCTGCTGGGCCGCCACCAACGTCGCGATCTGGCCCTTGTCGTGGCCGAGCAGCTGCTGGAGCTGATCGGCGGCGGCCTGGACCTTCACCTTGTCGCCGGCGATGGCGCGCAGGTCGGCGGTCTGCGCCTTCTCCTGCTGGTGCAGCAGCCGCTCGGCGGTGCTGGCCTGCAGCGACGCCGCCTGGTAGGCGTCCATGGCGTCGGTCTGGTTGTTGGCCAGGGTCTGCTCGTACTCCGCCCGCAGCAGGCTCTGGTCGGCGGACTTCAGCGGTGTCAGCGCAGGCGAGCCGCCACTGCCGCTCACGTAGGCGTCGAGCGCCTCGGTCTGCAGCACGCCCCGGGCGTGGCCGGCCCTGGCCAGGGCCTGCCGCAGCGCGCTGCGGGCGGTGGCGACCTTGGCCTGGGTCTGGCTCAGGGCGTAGTTGGCCCCGTCGTAGCGCTCCGACAGGGCGGCCTCCTGCTGGCCGAGCTGCTGGATCTGGGCTTCGAGCTGGGCGGCCTGGGCCCGCAGGCTGCCGACGCTCTGGGCGCGGGCGGCGGTCGGGACCAGCAGGCCGGAGCTCAACGCGATGGCGGCTGCCGAGAAGGCTGCCAGACCAGCGCGCCGACGGGACCTCCATGTGCGCACAGCCACAATGGGGCGCAAGGGTAGGAGGCACAGCTGTGCCGGTCAAGCTCCGCCGGTCGGCGGAGACGTACCCCGAGGTTGGCGAACGAAACCTCAGGGCGGTCGGAACCTTTCAGCTGAGGCGCTCGACGACCATCGCCATGCCCTGGCCGCCGCCCACGCACATGGTCTCCAGGCCGATCGTCTTGTCCTCCGCCTGCAGGCCGTTGAGCAGCGTCGCCATGATGCGGGCGCCGGTCATGCCGAAGGGGTGCCCCAGGGCGATGGCGCCCCCGTGGACGTTGAGCTTGCCCCAGTCGATGCCGAGGTGGCGGGCGGAGGGCACGACCTGGGCGGCGAAGGCCTCGTTGATCTCCACCAGGTCGACGTCGTCGATCGACAGGCCGGCGCGCGCCAGCGCCTGCCGGCTGGCCTCGACCGGGCCGAGCCCCATGATCTCGGGGTTGAGCGCCGACACGCCGGAGGACACGATCCGGGCGAGCGGCGTGATGCCGAGCTGGGCGGCCCGGGTGTCGCTCATGACCACCACGGCGGCGGCGCCGTCGTTGAGCGGGCAGCTGTTGCCGGCGGTCACCTCGCCGTCGGGGCGGAAGGCGGGCTGGAGGGTGGCGAGCTTCTCGACGGTGGTGCCCGGGCGGGGGCCGTCGTCCCGGCTGACGGTGGAGCCGTCGGGGCGCTCGATCGGGGTGATCTCCCGCTCGAAGAACCCGTTGTCCTGCGAGGCCACGGCCCGCTGCTGGGAGAGGGCGGCGAACTCGTCCATCTCCCGGCGGCTCACGCCTTCCAGCTCCCGCACGTTCTCCGCCGTCTGGCCCATGGCGATGTAGATGTCGGGGAGCCCGGCCGACGGCTCCCAGGGCTTCATCCCACCGCCGGCGCGGGCGGCGCTGCGCTCGGTCGCTTCGCGGAAGCGGGTGTTCTCGGTCTCCGGCAGGCCGTCGGCCATGCCCCGGCCGAACCGGCTGACCGCTTCCACCCCGCCGGCCACGAACACGTCGCCCTCGCCGGCCTTGATGGCGTGGGCGGCCATGCGGATCGTCTGCAGCGACGAGGAGCAGTAGCGGTTGACGGTCACGCCCGGGCAGCCGGGGAGATCGGCGAGCAGCGCCACCACCCGGGCGACGTTGTAGCCGGCCTCGCCGGCGGGCTGCCCGCAGCCGAGCAGGAGGTCCTCGACGGTCTCGCCGGGCACCTGCGGCACCTTCGCCAGGGCGGCCCGCACCATCTGGGCGGCCATCTCGTCGGGGCGCACGTCGACGAGCGACCCCTTGAACGCCCGCCCGATCGGACTGCGGGCGGTGGCGACGATGACGGCCTCGGGCATGGCGGGCTCCCTCCGGGTGGCGACGGCTCAGGTTACCGCTGGGTAGCTCGGGCGGAGGCCACGGCTTCGGTGAAAAGCGCCCGGAAGCGCTCCACCGGCTCACTGGAGCGGCGGACCCGGGCGAGGGTCCCGGCGGCGGCCAGGACGGCGAGCGCCTCGTCCACCGCCTGCAGGCCGGCGCTGTCGACGAACACGACCCCCTCGAGGTCGAGCTCGGTGGCCGGGACACGGTAGGAGGCGAGGACCCGGGCGACGTCGACCAGCTCCTGGCCGGAGGCGAGGTCCAGCTCGCCGGTGACCACCAGATCCCAGCGCGACGCGGCGGCCACGACGGCGATGCGGGTGGGGGAGTGGAGTTGGGTCGGGGTCATGGGAGCATCCTCGCCGGGCCCGCTGAGGCGCCCCTGGGCGGCCACTGAGAAGCGCCGAAGAAGCCCCGGCGGTAACTTGGGGTCGATGACCGACCTGACGACGAGCCCGGTCCATGTCGACCCGACCCTCGACGGCGAGCACGAGCGGATGTCCCACATCGTGCTGGAAGGGGTGAAGGTCAGCGACGAGGAGTTCGTCTCGGCCGGCCCGTCGGTCGTGGAGGGCATGGTCAACGGGACCCCGGTCAAGGCCCTGTGCGGCAAGGTCTGGATCCCCGGGCGGGACCCCAAGCGCTACCCCATCTGCCCGACCTGCAAGGAGATCGCCGAGGGGATGGGCTGGAAGATCCCTACCGGCTGACCCTCACGGGACCGGGGGCCACGGCGCCCCTTCCAGGATCAGCCGCCGCAGCGCCATCACCCGTGCGGGGCGGCTGAAGCCCACCCCGGCGACGAGCCGGCCGTCGCGCCCGAAGGCGGCCGCGAAGCGTCGCTCCTCGATCGACCCGTCGACGAGGGTCATGGCGTCCCCCGGGGCGTGCAGGCCCACCACCTGGATCTTGCGGTCGTGCTGGTCCGACCAGACGTAGGGGACCGGGTCGTAGGGGGCGGCGGCGTCGCCGCGCACGAGGGTCGCCGCCGCCGCGGCGGCGGACTCCACGGCGTTGGTCCAGTGCTCGAGGCGGGTGGGCCCGGCCCCGGGGCGGTCCCAGCGGGCGACGTCGCCGGCGGCGACGACGCCGGGGACCGGGCGGCCGCCGGCGAGCACCCGCAGGTGGGCGTCGCAGCGCACGCCGTCGTCGAGGTCCACGCCGCTGCCCTCGAGCCAGCCGACGGCGGGGCCGGCGCCGACCCCGACGACGATCACGTCACCGGCGACCGTGGCGCCGTCGGCCAGCCGTACGGCCTCGACCCGGTCGTGCCCCTCGACGTCGACGACGACCGCGCCGAGGCGCAGGTCGACGCCGTGGGCGCGGTGCAGGGCCGCCACCGCCGGGCCGAGCCCGGCGCCGACGACCCGCTCGAGGGGCGTGGCGGCCATCTCCAGGACCGTGACCTCCAGGCCGCACGCCCGGGCGCTGGACGCCACCTCGAGCCCGATCACCCCGGCGCCGACGACGACCACCCGGCGGGCGCCGCCGGTGAGCGCGGCGCGCAGCGCCACCCCGTCCTCGAGGGTGCGCAGCAGGTGCACCCCCTCGCGGGCCCCCAGCACCGGCAGGGAGCGGGCGCGCGAGCCGGTGGCGACCACCAGCCCGTCGAAGCCGAGCTCGTCGCCGTCGGCGAGCCGCAGGCGCCGGCGCTCGAGGTCCAGGCCGGTGGCGGCGACGCCCAGGCGCCACTCGGCGCCGAGGTCCCCGGCGTCCAGGGCGGTCGCCTCGGGGGTGACCTTGCCGGTCAGCAGCTGCTTGGACAGCGGCGGGCGGTCGTAGGGGCGGTGCGGTTCGTCGCCGACGACGGTGATGGGGCCGTCGTGGCCCTCGTGGCGGAGGGCTTCAGCGGCCCGCAGGCCGGCGAGGGACGCCCCGACGACGACGACGTGCAAGAGCGGCCCGGATCAGTCGGCCGGGGCGCCGACGGCGTCGAGCGCCTGGGTGAGGGTGTTCCACGACAGCGTGGCGCACTTGATCCGCACCGGGAACTTGACCACGCCCTGCAGCGCCGCGAGGTCCCCGAGCTCGCGGATGGCGTCGGCGGCCCCGTCGGCGTCCTCCCCGCCGAGGCGCTGCTCGTGGACCGACATCATGCCCTTGAAGGTCTGGATGACCCGCCGGGCCTCCTCCAGGGTCTTGCCCTTGACCGCCGTCGACATCATCGACGCCGAGCTCTGGCTGATCGAGCAGCCCTGACCGGCCAGCTTGAGGTCGGTGATCGCCCCGTCCTCGAGCTGGACGTAGACGGTGATCTCGTCACCGCAGAGCGGGTTGAATCCCGTCTCCGCGTGGGCGGGCGGGACCGGCAGCTCCCCGCGGTTGCGGGGGTTGCGGTAGTGGTCGAGGATGATCTCGCGGTAGAGGTCTTCGAGGCCGGGCACGGGGGGCTCCTGGGGGGCTTACGAGAACAGGCGGTCAGCGGCGACGAGGGCGTCGGCGAGGGCGTCGATGTCGGCCTCGTCGTTGTACACCGACCACGACGCCCGGGCGGTGGCACCCACGCCGAGTTGGCGCATGAGGGGCTTGGCGCAGTGGTGGCCGGCGCGCACGCACACCCCCGACTCGTCGAGGACCTGGGACAGGTCGTGGGGGTGGATGTCCTTGTACGCGAAGGAGATCAGCCCGCCGCGCCGCTCGGCGTCGAGGGGCCCGTGGATCGTCAGGTCGTCGCCGAAGCGCTCGCGCAGGCTCGTGAGGGCGTAGGCCGACAGCGCCCGCTCGTGGTCGCGCACGGCGTCCATCCCGAGCCGCTCGAGGTAGTCGACGGCGGCGGCCAGCCCGACCGCCTCGGCGATCGGGGGGGTGCCCGCCTCGAACTTCCAGGGGACGTCGTTGGGCGTGAACCCGTCGAGGCGCACGTCACGGATCATCTCGCCGCCGCCGAGGAACGGCGGCATCGCCTCGAGCAGCTCCTTGCGGGCCCACAGCACGCCGATGCCGGTCGGGCCGAGCATCTTGTGGCCGGTGAAACCGAAGAAGTCGGCGCCGAGGGCGGCGACGTCGGTCGGGGCGTGCGGGACCAGCTGGGCGCCGTCGACGGCGACCAGGGCGCCGGCGGCGTGAGCGGCGTCGGCCACCTGCCGGACCGGCGTGAGGGTCCCGAGCACGTTGGAGCAGGCGGTGAAGCTCACCAGCCGGGCGCCCTCGACGTCGCGGGCGAGGGTGGCGGTGTCGAGCTCGCCGTCCCCGGTGAGGCCCAGGTAGCGCAGCTCGATCCCGCGCTCGGCCTTCAGCTGCAGCCACGGCACGAGGTTGGCGTGGTGCTCCATCGGGGTCAGCACGACGACGTCGCCGGCGCCGAGGTTGGCCCGTCCCCATGCGTAGGCGATCAGGTTGAACGACTCCGTCACGTTCTTCGTGAACACCACCTCGGCGGGGTCCTCGACCCCGACGAACGCCCCCACCCGCCGGCGGGCGTCCTCGTAGCGGCGGGTGGCCTCCTCGGCGATGGCGTACACCCCACGGTGGACGTTGGCGTGGGTGGTCCCGTAGTACTCGTCCATCGCTTCGAGCACCGCACGGGGCTTCTGCGACGACGCCGCCGAGTCGAGGAAGACCAGGCGCTTGCCGTTGACCTCCTGATCGAAGATCGGGAAGTCCTTCTTCACCGCGGTCACGTCGAGCGCCATGCCTCGTACCCTTCTGCTTCGAGCTTCTTCGCCAGGTCCGGACCGCCGGAGGTCACGACCCGGCCGTCGACGAGCAGGTGGACCACGTCAGGGGTGATCCGGTCGAGGATCCGCTGGTAGTGGGTGACGAGCAGCACGCCCAGCTCCGGGCGGCTGCGGCGCACCTCGGCGATGCCGGAGGCCACCACCCCCAGGGCGTCGATGTCCAGGCCCGAGTCGGTCTCGTCGAGGATCGCCAGGTCGGGCTCGAGGATCGCCATCTGGAGGATCTCGTTGCGCTTCTTCTCCCCGCCGGAGAAGCCCTCGTTGAGGAACCGGTCGCCGAAGCTCGGGTCCATGTCCAGTCGTTTCATCCACTCCATGATCGACAGGCGCAGCTCCAGCACCGACAGGTCGATGCCCTTGCGGGCCGACAGCGCCTGGCGGAGGAACTGCACCACCGGCACTCCGGGCAGCTCCTCGGGGTACTGGAAGGCCAGGAAGATCCCCGCCTTGCCGCGGATCTCCGTCGGCCAGTCGGTGATGTCCTCGCCCTGGAAGAGGATGCGGCCCTCGGTGACCTCGTAGGCGGGGTTGCCGAGCAGCGTGTTGGCCAGCGTGGACTTCCCCGACCCGTTGGGGCCCATGAGGGCGTGGACCTCGCCCGTGCCCACCGTGAGGTCGACGCCGCGCAGGATCTCGGCGCCCTCGACCCGGACGTGGAGGTTCTCGACCTGGAACAGCGGCACGCTCACGGGCCCCATGCTATTACCACTACGGCCGTAGGGGAAAAGGGGGGCCGGGGCCGCGTCGACTCCCCCTTTCCCCCGAGTACCCTGCAGCCGATGCCGGGTTCCTGGACCGTCGCGGGTTCGGGCGACCGGCTCGTGATGGTGGAGGGCGCCGCCTTCCTCGTGGCCGGGCCGACCGGCGCCGTCGCCCCCCGCAGGGCCGAGGGCTTCTTCTTCCGGGAGACCCGGTTCCTGTCCCGCTGGGAGCTGACCGTCAACGGCCGGACGCCCGAGGCGCTCGCCGTCAGCGCCCCCGACCCGTACCGGGCGACGCTCGTCTCCCAGGCCGTCCCGTCCGACGGGCGCGGCGACGCCACCCTGCTCGTGCTGCGGCACCGCTTCGTCGGTCGCGGGCTGCGGGAGGACCTCGTGGTCCGCAACCTCGCGGACGAGGCGGCCTACTGCGCCATCGAGCTCGCCTACGACGCCGACTTCGCCGAGCTGTACGCCGTGCGCAGCGGTCAGGGGCTCCCCGACGGCTCACCGGAGGCCGTCGAGCGCGCCGGCGCCCTGGTCTTCACCCACCGGCACGGGTCCCACCGCCGGGAGCTGCGGGTGGCGCTGTCGGCCCCGGTGACCTTCGACGGCAACCTGGCCCGTGCCGAGGTCGTGATCCCGGCACGCGGGGAGTGGTCGTGCTGCGAGGAGTTCGTCTGCGCCTTCGACGACGTGGCCGTCGAGCCGCGCTGGCCGTGCGGCCAGCCGGTGTCGCGGGCCAAGCCGGCGGAGCGCATGGCGGCCTGGCGGCGCAGCGTCCCGGTGGTCGAGACCGACCACGCCGGGCTGCGGGACGTGGTCGCCGGCAGCGCCGAGGACCTCGGCGCCCTGCGGATCTTCGACCCCGAGCACCCGGACCGCACCGTCGTGGCGGCGGGGGCGCCCTGGTCGATGCGGCTCTTCGGGCGCGACTCGCTGCTCACCTCGTGGATGGCGCTGCTCGCCGACCCCGAGCTGGCCCTCGGCACCCTGCAGACCCTGGCCCGCTTCCAGGGGGAGCGGGTCGATCCGCTCACCGAGGAGGAGCCCGGCCGCATCCTGCACGAGCTGCGCCCCGGCGACGACGCCACCCTCGCCCTCGGCTCGCGCCCGTCGTACGGGGCCGCCGACACCACGCCACTGTTCGTGATGCTCCTCGGCGAGCTGCGCCGCTGGGGCCTGGCGCGTGAGGCGGTCGACGAGCTGGTGCCCCACGCCGACCGGGCCATCGCCTGGATCGAGGAGTGGGGCGACCGGGACGGCGACGGCTACGTCGAGTCGCAGCGGGCCTCCGACCGGGGCCGGCGCAACCAGGGCTGGCGGGACTCCGACGAGGCGGTCCGCTTCGCCGACGGGCGGGTGGCGGAGGGGCCCATCGCGCTGGCCGAGGTCCAGGGCTACGTGTACGGCGCCTACCTGGCCCGGGCGTTCTTCGCCGCCGAGGCGGGGGACCAGGCGGCCTCGGCGCGCCTGCGCCAGAAGGCGGCGGAGCTGAAGGCCGCCTTCAACCGCGACTTCTGGATCGACGAGCGGGGCGCGGTCGCCATGGGCCTCGACCGGGACAAGAAGCCGATCGACGGGGTCGGCTCGAGCATGGGCCACTGCCTGTGGACCGGCATCCTCGACGCCGACAAGGCCGACGCCGTGGCCCGCCGGCTGCTGTCACCCGAGCTGTTCAGCGGTTGGGGCGTGCGCACGCTGGCGTCCTCGACCGCGGGGTACAACCCGCTCGGGTTCCACACCGGGTCGGTCTGGCCGCACGACAACGCCATCGTCGCCTCCGGCCTGATGCGCTACGGGTTCGTGCGGGAGGCGCAGCGGGTCATCATGGGCATGATCGACGCCGCCGTCAGCCGGGGCGGGCGCCTCCCGGAGCTGTTCAGCGGCCTCGACCGCCTCGAGCTGCCGGTCGTCGTCAGCTACCCGACGAGCTCCTCCCCCCAGGCGTGGGCGGCCGCCTCGCCGCTGCTCATGCTGCGGACGCTGCTCCGTCTCGACCCCTGGGTGCCACGCGGCAAGGTGTGGTTGCACCCGGCGCTCCCCGAGCAGATCGGCCGCCTGCGGGTCGGGCGGATCCCCCTCGCCGGGGCCCGCGTCACCGTCACCGTCGAGGGCGACGAGGTCGAGGTCGAGGGTCTCCCCGAGGACCTGCAGCTCGTCGACGCCCCCCGCCACCCGCTCACCGGCTCGTAAGGGCGCAGGAGCGACGGTCGCGAAGTCCCCGATGTCCTTGACAGGGCCGGGGGCCCGTCGTTGAATGGGGGCACGGACGCTCCCACGAGCCGTGGGGGGCCCGGGCGGGGGAGCCCGGGACCGGCCGGACCGGCACCAAGCCCCCGTCACCCAGGATCAGTCGATTCAGGGAAAGGAGCCGACCATGAGCGTTGAGACAGCGTCGGGGGAGGAGCTTCCACCGGGCTGAGCAGGCCCGGACGCAAGCGTCCGGGCGCCTGAAGCCCGTGCCGATCCCCGGGTCCTCCAGAAGACCGGCCCAATGCTCATCCCGGCCCGTGTGGTGCGGGGCGAGGCGAGGCGGTCCCGACCAGAACCAAGAGCGGCGACCGGGGGGCGGAACGGGTGTGACGATGGCGCAGGCGACGGCCTGCGCCATCGTCGCGCGTGGGCGCCGTCGCACCGCCCGGGACGCGCCGCTCCGAGGGCTGGGCAGTCCCGGTCGGCGGCAGGGCCGATCGGGATCACCAGCCCCGGTCGACCCACTCCTGCAGGTGCGGCGACTCGTCGCCGATGGTGGTGTCGGCGCCGTGGCCGGGGAGGACGACGGTGTCGGCGGGCAGCGGCCCGAACAGCCGCTCGTCGATGGACCGGATGATCGTGGCGAAGTCCCCGCCCGGGAAACCGGTCGCGCCGGGGCCACCGGGGAACAGCGTGTCCCCGCTGAACAGCAGCGGGGAGCCCTCGAGCCGGAAGCACATCGACCCGGGGGTGTGCCCCGGCGTGGCGATCGTCCGCAGCCGCAGGCGGCCGACCTCGATCACGGCGTCGTCGTCGAGCAGCGAGTCGTAGCTCGGCAGCATGGCGGCGTCGGCCGCCGTCACGGCCACGTCGTAGCCGGCGTCGCGCACGGCGGGGACCGCCTGGATGTGGTCCCAGTGGCCGTGGGTCTCGAGCACCCGCCCCACGCCGAGGCGGGCGCACAGCTCCAGCAGCCGCTCGTGCTCATTGGCGGCGTCGAGCAGGACCGCCGCCCCCGTCTGCTTGCAGCGCACGACCCAGACGTTGTTGTCGATCGGCCCGACGACGAGGCGGTGCACCTCGGCCCGGCCGTCCTCCCAGTGCAGCGTCCCCACGGCTCGATGTTACGGGGTGCGGGCCCACCCGACCTCCACTAGAAAGAACCACGTGAACTTCGCCTTCAGTGAGGAGCAGGAGGAGCTGCGGCGGGCGGTGCGGCGGTTCCTGGAGGACAAGTCCCCCGAGACCGAGGTCCGCCGGCTCATGGAGACGGAGAGCGGCTCCGACCCTGCGGTCTGGAAGCAGATGGGCGAGCAGCTCGGCCTGCAGGGCCTCGCCGTCCCCGAGGAGTACGGGGGATCGGGCTACGGCTACGTGGAGCTGGTCGTGGTCTTCGAGGAGATGGGCCGGGCGCTGCTGTGCGCCCCGTACTTCTCGACCGTCGCCCTGGCCGCCAACCTCCTGCTCGCCGCCGGCGACGAGGCGGCCAAGAAGGCCTACCTCCCCGGCCTGGCGTCGGGGGCCCAGATCGGCACGGTGGCGCTGGCGGAGGCGTCCGGCCGCTGGGACGAGGCCGGGGTCACCCTGGAGGCGACCGAGGCGGGGGACGGCAGCTGGGCCCTCACCGGCGAGAAGCGCTACGTCACCGACGGTCACCTCGCCGATCTCGTGCTCGTCGTCGCCCGCAGCGGCGCCGGGGTGTCGGTCTTCGCCGTCGAGCGCGGCGCCGCCGGCTTCGAGTCGGTCCCGGTGCCGACCATGGACCAGACCCGCAAGCAGGCGACGCTCACCTTCTCCGCCACGCCGGCGCGCCTCGTGGGCGAGGACGGGCAGGGGTGGGCGGCGGTATCGTCGATGCTCGACAAGGCGGTGGTGGCCCTGGCGGCCGAGCAGGTCGGGGGCGCCCAGCGGGTGCTCGGGATGGCGGTCGAGTACGCCAAGGCCCGGGTGCAGTTCGGCCGGCCGATCGGCAGCTTCCAGGCCATCAAGCACAAGTGCGCCGACATGCTCCTCGAGGTCGAGTCCGCCAAGTCGGCGGCCTACTACGCCGGGTGGGCGGCGGCCGAGGACAACGACGAGCTGCCGGTGGTCGCCAGCCTGGCCAAGTCGTACTGCTCGGAGGCGTACTTCCACGCCGCCGCCGACAACATCCAGATCCACGGTGGCATCGGCTTCACCTGGGAGCACCCCGCCCACCTGTACTTCAAGCGGGCCAAGAGCTCCGAGCTGCTCTTCGGCGACCCGACCTACCACCGCGAGCTGCTAGCCCAGCGCATCGGTCTCTAGCCCCGGCGGGCGGGGCTTTCTAGCCCGGCGGGGCTTCCGCCGGGCGGGGGACCGCCACCCGCAGCGTGGTGTCCAGCCGGCGGGTGAGGCCGAGACGGTCGAGGTGCTCGAGGAGCGGCACCGCCACCCGCCGGGTGGTGCCCAGCGCCTGGCGGGCGTCGGAGAGGGTGAACGGGCGGCCGAGTCCGGCCACGACGGCAGCGGCACGCGCCGGGGCGTCGGCGGCGACGACCACGTTGCCCGCCAGGCGCACCAGCGCACCGGCGGCCTCGGCGGCGGCGAGCTGGCGCGGTCCGAGACCGGCCCCCTCCAGCTCGGCGGCCGCCGGGGCGTCGAAGGGCGCTGCCGCCAGGCGCTCGAGCAGCGGGGCGATCTGCCGGGCCAGCTCGGGGCGCATCGGCGGCCGCCGCCCGGCGTGGCGGCGCACCCGGCCGGCCTCGACCCGCAGCCCGGGCAGCTCGGCGGTGAGGGCGTCGACCAGCTCCGGGTCGGGCAGACCGAGCTCCCGGGCGGCGACATCCCGGGCGACGCCGTCCTCCACGAGGGCGTCGGGGCGGTCGGCGTCGACCAGGTCGGCCAGTCGGCTGCCCCAGGACGCCCACCGGTCCTCGTCGACCAGCCAGGCCCCGACGGGGCGGGCCCCCGGCCCGGCGTCGCCGTCGACGCCGATCCGCCGGAGGAAGTCGGCGGCGACCACGCCCCGCCGGCGGACCTCGGCGGCGGCGTCGGGCGACCCGGGGACCTCGGCCAGGCTGTCGGCGCGCGCCCGGCCGGCACCCCGGCCCTGCAGGGCGGGGGGCGCCGGGTCGAGCACCGTCACGCCGCCGAGGAGCCGGCGCAGCCCCGGGTCGCGCAGCAGGAGGCGGTCACCGACCTGCAGCGGCAGGGGGTGGGCGAGCTGCAGGCGGAGGAGGTCGTCGGCGAGGCGGCGGGTGCCGGCGGCCACGGCGGCGCTGCCGACGTGCACCATCACCTGGCGGGGGAGGCGCTCCGGCGGCGGGCCGGTGAAGCGGGCGTCGACGGTGTCGCTCTGCAGCCAGGCGCCCGGGGTGAGCAGCGCCTGGCCCCGCCGCGCACCGCCGGGTGGCGCCGCCCGCAGGTTGACCGCCACCCGGGCGACCGCCGCGACCTGCTCCGCCGGGCGCCCGAGGGTCTCCAGGCCCCGGACCCGTACCGTGCCCTCCCCGAGCTCGAAGGTGTCGCCGGCGGCGAGCGCACCGGCGCCGAGGGTGCCGGTGACCACGGTGCCGAAACCGCGGACCGGGAACGCCCGATCGACCCACAGCCGGACCCTGCCGCCCCGGCGGGGGGTCGGGAGCCCCGCCACCAGCCGGTCCAGCGCGGCGCGCAGCCCGTCGAGCCCCTGACCGGTCCGGGCGGAGACCGCCACCGCCTCGGCACCGGCGAGGCTGGTGGCGCCCAGCCGCCGGCCGACGTCGGCGAGGACCGGCGCCGGGTCGGCCAGGTCGGCGCGTGTGACCGCCAGCACGGCGTGGGTCACGCCGAGGGCGTCGAGGGCGGCGACGTGCTCGGCGGTCTGCGGCGCCCACCCGCCGTCGGCGGCCACGACGAGCAGCGCCGCCGGTGCCGGACCGACCCCGGCGAGCATGTTGGTCGCGAACCGCTCGTGACCGGGGACGTCGACGAAGGCGACCTCCTCGCCGGAGGGCAGCAGGGTCCAGGCGTAGCCGAGGTCGATCGTCATGCCCCGCCGGGCCTCCTCCTCCCAGCGGTCCGGTTCCATGCCGGTGAGCGCCCGCACCAGCGCCGACTTGCCGTGGTCGACGTGGCCGGCGGTGGCGATCACGTGCATGCGAGCACCGCCTCCGCCAGCTCGGCGTCCCGCTCGGGGGGCACGCAGCGCAGGTCGAGCAGGCAGCGTTCGCGGACGACCCTCCCGACCACGCACGGGTCGCCGAGGCGCAGCGGCCCGGCGAGGCGGGCGGGGACGGCGACCGCCCAGCCGGCCAGCGCGACGCCCGGCCCTCCGCCGCCCCCGACCGCCCCGTCGCTCGGCACCACCTGCCCGCCGATGCGGTCGGCCAAGCGGTGGCAACGGTCCGCCAGGACGGCGGGATCGGCCCGCAGGGCGTCGGCGACGGGGGTGGCCGCCCCCAGCAGGGTGCCCTCGAGTGCCGCCAAGGTCAGCTTGCCGACCCGCAGGGCCCGGGCGAGGGGGTGGCGCCGCAGGGCGTCGATGATCTCGGCCCGGCCGGCGAGGATCCCGAGCTGCGGGCCGCCGAGCAGCTTGTCGCCGCTGGCGGTCACCACCGCCGCCCCGGCGCGCAGGGCCCCGGCGATGTCGGGCTCGTCGGGCAGCAGCGGATCCGGGGCGAGCAGACCGGAGCCGACGTCGACCACGACGGGGGGACCGAGGCGGGCCAGCTCGGCGACCCCCACCGACGAGGTGAAGCCCTCGACCCGGAAGTTGGAGGGGTGGACCTTGAGGATGCAGCCGGTGCCCGCGCCGACGGCGACCCGGTAGTCCTCGAGGAAGGTGCGGTTGGTGGTGCCGACCTCCCGCAACCGGGCGCCGGTGGCGACCGCCAGGTCGGGGAGGCGGAAGCCGTCGCCGATCTCCACCAGCTCGCCCCGGCTCCAGACCACCTC
>DASSZM010000017.1:0-23773 GCA_035702855.1 Acidimicrobiales bacterium | reverse complement strand
CTGCAGGGGCTCGTAGTCGGCGAGTTGCTGGCTGGAGGCGTTGAAGTCGAACACGTAGGCCGTCGGGTACACCGGCAGCGTCACGACGATCTCGGAGATGGCGGTGTTGCCGGGCGTGAACTCCTCGGTGATCGAGCAGCCGATGCTGTTGTTGACGCTGGCGGGGTTGGTGGTGGCGCAGTCGGCCGCCCCGGGCGCGGAGCCCGACCCGTTGGAGGGGAAGGTGATGCCGGCGGCGGTGAACGCCAGGCTGAAGGCGATCCCGAGCGGGAAGCCGGTCGTGGCCGTGGCGCTGCAGGTGGTGTCGGTGCCGCTGCTGGTCGTCGGGTTGGCGGGGCAGATGTGGAAGGTCTGTTCGACGGTCTGTGCGGTCAGGTTGGCGTCGCCGGCGCCGGCGTTGGGGCCCGTGGCCGGGAACGGCTGCCGCCCCGGCAGCACGGCGGTGGCGGCGGTGGCGGCGATGGCGAAGTTGTCGCAGTAGCCCGCGTTCTCGTGGGCGCCCGCCTGGCACAGCCACTGGCCGCCGGAGCTCACGACGGGCGCGGCGGCTGCCACGAACTGGTACTGGGCGCTGCCGGAGCCGCCGGCCTGGGTGCACAGCCCGCCGTCGGCGTTGCCGGTGAGCAGCCCGCCGCTGGTGACGGTCACGGCGGACGAGGCGCCCAGCACGAAGGTGCCGTCGGAGGCGGCGGTCGTGGTCACGGTGCCGGCCGCTGCGAAGCCGGCGCCGGGGAGGTTGGCCGGCTCCTTGCAGGTGGTGGCGGGCGCGGCGGCGACGTAGGCGCCGCCGAAGGGCGAGGTGCTCGGCCCGAGGACCGACTGCACGGTGCCGGTGACGGTGCCCTCCTGCACCATGCTCGTCGGGCTGACGGTCGCGGTCCCGGGGGTGAAGGCGAGCAGCGGCGAGAACCAGGTCTGGAAGCCGGGGGCGGCGATGATGACCTGGTAGGCGCCCGAGGTCTGGCTGAGGTAGGTGAAGTCGACCTGGTCGCCGGCGGAGGCGCCGATGAGCTCGGCGCTCGGGCTGGAGACGCCGGAGGTCAGGTCGACGGCGCTGACCCCGCCGCCGTTGGCGGGGCTCGCCAGGGTGGGCTGCGGGACGGGGTTCCCGGCACCGGGTGAGGCGGTGCGGTCGTAGGCCAGGTAGACGTTGACGGCCGACGAGGGCAGCGGGCCGGCCGGCAGGTCGACCTGCAGGGTCTCGAGCGGCTGCAGGGCGATCTGCACCGGAGGGGGCGAGCCGGAGGCGCAGAGGGTGCCGACCCTCCCCCCGCACCCCCCGATGACGACGGTGGCGGTCGTCGGGGAGTAGCCGGCGTCGGAGACGTGGAGCACGTAGATGCCGGGCAGGGCGTCCGGCCAGGTGAGGGCGCCGCCGCTGTCGGCGACGGTGACGGGTTGCGACGAGGAGCCCGGCGGGGTGACGCTGCTCGGGTCGACGGTGACGTTGGCGGTCGTGACCGACTCGGCGGTGCTGCCCTTCACCACGAACGAGCCGTTGACGGCGACGGGCTGCGGGGCGAGGGTGACCGGGATGGCCTGGGGGGTGGTGCCGGGCGGCTCCTGGAGGGTGACGACCTGGGTGGAGGTGGTGAAAGCGCCGCCGCTCACCTGCAGGGTCACCGTGTTGCCGGTCAGGGACGCCGCCGCGATCGTGGATGCCGGGACGGTCCACACGTCGGACCCGTTGCCGACCGGGGTGAGGCTGATGGGCGGCGAGGCCTGGTCGCCGGTGGCGGTGTGGACCTGGCCGGTCACCGTCACCTTCGGGACGGCGGTGGCGTCGAGGGCGGGGCAGCCGGCCTCCCCGGTGACGCCGCTCGCCGGTGCGTCCCGCTGGACGGGGCAGGTCTCGGTGGTGCTGGTGGCACCGGGCGGGCAGGCGCCGCCGTCCTGGGCGGGGTTGCACACGAAGTACGGGAAGGTCAGCGTGACGTCGATCCCCGGCGGCAGCGGCGTCAGGTAGACGCTGGTGACACCGGTGTTGTCGTAGCCGGCGGTGAAGGCCACCGGCGGGGCCGTGGCGTACTCCGCCTCACCGGCCGGGCAGGGGGCGGGCGGGGCGCCGGCCACCGTGCCGGAGGCCGCCGTGCCGGTGGGGTCCCAGAACGTCGCCGTGTAGGTGCCGTTGGCGACGAGGGACGGACCGGACGACCCGACGGGCGGGAAGGTGATGGGGGCGCTGGCCGAGCTGAGCAGCGTCTCGCTGAACGACGGGGTGCCCGAGTCGTTGGTGACGGTGACGCACACGCCGCCGACCTGGGTCGTGGCCCCGGCCGCCGTCTTGTAGACGACGACGTTGAACTCCGGGACCATCGTGAGCACCACCGAGTGGAGGGCGTTTTCGTCCAGCTGCAGCGTGACCTCCTGGGTGGAGGTGTCGTAGCCGGGAGCCTTGACCGTGAGCAGGTAGTTGCCGTGCGGCAGCCGGGTGAAGCCGTACCCGCCGTCGGTGCAGGTGGTGGTCGAGCCGGTGGTGGAGACGCTCGTGCCGTTGGTGGTCGTGACCGCCGGGGTGGCGGTCGAGCACGTCGAGCTCCCGGTCGAGCCGACGGCGGCCGTCGTCGTCGGCGTGCCGGTGGTGCCGCTGGTCGAGCCGCCCGGTCCGCCGGCGAGGCTGGCGATGATCACGGTGGCGCCCGGGATCGGGTTCTTGGTGGCGCCGCTCGTGACGGTCCCGGTCAGGCTGTCCAGGGACGGCAGCTCGAGCGGCGGGGCGAACACGGTGCCGGCGAAGGTGACGTCGACCTGCTCGCTCAGGACCTCGTACTCCTGGGCGGCGGTCGGGATGGCCTCGACGGTGTGGACACCGGGCGCCAGGTCCTGGAACTTGTAGTTGCCGGCGGCGTCGGTGACCTGGCGCAGGTGCGGGTTGCCGTCGAGCTCGACGGTCATGCCGGGGATGGCCTTGTTGTCGAAGAGGCTGTAGACGCTGCCCTCGAGGGTGCCGGTGTCGATCGACGCCGCCGGCTGCGGGGCGAGGGTGACGGTGGCGAGCCGGGTGGCCTCCCCGGCGCTGACCTGGACCGGCACCTCGGCGGTGGCGTAGCCGTAGTCCTCGACGGTCAGCACGTAGCTGCCCGGGGCGACGCCCTCGAAGTTGAACGCCCCCGTCGACGAGCCGCCGACCGACTGGGTCAGCGTCTTGAGAGTGGTGGTCTGGTTGGAGAGGATCACCCCGGCGCCCGGCAGCCCGCCGACGCCGTTGGCGCGCACCATGCCGGTCACCGTCGCCGTGGACGACCCCACGGCCAGCTTGCCGAGGTCCTTGTTGCCGGTGAGGGCGAAGCTCTCGCTGAGCGGCTCGTAGCCGGAGCCCGAAACCGTCAGGGTGTACTTCAGGCCGGTCGGCAGGTTGGGCAGGGTGAACACCCCGGCCGGCCCGGTGGCGGTGACGGTCGTGAACGTCTGGCCGCCTCCGACCGCCCGCACCGCCAGGTCGCCGACGCCCGCCCCGGTGTCGTCGACGGCGGTGCCGGTCACGGTCCCGACCCCCGACAGCAGCCGGAGGCGGATGGGCGCGCCGGACTGGGACGGGCCGAGGGAGACCACCTGGGTCTCGGTGGCCAGTCCCGGGAAGGTGGCGCTCACCAGGTAGTGGCCGGGGGTGGTGAGCCCACCGACCTGGAAGGTGCCCTTGGCCGGCCCGTTCGAGGGGGTCCGGCTGGTGACGGTGATGGTGCCGTCGGTGACGCTCACCACGGCGTTGCCGAGGGGTGCCCCGCCGGGGCCGACGACGGTGCCGCCGATGGCGCCGGTCGCCGGCACCAGGGTGGCGGCGAGCTGGAAGGTCTGGTCGGGGGCGGTGAGGGTGATGACGTCCTTGCGCTCGGTGTAGCCGGCCTTGGCGAAGCTGACCAGGTAGATCCCGGGGGCCCGCACCGCCGGGAACACCCACGTGCCGTCCGCCCGGGTCGTGACCGTCTCGCTGGCGGTGCCGGTCACCGCCGCCGTCAGGGCGGCGTCGCCGAGGGGGATGGCGTTGCCGAACACGACGCCGCCAGACGCCGCCCGGGTGGCGCCGACCAGCTTGGCGCCCTGGGTGGCGGTGCTGGCGAGGGAGGTCGGCTGGATGGTGACCTGGATCCCGGCCAGCTGCGACGGGCCGTTGACGGTGCCCGCCACCCGGTCGGTCGTCGCCGGGTTGCTGGTGGCGAGGATCCCCTCGGCGCCGCCGCCGGACGCGCCCGGGATGCCGGCCGAGGACCCGCCCGCACCCCCCGCTCCGGCGGCGCGCGCCGACGGGCCGCCAGCGGGCGGGATGGTGGGCTGGGTGGCCGCCGCCCGGGCGGCGGCGTCGTGGTGGACCCGCCTGCCGAGGTCGGTGATGCCGACGACGGCGACCGCCACCCACAGCGCCATGACGAGGGCGAGGGCGACGCCCCGGATCAGCCAGGACGCGAGCAGCGGCCGCTGGACGAGGGTCCCCTCGAGCACGACCGGCGTGGAGCGGCCCCGCACCTCGATGCCGAAGGGGCGGCGCTGCTCGCCGCCGGCGATCGGTCGGGCGGCCCGCAGGCGGGTGCGGATGCGGACCTCCCGCCCGGCTTCGAGCACCGGGCTGCGGTCGGCGAAGGCGATGTCGACACCGGGGTCCGGTTGGATCGGCGACAGCTCGACCCGCAGCGGGGTCTTCCCCCGGTTGCGCAGGACCAGGTCCAGCTTGGCGCCGTAGGCGCCCTGGACCTCCGCCGGCTCGAGGGTGGCCAGCACGGCGGCGCCGTCGGCGATGACGACCCGGAGGGTGCCGGTGGTGGAGCGCGACGCGGGAGTGCCGTCGCCGCCCACGGCTTCGGCCCGCACGGCGCCGACGAGCGTGCAGGGCGGGTAGCCGGCCGGGACGAGCACCCGGATCGGCACCGAGACGGTGCTCTGGGGGGCGACGGGACCGACGCGCCCGGCGACGGTGACCTCGACGGCGCCGGCGTCGCCGGCCGGTGCGAAGCCCTCGACGGCGAGGGTGAACTCGCGCGGCTGCTCCGTCGGGTTGGTGAGGTAGCAGAAGGCGGTGACCGGGCTGCCGGGCGCCACCTCCGAGGTGCCGATGCGGAGCTCGGCCGGCGGCGTCGGGTCGGGCATGGGAGGCGTCACCCTTCGGTCACCAGCAGCGGGGCGCAGGACGCCCCCGGCGTCCCGCGCGAGGTCGGGGGCGTCGTGGGGGGGGTGGAGGTCGTCGTGGTCGTGGTCCCCACGCCCCCCGTGGCGTGGTTGCCGCAGGCCCGGGACTGGGCGCCGACCGTCGCCGCTACCTGCACGGTCTCCTGCGCCGACACGTTGCCGGGCGGGGTGACCGCCACGATGTAGCCCTGGGGAGCGTCCAGGTTCTGGAAGAGGAAGGTGCCCGAAGCCGACACGCTCGTGCTCATGAGCGGGACCGTCGGGTACTGGTCGCTGAGGTACAGCGTGACCGTCGCCCCCACCGCCGGGCTGCCGGTGTCGACGCCGGAGGGGTTGGCGATGTCGACCCGGCCGGTGACCGACGCCGCCGCCGACAGGGTGACGTGCAGTGGCGGCACGGGTTGGCCGAGGGTGACGGTCACCGGCTGGGAGTACGGCCGGCCCCCCGGACGGGTGAAGCTGACGTTGTAGACGCCGGCCGGCACCCCGCTGATGGCGAAGTAGCCGACCTGGCCGGAGGTGGCGGTGGTGACCTGGAACGACGTGCTGCCCGACGCCAGGGTGACCGACACCCCGCCGGCGGGTGCCTGGGAGCAGCCGGATGGGCACTCGGCGTCGACGTAGCCGTCGACGGTCGTCGTGGCCGAGGTCATGGTGACCGGGACCGGGGCGACCTGCCCGGTCGCCGGCACCGAGACGGACTCGGTCTGGGTCGCCAGGTCAGGCCGGGAGAAGGTGAGGGTGTAGGTGCTCGGCACCTGCAGCCCCGTGATCGTGAAGCGCCCGACGGGAGCGCTGCTCAGGGTCGTCGTCCGCAGCGTCAGGTGCCCGTTGGTGGCGGTGACCGTGACCCCGCCGGCGGGCGAGCCGGCCGGCGTCTGCACGACGCCGGTGACCGTGCCCGACCCGGGGGTGAGCACGACGTTCTCGCCGGTCACGTTCTGGTTGGCGGTCAGGGCGACGGCGAGGGTCTGGGAGGCGAACCCGCGTTTGGAGACGGTCAGCACGAGGTTGGCGGGGCTGGGGAGGCCGGTGAGGGCGAAGTCGCCGGCGTGGGCGCCCGACTCGGTGATGGTGCTGAGCGAGGTCTGGCCGGCCGAGGCGACGACGGCGGCGTCGGCGATCCCGGCGCCCTGGGTGTCGGTGACCCGGCCGGTGACCGACCCGCTGCCCCGCACGAGCTGGAGGGTCAGACCGGTGCGGGTCTCGCCGCCGGTGAGGTCGACCTGCTGGGTGGTGGTGTCGTAGCCCGGCTTGGACAGGACCAGCTGGTAGACGGCGGGGGACGGCACCCCGTCGAAGGCGAAGTCGCCGGTGGCCGTCAGCGTCACCGTCTGGATCACCGAGGGGATCTGCGCGGCGTTGGCGGGCGGGGTCGACTCCGGCACCGCCCCGGAGGTCCCGCTGAGCCCGGAGGTCCCCGAGACCCCCGACCCGCCGGTCGCGCCCGACGCCCCGGAGGTGCCCGATGCCCCGGACGTCCCCGAGACCCCGGACGTCCCCGAGGGGCCGCTGAGCCCGCCGGCGGCCCCCGAGGCGCCGCTCGTCGCCGTGACACCCGTCGCGCCCGACGGGCCGCTGCCCCCGGACACGGAGCGCACGAGGGCGGCCAGGCTGGCGGCGGGTCGGGCACCGCGCCAGGCGGCGGCCACCGAGCCGGTGGCCACGGCCGGGGACCCGGCGGCCTCGATGGTCAGCTGGGCGCCACTCACGCCCCCGCCGGTCACCCGGCCGGAGATGCTCGCCGGGACGCCCTCGAAGCGGACGTCGACGTGGGTGTCCTTCGCCGTCGGGCCGACGGTGACGGTCCTGGCGCCCGAGACGGTGAGGCTGTCGGGGTACCACAGGCCGCCGAACTGCGAGGAGCTCGCCGCCGACGAGGTGAAGTGCAGCTTGTAGCCCCCCGCCGGGAGGCCCTGGAACAGGTACCCCCCGGCCTGGTCGGTGGTGGTGGACACCACCGGGCTGGACGTGGCGGAGGCGGCGTAGAGCACGACGGTCACGTCCTGGACCGCCGCCCCCGTCACCACGCTCGTGACCGTCCCGCCGATCTGTGCCCGGCCGCCGCCGCCGGCGGTGTCGGAGGCCTGGGCGGCGGCCGCCTGCAGGGCGAGGTTGCTGTTGGTGTTGGAGGTGGAGACCACCTGGGACAGGGCGACCGCCACCACGACGGCGAAGACGGTCGCCGTCGCCAGCAGCCCCATGAGCGTCAGCGAGCCGCGGCTGAAGCGGGGGCGCTGCACCCACGCGCCCTGGGCGACCGTGGGGGCGCTGGCCGGACCGGCCTGCACCTGGTACGGGCGGATCTTGGGGCTGCCGAACAGCGGCCGGGGGGCGCGCAGGCGCGCCTTGACGATCAGCTGCTCGCCGGGGCCGAGCACCGGGTCGGGCGGGTCGAAGGCGAAGTCGACCACCCCCTCGTCGTCGAGCCCCGTCAGCTCCAGGTCGATGGGGGCGTTACCCCGGTTCTCGCCGATGACCGCGACGACCGACTGGCGGCCGCCGGTGGCGCTCACCGGGTCGACCCGTAGGCCGAGGCGCAGGTCGGCCGGCACCTTCAGGTCGACGGGGACCACGACCCGCTCCCTCGGCGGGGTGAGCTCGACGACCTCCACGTCGACCCGGCGGGTCCCGGCGGGGATCCCGGTGGGGAAGGTGACGGTGACGAGGACAGTGCCGCTGGCGTCGGGGAACAGCTTGAGGTCGGGCCGGTCGAGGCGCACCCACGCCGGGTCGACGCCGAGGACCTGCACGCGGTGCTCGCTGATGAGCGTGCCGTCGTTGGTGACGGTCACCGCCAGGTGCACCGGCACGCCCGGTCGGGCGGTGACGACCGCCGGCTTGACGTCGACGAGCACGGTCAGCCCGCCACCGGCTGGAGCTGGGCGGTGACCGTCGCCGTCCCGCCGCTCGATACCGTCACCACGTAGGTCGCCGGCGCGTAGCCGGCGAGGGTGAAGGTGAGCGTGTAGGACCCGGCGGCGAGCCCGGTGAAGGCGAACTTGCCCGGCGGGCCCGTCGCGCTGGTGGTCGCCTCAGTGGTGACCCCGTTGGTCAGCTCGACCTTCACCCCGCCGAGGGGCAGGCCGGTGGACGCGTCGACGACGTCGCCGACGATCGTGGCGGCCGAGGCCTGCAGCGTGACGTCCTTGCCCGACACCGCCTGCCCGGCGGTCAGCGCCACCTGGATCGTCTGGCTGACGTAACCGGGGGCGCTGAAGGTCAGCAGGTAGGTGCCGGGGGTCGTGAGCCCGGTGACGTCGTACTGGCCGGCATCGGTCTGCTGGTCCGAGAACGTCTGGGTCGTGACGGTGGTCCCCCCGCCGGTGACGGTCACCGCCACGTCGCCGAGCGGCGCACCCCCGGCGGAGGTCACCCGCCCGGCGATGGTGCCCGCCCCACCGGCGAGGGAGGCGTCGAGGGTGAGCTGCTGGCCCGGCCCGACGCGCTCGGCCTCGGTGACGGTGCCGTAGCCCGCCTCGCTGAAGCTGAGCAGGTACGTCGCCGGCGACGGCAGCCCGACGAGAACGTACTGGCCGACGGCGCCCTGGGTGGGGGTCGTGGTCCGGTAGGTCCGGCCGTCGCCCTTGGCGGTGATGGCGACCCCCCCGAGCGGCCTCCCGGCGGCGGTCACCTGCCCCTGGATGCCGCCGGCCGCCGCGCTGAGCGTCACGGTGTTGGCGACGTCGTGGGCACCGCCGGCGAGCTGCTCCTGGTCGTCGGCGAAGTGGTAGCCGGTGGCCGTGAACAGCAGCTGGTAGAGCCCCGGGGTGGGGATGCCCGTCAGGGTGTAGTGGCCGCCGTGCGCCTGGACGGTCCGGATGGGCGTGGTGGTGTTGCCCTGCAGCGCCTCGAGCTGCACCGTCACCGGCGGGGCCGGCGCCATACCGGTGACGACGGTGCCGGTGATGGTGCCGGGGAGCCCCTGCACGACGACGTCGATGCCGGCGGTGGTCGCCTGGGCGTCGACCTGGACCGGCGCGGCCCGCCCCCGGGGCACCCCGGCCCCGGAGCGCCCGCCGTACCAGAGCGACGGGTACCCGGGCGCCGACAACTCGAGCAGGTAGGCGCCCGGCATGAGCCCGTCGACGCTGTAGGAGCCGTCGGCGGCGGTGGCGGCGGAGGCGACGACCTGCCCGCCCTGGACCGCCTGGACGGTGATGTCGCCCACGCCGGCACCCGTGCTGCGGGCGTCGACGGTCCCCGAGATCGTCCCGCCGACGCCGACGACGATCCCCGTCTTGGGCACGGCGCCCTTGGGGGTGGAGCCGTCGGCGGAGGCCAGGTCGAAGTTGATGCCGCCGAGGGCCGAGTGCTCGGCGGCGTGCAGGGCCGCGGGGGAGGCGGACGCGTAGAACGACGCCGGCGCCTCGACCGCCAGCGGGTTCGTGTTGAGGGCGAAGTGCAGCGCGACGAGGATGATCGCCGCCCACCCGACGACGAGGGTGGCGAGGACCAGCGCCGTGCGGACA
The DNA here is from genome assembly GCA_035702855.1 of Acidimicrobiales bacterium. Taxonomy (GTDB): domain Bacteria; phylum Actinomycetota; class Acidimicrobiia; order Acidimicrobiales; family Palsa-688; genus JAKAQB01. Next base: position 14,183 of record DASSZM010000017.1, on the reverse strand, counting down.
CCGGTCGGCATCAGCGGCTTGTGCCGGAAGACGGCCTTGGTGTCGACCTGCAGGTCGGCGGAGGTGCCGGCGACGGTGATCTGGTGACTGGTCTCGCCGCCGCGCAGCCGCCGGCGGCGGCGCACCTGCAGCTCCGTCCGACCGGTCCGGCCGGGCTCGACGGACAGCACCGAGGGGGCGAAGGTCACGGCGAACGACCGCTCGGGGTCCGTGGCGCTGAGGGCCAGGTCGAGGGGGACGTTGCCGGCGTTGTGGCAGGTGACGACGTAGCGGGCGCGGTGGCGCCCGGCGCGCACCGCCGGCTCGACCTGCAGGTCGCCGGCCGGCGCCGGCGGGACGGTGTAGGGGACGGCGACCGCCGGGCACAGCCCGCCGGCGTCGCCGCCGGCCCGGCCGTGGCTGGAGTGCAGGTGGACGAGCACGGCCCCGGCCGGGTCGCCGTCGGCGCCGGCCGTGAACGTCCTGCCCACCTGCAGCTCCACGCCGATCGGTCCCTTGCGGTCGGGGAAGAGGAACAGCGGCCCCTCGGGCTCGAAGACCCGCGCCGTCATCCCCTCCGGGACCTCGACGTCGGCCAGCACGCCCTCGATCACGTTGCTGTCGTTGGTGACGTCGATCCAGACCCGCGCCGGTTGGTCGGCCGCCACGACGACCGGCGTCCCGGGCGTCCAACCGTCCGCGCCCTGCTCGGGCGGCCGGCGATCCGCCAGCACGGCTCAGGCCCCTTCCGACCCGGCCCCGGCGGGCGCGTCGGCGGGGCCCGCCCCCGCCTCGGGCGGGGCCGTGCGCCCTTCCATGACCACCGCGCCGTTGGCCCGCCGCCGGGCCAGGCCGGCGCGGCCGGGCTCGTCGGGCGGGCCCACCGGTTCGGGGAGGCGCGAGGCGCTGACGGCCACCGACGTCGGCGGCGGGGCCATCGGCGTCCAGCTGAAGACCTCGAGGGGGATGCTGATCTCGAGCTGCACACCGGGTCGGAGCCGCCCGTCGAGCGCCGACCAGAACTCGCCGGGAGGACGCTTCTCGTGGGGAGCGAGCTGCAAGCGGCACTTCTTGCCGGCGAGTGGTTCCGGGAGCACCCCGTCGGGCAGCTCCTGATGGGCGAGGACGCACTCGACCAGCGCACCGAGGAGCTGGTGCTCGTCGCGCTTCTCGGTCGTCCAGGCGGTGAGCATGTAATGCAGGTCGACCACCGGGGTCACCGGGCGGCGCCCGACGACCGCGCCGCTGTCGACGTCCCGGAGCAGCTGCACGCCCGCCGACCGGTACATCGGATTGCGGCTGATCTCCCAGAGGAATGCATTCACCGTCGGCCGGGTGCGCGCCGCCCCCCAGGTGCGGTCGGGCGCGTCGAAGGAGATGTCGACCAGGCTCTCGCCCAGGGCAGGCGACAGCCGGAGCAGTCGCTCCAAAGCCCGATCGACGTGCTGGATCACTCTGGAACGTTCTCCCTTCCGGCGGAACTGTAGCGGTGCCCTTCTCCTCGCTCCAGAGCGGCTTTTGCGCGAGCCAGAAGATCTGAGTGGAAAGTCCTGTTTTTTTCCGTTGCGTTCCGGATGCCCCGCAGCCCCCTCTGCTTGACTTGCGCCGATGGGCTCCGGGAAGACGGTCGCGGGAATCCCCGCGGCCGCTGCGGAGCCTTTCCCGCGCGCCGCCGGCCCCTGGGAGCCCTTCGCCGACATGCTGCTGCAGCGCGCCGCCCTGGTCGCCCGGGTCGACCGCAACCGGGGGCCGGACCCGCTGGCGGGGCTCAAGGTCGACGACGACGACGTGGCGGCGCTGCTGGCCGAGCTGCCGGGCCTCGAGACGGACGGCGTCGCCGCCGGGGACCGCCTGCACGCCGCCCTCGAGGACCACGTCGCCGAGGCGCGCGCCCTGCTCCACGAGGCGGTGGCCGCCGGCGCCGACCGCTTCGCCTCACTGGCGCACGGCGCCCGGTTGGCGGCGCCCGACGTCGAGGTCCTTGCCGTCGTCTGCGCAGTCGAGGCCGACCCCCGGCGCCAGCGTCTGGTGGGCTACCTGCACGACGACGTCACCCTGCGGCGGGTGACCCCGTGGTTGCTCGCCCGCCTGTTCGCCACCCGTGACGCCCCGCTCGAGGCGGTCGGGCCCGGCGGCGCCCTGCGGCGGGCCGGGCTGCTGGCGCCCGGCCCGGACGGTCCGTGGGGAGCGGCGCCGCTGGCCGTCGCCCCCGCCGTCCTGTGGTGGCTCGCCGGCGACGACGGCGCCGATCCCGACCTGCCGGCGCGGGTCGGGCGCTTCCGGCCGGCGGGCGAGGTCCCCGCCGGCACCCCGGCGGAGCCGCCGTTGCTCGTCACCGCAGCCGGCCCCGACCGGCGCCGCCGGCTGGCCGGCATCGCCGCCGCCCTGCGGGTCGACGAGCTGCTCGTCGCCTTCCCGCCCGACGGTGCCGTCCAGTGGGACGCGCTGGTGCGGTCGGCCACGTTGCTGGGCCTGCCGGTGGTGCTGGAGGTCGACGGCGACCTGGCCCCCGACGCCGCCCGGCGGATCGAGGCCGCCACCCACCTGCGCTGGGCGCTCAGTGGGCCGGTGCACCTGCCGTTGTCGGCGCTCCCCGACGTCCCCTGGGTCGAAGCGGAGGTGGCCGACGCCCGAGCCACGCCTGCGGAGTGGGCGGCGCGCTTCCCGGCGCTCCCCTCCCCGCCGTTCCCGCTGAGCGCCGACCAGCTCGACCAGGTGGCCCGCGCCGCCGACGCCCTCGGCGGCGACCTGCACGCGGCCATGCGGCGGCTGGCGGCCGGGCACATCGACGCCACCGCCGCCCGCATCCGGCCGTCGCGGACCTGGGCCGACCTCGTGCTCGACCCGGACCGGGAGGCGCAGGTCCGCGAGATCGCCATCCGCGCCCGCCACCGCGAGACCGTCTTCGGCGCCTGGGCCTTCGACGCCCAACCGTCGGCGGGGGTCGTGGCCCTCTTCGCCGGCCCGTCCGGCACCGGCAAGACGCTGGCGGCGGAGATCATCGCCGGCGACCTCGGCGTCGACCTGTACAAGATCGACCTCGCCAGCCTGGTGAGCAAGTACATCGGCGAGACGGAGAAGAACCTCTCCCGGGTGTTCGAGACGGCGGAGGCCAGCAACGTCGTGCTGTTCTTCGACGAGGCCGACGCCCTGCTCGGGAAGCGGTCCGAGGTGTCCGACGCCCACGACCGGTACGCCAACATCGAGGTCGCCTACCTGCTGCAGCGCCTCGAGCGCTACGAGGGCGTCGCCGTCATGGCCACCAACCTGGCCCGCAACATCGACGACGCCTTCCTTCGGCGCATCCACGTCATCGTGGAGTTCCCCGTGCCCGAGCCACCCGAGCGCCGGCGCATCTGGGCCCGCTCGGTCCCCGCCGGCGCGCCCGTCGCCGACGACCTCGACCTCGACGCCCTCGCCGACGGCGTGGAGATCTCGGGCGGCACGATCCGCAACTCCGTGCTCACGGCGGCCTTCCTCGCGGCCGAGGCGGGCACGCCGATCACGATGGAGCTGGCCGTGACCGCCGTGCGGCGGGAGTTGCAGAAGCTCGGGCGCCTGGCCAGCGCCGCCGACTTCCGGTCCCTCGGCAACCGGCCGTAGCGAGGGGCGGCAGGGCGCGCTACCCTCCGCCGAGCACGGGAGGTGCGCCCATGGGTACCCAACGGACGAGGGTCGCCGCCGAGGCCGAGGAGCCGGTGCGCCGGTCGGTGGCGGCGGGGGCGGTCCGGGCGGCGCCCGGCCCCGCGATCGCCATCGCGGTCGGCGAGCCGATCGGCCACCTCCAGCGCAGCGCCGGCAACCGTGCGACCACCGCCCTGCTGCGCGCCGGGCAGGCCAAGCTGGAGGTCGGCGCCGCCGACGACGCCTACGAGCAGGAGGCGGACCGGGTCGCCCGCCAGGTCGTGGCCAACCTGCGGGCCGGCAGCACCGGGGGTGGGGCCCCCGATCTCGACGCTGGCTCCGCTCCGCTGCGGCGGATCTCCCGGCTGCAGCGGGCGGCGGTGCCCGAGGTCGGACGCGCCGGCGGGGGCCTCGACGCCGGCACCGAGTCGGCCATCGCCTCGGCGCGCCGCTCGGGGGGTGCGCCCCTGCCCGACCGGTCCCGCAGCCGCTTCGAAGCGGCCTTCGGGGGGGCGGACCTCTCCGGCGTGCGGCTCCACACCGGCCCGGCGGCGTCCGAGCTCAACGAGCGGGTGTCGGCTCGGGCCTTCACCATCGGCCGGGACGTCTTCTTCCACGGCTCCACGCCCGACCTCGACAGCACCAACGGCCAGGAGCTGCTCGCCCACGAGCTGACCCACACCATCCAGCAGACCGGCGCCGGCTAGGAGGCGCCGGCGGGGGCCCGCACGGCGAGGCGGGCGGCGCCGGGGGCCGGGGCGGGGGCGGGAGCGGCCAGCCAGGCGTCGATGCCGGCGAGCAGCCGGCGGCGGAGGTCGGCGGGCGCCGCCGAGGCCTCCACCGACGCCGCCGCCAGGCCGGCGAGCTCCCGGTCGCTGAAGCCGTGCACCCGGCGGGCTGTCTCGTACTGCTCGAGCAGCCCGGCACCGAACAGCAGCGGGTCGTCCGCCCCGAGGGCGACCGGGACGCCGGCGTCGACCAGGGCCCGCAGGGGGACGGCCGCCGGTTCGGGGTGGACCCCGAGCGCCACGTTGGAGGTGGGGCACAGCTCGGCGGCCACCCGCCGCTCCGCCAGCAGCGCCAGGGTCGCCGGCGACTCGACCGCCCGCACCCCGTGGCCGACCCGGTGGGCGCCCAGGCGGTGCACGCAGTCCTCGACGCTCTCGGGCCCGAGCAGCTCGCCGCCGTGGGGCACGGCCTTGAGGCCCGCCCGGCGCGCCACCCGGAACGCCTGCTCGAACTCGGCGGCGCCCGCCGCCCGCTCGTCGTTGGAGAGCCCGAAGCCGACCACCCCGGCGCCGGTGTAGCGGGCCGCCAGCCGGGCGAGGGTGGACGCCAGTTGCGGGTGGCGGGTGCGGTTGGCGGCGACGATCACGCCGATGCCGACCCCGGTGGCGACCGCCGCCCGGCGGGCGGCGTCGAGGAGCACCTCGAGGGTCGGGTTCAGCCCGCCGAAGAGGGGCGCGTACGACGTCGGGTCGACCTGCACCTCCAGCCAGCCCGAGCCGGCCGCCCGGTCGTCCTCGGCGACCTCCCGGAGCAGGCGGGCCACGTCCGACTCGGTCCGCACGACGGTGCGGGCGATGTCGTAGAGGCGCTGGAAGCGCCCCCACCCCTGCGCCCCGCCGAGCGGCGGCGGCCCGGCACGCAGGGCGAGCGGGAGGTCGACGCCCCGGTCGTCGGCCCACTCGACAAGGGTCGCGTGGCGCATCCCCCCGACGAAGTGGAGGTGCAGGTGGGCCTTGGGCAGCAGGCGGAGGTCACGCCCGTCCATCGCCGCAGGCTAGGCGGCGGGCTGGACTTCCGGGCGCCCAGGGCGGACGATGACGGGGTGCTCGACGTCGTCGTGATCGATACCCCCACGCTCGGGGACCGCAGCTACCTCGTCCACGACGGCACGCTCGCCGCGGTCGTCGACCCCCAACGCGACCTCGACCGGGTCCTCGCCGCCGCCGCCGGGGCCGGCGTGCAGATCACCGACGTGGTGGAGACCCACATCCACAACGACTACGTCTCCGGCGGCCGGGCGCTGGCGGAGGCGTGCGGCGCCCGCTACCACGTCAACATCGCCGACGACGTCGCCTTCCGGCGCCACGCCGTCCACCCCGGCGAGTGGATCCACGTGTCGGCGACGCTGGCCCTCCGGGCGGTGGCGGCGCCGGGCCACACCCACACCCACCTCGCCTACGTGCTCGAGGAGCGGGGCGCGCCGGTGGCGGTCTTCACCGGCGGATCGCTGCTCTACGGCTCGACGGGCCGCACGGACCTCCTCGGCCCCGAGCACACCCTCGAGCTGGCGCACGCCCAGTGGGCCACCGCCCACCGCCTCGCCGCCGACCTGCCCGACGACACCCGGATCTACCCGACGCACAGCTTCGGGAGCTTCTGCTCGGCCGGCCAGAGCGACGTCACCTCCTCGAGCATCGGCGCCGAGCGGCGGGCCAACCCGGTGCTGCTGCAGGCCGAGGAGGCGTGGGTGGCGGCCATGCTCGCCGGCCTCGACGCCTGGCCGGCGTACTACGCCCGGATGGGGCCGGCCAACCGGGCCGGGGAAGCGGCCGCCGACCTGTCCCCGCCGGTGCCCGCCGACGCCGCCGAGCTGCGCCGCCGTATCCGCGACGGCGAGTGGGTCGTCGACCTGCGGCACCGCAAGGCCTTCTGCGAGGGCCACGTGGCCGGCACCCTCAACTTCGGGCTGGACGGGTCGCTGGCGACCTACCTCGCCTGGTTGATCCGCTGGGGCACGCCCGTCACCCTGCTCGGCGAGACGGCGGCCGACGTGGCCGCCGCCCAGCGCGAGCTGGCCCGGGTCGGCATCGACCGGCCGGCGGCGGCGGCCACCGGCGGGCCGGCCGCCTGGCTCGACGGCGGCGACCCCGCCCCCCTGCCGCGCGCCACCTTCGGGGACCTGGCGGCGGCGCGCGCCCGCGAACCGGTCGCGGTGCTCGACGTCCGCCGCCACCTCGAGTGGGCCGAGTCCCACCTCGCCGGGGCCGTCCACGTGCCCCTCCACGAGCTGCAGGCCCGCCTGGGGGCGTTGCCCGCCGGCCGGCTCTGGGTGCACTGCCTGGGCGGGTACCGCGCCGCCGTGGCCGGCTCCCTGCTGGCCCGGGCGGGCCGGCGGGTCGTCGTCGTCGACGACGACTTCGACCAGGCGGCGGCGAGCGGGCTCCCCCTCGAGGGCGCGGCCCACCCGCCGGCGGCCGGTCGCTCGCCCCTGCCCGGGGTGTCCTGACAGACGCCAGCCGTCGGCCGGTCCCGCATCGTCAGACGCCACCTCATTGGGCTACAGTCCCTTGCAGCTGTGGCGCGGAGGTACGGGATGACAACGCAATCGGCACCGCCGGTGTATCGCTTTGCTCGACGGACGGAGGGCGCCGGCGACGGGGTCAGCGCGATCCTCTCCCTGGCCGACCCGGGGGACACCATCACGTTCTCCGGCGGCTTCCCCGCCCCCGAGACCTTCCCGACCGAGGTGCTCGGGCAGCTGCTCGGCGACGCGGTGAGCTCCGCCGCCCCGGTCGCGCTGCAATACACCGCCACCGAAGGTCTGGCGGCCCTGCGGGGGACGCTGCGCTCCTGGATCGCGGCCGGCCAGGGCGCCGAGCCCGCCGACGACGCCCTGATGGTCACCAGCGGCGGCATCGAGGCCCTGTCGCTGCTCGCCCGGTGCCTCGTGGACCCCGGCGACCGGGTGCTGGTGGAGGGACCGACCTACCTGGGCGCCATCACCGCCTTCACCGGTCTCGAGGGCAGGGTGGAGGCGGTGGCCACCGACGAGGAGGGGATGGACCCCGACGCCCTGGCCGCCGCCCTGGCCGCCGGGCCGCTCCCCAAGCTGCTCTACGTCATCCCCGACTTCCAGAACCCGACCGGCCGCTGGTGGACCACCGAGCGCCGCCGGGCGGTGGTGGAGATCTGCCGGCGCCACGGGGTCCCGGTGGCCGAGGACGTCGCCTACCGGGAGCTGGCGTTCGCCCCCGAGGACCGCCCGAGCCTGTGGTCGCTCGGCCCGGACGTCGTGGTGCAGGTGGGCACCTTCTCGAAGATCTTCTTCCCCGGCGTCCGCCTCGGCTGGGCGGCGGGGGCGCCCGAGCTGATCGGCGCGATGGTGGCCGCCAAGCAGAACTCCGACCAGTGCGCCGGCGGCCTCGGGCAGTGGCTGGTCGAGCGCTACCTCGCCGGCGGGCACCTCGAGCCGCGCCTGGCGCTGGCCCGCCGCCTCTACGCCGAGCGGGCGGCGGCCCTGCAGACCGCCCTCGCCCGCCACCTGCCGGCCGGCTGCAGCTGGACGCGCCCGGAGGGCGGCTTCTTCGCGTGGGTGACCACCCCGGCCGGTGTCGACACCACCGCCCTGGTCCCCGAGGCCCGCCTCCAGGGCGTCGCCTACGTCCCGGGGGCGCCGTTCTTCCCGGGCCGGGGCGAGACCCACCACCTGCGGCTCTCCTACAGCCGCACCGACGCCGACCAGATCGAGGAGGGGATCCGCCGCCTCGGCGGGCTCCTCGCCTCGGCCATCGAGGAGGACCGATGACCACCCGACCCCACTTCAGCCTGGAGGGCGCCGGCGAGCCGACCGCCGCCGGCCGCTTCGTCGACGTCGACGCCATCCAGCCGGTCGCCTTCGTCGATGGCCTCGACTTCCGGCCGGTGCTGGGCGAGCAGACGATGGTCAACTTCGTGTCGTTCCAGCCCAACACCGAGGCGCCGCACCACGTGCACGTCGAGGAGCAGATCGTCATCGTGCTCGAAGGCGAGTTCGAGTTCGACATCGACGGCGAGGTGCGCATGATGCGCAAGGGCGACGTGGCCGTCGTCCCGCCGTGGGTGCCGCACGGTGCCCGCACCCGGGAGGTGCCCTGCCTGGAGGTCGACGTGTTCAACCCGCCGCGGTCCACGCTGCTCGAGCACGCCCGGGCGCAGCGCGAGGTGCCCGCCGACCCCGGCGACGCCGACAGCGCCGCCAACCCGGTCTGACGGATGCAGCTCGGGCTCACCGGCCGCCGGGCGCTGGTCACCGGCGGCAGCAAGGGGATCGGCTACGCCATCTGCGAGGAGCTGCTCGCCGAGGGCGCCGCCGTGGTGTTCTGCGCCCGCAACCCCGGGGAGGTGGCGGCCGCCGCCGCCTCCCTGGCCGAGCGGGGCCCGGCGACCGGCGTCGTCTGCGACGTCACCGACGCCGCCGCGGTGACCGCCATGGTCGCGGCGGCGGCGGAGACGCTCGGCGGTCTCGACATCCTGGTCAACAACGCCGGCGGCGCCCACCCCGGGGGCTTCGAGGACCTCTCCGACGAGGACTGGCAGGGCGACCTCGACGTCAAGCTGTTCAGCCAGATCCGCTGCTGCCGGGCCGCCCTCCCCCACCTGCGGGTCAGCCCCGCCCCCCGGGTGGTCAACATCAACGCCGTCTACGGCCGCTATCCCGACCCCGCCTTCTTCGCCACGTCGGTCAACCGGGCGGCGTGCCAGAACCTGACCAAGGTGCTGGCGGCCCAGTACGGGCCGGACGGCATCCTCGTCAACAGCGTCAACATCGGCTTCGTCGACACCCCGCAGTGGGACAACATCCGGGCGAAGCGGGCCCCGGACTCCACCAGGGACGAGTTCTTCGCCCGCCTGTCGGCGGCCGAGGTGCCGCTCGGGCGGTTCGGCACCACCGACGAGGTCTCGGGGGTGGTCGCCTTCCTGGCCTCCGACCGGGCGTCGTATGTGACCGGTGCGGTGATCGACGTCGCGGGGGGGATGGGCCGGTGACGGCGATCGAACGGCAGCTGCGCGCCGAGCGGGTGCCGGCGGCCGAGCGCGCCCGGCTGCTCGAGGACCCCGGCTTCGGCCGGGTGTTCAGCGAGCACATGGTGACGGCGAGCTTCGACCGCAGCGCCGGCTGGCACGGGGCGGCCGTGGTGCCGTTCGGCCCGCTCGCCCTGAGCCCGGCCAGCGCGGTGCTGCACTACGCCCAGGCGGTGTTCGAGGGGCTCAAGGCCTACGCCCAGCCGGACGGCTCGGTCGCCGTGTTCCGCCCTGCGGCCAACGCCGCCCGCTTCGCGGACAGCGCCCGGCGCCTGGCGATCCCCCCGCTGCCCGAGGACCTCTTCGTGGCCGCCATCGAGGAGCTGGTGGCCGTGGACCGCGACTGGGTCCCGACCGGCGGGGAGGCGAGCCTGTACCTGCGGCCGCTGCTGTTCGCCGACGACCCGGCGCTGCCGGTCCGGCCGAGCGACCGCTACCGCTTCGTGCTGATGGCCTCCCCGGTCGGCAGCTACTTCCCCCGGGGGGTCGCCCCGGTGACGGTCTGGCTGTCCACCGACTACGCCCGCGCCGCGCCGGGCGGGACCGGGGCCGCCAAGTGCGGCGGCAACTACGGCGGCAGCCTGATCGCCCAGGCCCAGGCCGAGGAGCACGGCTGCGACCAGGTGGTGTGGCTCGACGCCATCGAGCACCGCCTCGTCGAGGAGCTCGGCGGGATGAACCTGTTCTTCGTCGAGCGCGACGGCGGCGACGTGACCCTCGTGACCCCGCCGCTCACCGGCACCCTCCTGCCCGGCATCGTGCGTGACTCCCTGCTCGCCCTGGCCCCGAGCCTCGGCTACCGGGCCGTCGAGCGGGTCGTCACCGTCGAGGACTGGGAGGAGGGGTGCCGGAGCGGCCGGTGGACCGAGACCTTCGCGTGCGGCACGGCGGCGGTGGTCACCCCCGTCGGCGAGGTACGCCACCGCGGCGGGAGCTGGACCGTCGGCGACGGCGCCGCCGGCGAGGTGACCCTCGCCGTCCGGCGCGCCCTGCTCGAGCTCCAGACCGGCCGCGCCGCCGACCCGCACGGCTGGATGCACCGCCTCACGGCGTGACCGCCGCCAGCGGCGCTACAGGATGACCGTCGTGTCGTCGAGGGGGTAGTCGAAGGCGAGGGCGGTGTTGCCGAGCCCGGCCACCCAGGCGGCGAACTCCACGTGCCGCGGGTGCCGCTGGTAGGCCCGCAGGGCCTCCTCGTCGGGGAACTCCATGTAGAGCAGGTACTGGTGGCCCCGGGTCCGGTCGGTCCACAGTGCCCGCCCGAAGCGGATGGCGGTCATCCCCCCGATCTCCGCCGGCCAGGCGGCGATCCGGGCCCGCAGGTCGGCCTCCTCCCCGGCGTGCAGGTCGGCGGGGAAGTGGAACAGCACGACGTGCTGGAGGCTCACGGTTGCTCCTCGTCGATCATCGTCGCGAGCAGCTCGCCCGCGAAGTCCTTGGCCGGCATCTCCGCCAGGCACAGATAGGTCTCGGTCCGCTCGACGCCGTCGATCGTCCACACCCGCTCGAACAGCAGCTGGCGCAGGTGCTCGTGGTCCCGCACCCGGACACGGGCGAGGAGGTCCATCGACCCGGTCACCACGGCGATGCCCTCCACCTCGGGGATGGCGTGCAGGGCGGACAGGATCCGTCCCCGGTCGGTGTTGGCGGTGACCGCCAGGTACACCCGCGTGCCGTAGCCGAGCGCCGTCCAGTCGATGTCGACGGTGTAGCCGCGGATCACCCCCGCCCGCTCCAGGCGGGCGATGCGCTCCCCGATCGCCGGCGGCGACATGTGCAGCTCGCGCGCCAGCGCCCGCTGGCTCACCCGGGCGTCGGCCGCCAGCAGGCCGAGGAGCCGCACGTCGATCGGGTCGAGCCGGGCCCGGGGCGTCGGCTGGCCAACGGCCTCGGCGATACCCGCCAGCGGCGCGCTCGCCCCCGGCGATGCCGGCGTGGGCGGAGGGGAGGTCTTTCCCCTCCGTATCTTGTCATCTGACATGGCGAGACGCTAGATTAGCTCACACTCGGCACGTCAACGACCATATGTGGCATTCAGCCGGGGCCGGGAGGGAGAGATGTCCGAGTCCGCACCCATCGTCGACGTCACCTCGAGCTCGGGGCAGCTCGCCCGGGGTTCGCTGCGCACGTCCGACGCCATCGCCATCAGCGTGTCGGTGCTCGCACCGGGCATGGCCATGGCGCTCAACACCGGCGGCGTGGCCGGCGTCGCCGGCGGTTCCACGCCGCTGTCGTTCGTGCTCGGCGGCGTCGCCTGCCTCACCCTCGGGTTCGTGGTCATCGGGTTCACCCGCCGCATGGCCGTCGCCGGCTACGCCTACACCTACGCCTCCCGCAGCCTCGGCAAGCAGGTCGGCTTCCTGGCCGGCTGGATGTACGCCTTCGGGATGGCGGCGTTCGTGCCCATGACCATGGCCGGCGTCGGCTACCTCGCCGCCAGCCTGCTCGGGCTCGCCCCGGGCTACTGGATCCTCTTCTTCCTCATCGGCATGGCGCTGCTCATGACCCTGTCGATCGTGCGTATCAACGTCACGACCAAGCTGCAGATCGGCGTGGCGGTGGTCACCGTCGCCATCCTCGTGATCATGGACCTGGTCATCACCGCCAAGGGCGGCGCCCACGGCCAGAGCCTCCAGCCGTTCACCTTCTCGAAGACGGCGAGCGGAGGGTTCCACGGCGTCTTCTACGGCATCATCTTCGGCGTCACCTCCTACATCGGCTTCGAGACCGCCGCCGACTTCGGCGAGGAGACCGCCAACCCCCGCCGGGCGGTGCCCACCGCCGTGATCGTCTCGGTCGTCTTCGCCATCGTGTTCTACGTGTGGACCACCTACGCCACCACGATCGGCTTCGGCGTCAACGCCTTGCAGCACAATCCCTCCGGCTGGGTCAACAACGGTCTCATCCCCGTCGCCACCCGCTTCATCGGCACCTGGTTCGGCAAGCTCATCGACATCGGCGCCCTCCTGGCGGCGTTCATCGTCTCGGTGGCCTGCGCCACCGCCTCGAGCCGGACGCTGTTCGCCATGGGCCGTGAGGGCGTGGCCCCGGCGTGGATGGGGCGCACCCACGCCAAGTACAAGACGCCCGTCAACGCCACCGCGATCGTCGCCACCGTGTCGGTCGTGCTGGCGCTCGTGATCGGCTACGGATTCGCGAGCGCCAACACGGGTGGCCCGGCGCTCACCATTTACTACTTCTGGGCGACAGTCGGCACCCTGGCCATCATCCTCGTGTACATCACGATCTGCATCGGCGGCATCGTCTTCTTCAAGCGCACCAGCCCCCGCTTCAACCCGCTCACCCACGTGCTGATCCCGCTCGTCGGCGCCGTGATCTTCGCGGCGGCCTGGTACGGCTCGGTGTACCCGGTGCCGGCGGCGCCGATCGACGCCACCCCGTACCTCACGGCGGCCTGGCTGGTGATCGGCATCGCCGTGCTGGTCTGGCTCAACCGCACCCGCCCCGGATCGGTGGCCCGCATCGGCTCGATCCTCGGCGAGGAGGGCGGCGAGCTGGTCGAGGCCCTCGACCAGCCCTAGCCGTCACCGGTCGCGCGCCGGGCCGGGAGAACCCGCCTCCCCCGGCCCGGTAGCGCTCGGCCGGACCCCGTCAGCCGGCGGCCGGGTCCGGGCCGCCGTCGGCCACCGGCGGCTCGTAGCCGACCTTCAGCCCGGAGGCCACGGCGTTGGAGCCGTTGAAGAAGTCGACCACGGCGAGCAGCTCGACGAGCTCGGCGTCGGTCATCCCCATCGCCCGCAGGTTGTCGGTGTGGCTGTGCAGGCAGTAGTCGCAGTTGTTGGTGGCCGACACCGCCACGGCGATGATCTCCTTGGTGCGCCGGTCCAGGAGGCGTTCGGCCATGACCGCCTTGAGCTTCTCCCACTCGGCACGCAGGTAGGCGGGGTCGTGGGCAATCGCCCGCCAGAAGTTGGGCACCCGGGTGAGGCCGCGCGACGCCAGGATCTCGTCGTAGACCGCCCGGACCTCGCCGGTGGCTTCCTCCTCGGGGACGTAGGACACGAGCGGCACGGCGGGTTCCTCCTGGATCGGATCGGCTTCAGGCAACGGGGGCGGCGGGGCCGGCTGGGACCGGTGTGCCCGCCGGGCCGGCGACCGACGCCCGCAGACCGGGCGCGCCGGCGTAGAGGCGCCGGGCGTTGCCGGCGCCGGCGAGCGAGCGGATGCGGTCGGCGTCCACGGCGGTGAGCTCGCCGGACTCCACCCACCGGGACAGGACCGCGTCGAGGCCCCGGACGAACGCCACCGCGCCGAGGTGCACCAGCTCCGCCAGCCCGAACGCGTCCGAGCTGTAGAGCAGCTTCGACCACGGGGCCACCTCGAGCGCCTCGGCGAGGACCGCCGGCGCCCGCGCCCCGACGTAGTTGAGGGAGGCGCCGAGGTCGAAGTACACCGACGGCCAGATCGCCGCCAGGTAGGCGGCCTGGCGGTGGTAGGGCCAGCAGTGCAGGAACACGACCGGCAGCTCGAGGTCCCGCCAGGCCCGCAACCACGGGGTGAACACGACCGGGTCGACCCGGTGCAGGTCGAGGTCGGCGTCACCGAAGCCGGCGTGCAGCTGGAGGGGGAGGCGGTGCTCACGGCCGACGGCGGCGGCCTCCCACAGGATGTGGCGCAGCAGCACCGGGTCAGCGACCCGCAGCCGGGGTGGGCGGTCACCCGGTGCACCCGCCGGGGCGGTCCCCGCGGCGTCCTGCAACCAGCGTTCCATCGCCGCCGCCACCTCGCCCGCCGCCGGCGGGGTCGGGTCGAGGTCGAAGCCGTGGCGG
>DASSZM010000215.1:0-26754 GCA_035702855.1 Acidimicrobiales bacterium | reverse complement strand
GCCCGGCGGCACCACCGTGCTCCGTCACCGGGGGCAGGACACGGCCGGCGTGGACGCCGGGGTGCTGTGCGCGGACGGCGGCTACGGCGACTGGCCCGGGGACCAGCGGGCCGAGGACGGCCGGTCGCTCAGCTTCACCACCGCCCCGCTGGCGGAGCCGGTGGAGTTCCTCGGGCACCCCCTCGCCCGGCTCCGGGTCGCCGTCGACCGCCCGGTGTGCCCGCTCGTCGTGCGCCTCTGCGACGTGGCGCCGGACGGGACGTCGCTGCGGGTCACGTGGGGCCTGCTCCAACTCTCCCGGCGGCAGGGCATGGACCGCTCCGACCCGATGGAACCCGGTCGCGAGGAGACGGTGGACGTCGAGCTCAAGGCGGTCGGTCACCGCTTCGAGGCGGGGCATCGCATCCGGGTGGCCGTCTCCACCACGTTCTGGCCGTGGGCCTGGCCGGCGCCGTCGCCGGTCGAGCTGTCCCTCGCCTGCGGCGAGGAGTCGGTGCTCGAGCTGCCGGTCCGGGCCGCCTCGCCGGCCGACGCCGCCCTGGCGGCGTTCGGACCGCCGGAGGTGCCGGCGGGGGTGGCCGCCGAGACGCTCGAGCGGCGCCCGACCTCCCGCCGCATCCAGCAGGATACCACCACCGGCGAGGCCGCCGTCGTGTTCGACTGGGACGTCGGGGGGCGTACCCGCACGCCGGACGGCCTGGTCATCGACGGCGGCAACCTCACCACCTACTCGATCCGCGAGGGCGACCCGCTGTCGGCCCGGGTGGTGACGGTGCAGTCGCAGTCGCTCCGCCGCGGCGACGACTACGACGTGCTGATCGAGACCGAAGGGGAGATGACCTCCACCGCCGACGGGTTCCTCGTCACCATGCGCCTCGACGCGCGCGACGGGGGACACCGGGTGGCCAGCCGGCAGTGGGTGCTGGACTTCCCCCGCGACGGGATCTAGGGGGGCCGCAGCGCGGCCCCCCGGGCCCGCACGCCGTTCCCCTATCGTCCGCCTGATCCGCAAGTGCGGGCCCGACCTGCGCGCCCGGGACTTCCCGTAACGGGGCCGGCTCAACTCCCCCCGGCCGCTGCCGATACCACGACCGGAGGCGTGCGCCCCTCGCGCACCCCAGGAGGCGTGGTGATGGCCGGTCGGTTCATGGTCGGGCGACAGCCGATCTTCGACGAGTCCTACGGGGTCGTCGGCTACGAGCTGCTCTTCCGCGGCGACCCGACGGCGGAGCCCGGCGACGACGCCATGACCTCCGAGATCCTGGTGCGCACCGCCCTCGACCTCGGCCTGTCCGGCGTCGTCGGTGACAAGCGGGCCTTCCTCAAGGCCTCCCGCGCCTTCCTCGTCGGCGACCTCGACCTGCCCCTGCCCCCGGAGCGGGTCGTCCTCGAGGTCGGCGGCCGCCTCGCCGCCGACGACGCGGTGGTCGAGGGTTGCCGCCGGCTGGCCGAGCTCGGCTTCACCATCGCCGTGGACGAGCGGGGTGAGGGGCCCGGCGCCATCCTCGACGTCGCCTCCCTCGCCAAGCTCGACGTGCTGGCGCTCACCCCCCAGGAGCTGGCCGGGCACGTCGAGCGGCTCCACGGCCGCGGCCTGCAGCTGGTCGCCGAGAACATCGAGACCGTCGAGCAGCTCGCCGACTGCCGCCGCCTGGGCGTCGCCCTGTTCCAGGGCTACCTGCTGTCCCGGCCGCAGGTCGTCCACGGCCAGGACCTCACGCCCGCCCGGATGACGATCCTCCGCCTCATCGGCAAGGTCTGCAACCCGGAGACGTCGACGCGCGAGCTCGAGCGGATCGTCGAGGGCGACCCGGCGCTGAGCTACCGGCTGTTGCGGGTCGCCGGGGCGGGGGCCAGCGCCGGGCTGCGGCGTGGTGTGCGCTCCATCCGGGAGGGCGTGGTCCTGCTCGGCCGGCAGCGGCTGCGGAGCTGGCTGGTGCTGATGCTCGCCGCCGACTCCTCGGGCGCCACCGACGAGCAGGTGAGCATCGCCCTGACCCGGGCGAAGATGTGCGAGCTGCTCGCCGTCGAGGTCGACCCCACCCTGCGGGACTCGGCCTTCACCGTCGGGCTGGTCTCCGCCCTCGACCTGCTCCTGCAGGGCTCGCTCGCCGGGCTCGTCGCCCACCTCAACCTGGCGGACGACCTGGTCGAGGCCATCCTCGACCACAGCGGCCCGCTCGGCCGGATCCTGGCCGACACCCTCGACTGGCAGCTCGGCCAGCCCCCCCGGGAGCTGCGCAGCGAGACCGACCTGCGGGTGGCCGAGAAGGGGTACGTCGAGGCCCTCCACTGGACCACCGGGCTCTTCGCCGCCCTGCAGCTGGCGGCCTGAGCCGCCGCCCGCCGCCCGCGGCCTGCGGCCCGGCGGTCCACCCGCAGGAACCCGACCAGGCGACCGGCCCGCCGTCGCAACCCACCCCGCCGTCGCAACCCACCCCCCCGGCCCGCCCCCGCGAACCCGGCCCTCAGCCACCCGGCCCGCCGCCCGCCCTCCCCGACCCGGTCCGGAGTTGGGGGGAATCGACCGACCTGGGGGTCGGCCGCCGACTTGGGGGTGGACGCGGTGCGTGAGAGGGCTCCCTGGGACCCCCAAGTCCGGTCACGACCCCCAGGTCGCCCTGATACCCCCGGTTTGCGCCACTGCCTGCGGCGAGGCCGGCACCTCGCGCGCCGGACGGGGCCGCCAGGGGCCGGTTGGGGCCGCCCAGCGCCCAGCGTCCCCGGCGAAGGGCCCCGCCGGCGAAGGGCGCCGGCCCACCGGAGAGACCCGGCGTCACCGGAGCGACCCGTCGTCACCGGAGCGACCCGGCGTCACCGGAGCGACCCGGCGTCACCGGAGCGACCCGGCGTCACCGGAGCGCCCGGCGCCGGAGCGATCAGCCGAGATCCGCCGGCCGCTGCCGCCCCCACCGCTCGACCAGGTCGGCGTGGTTCTCCTCGGCGATGGCGTGGGCGGCCGCCCGCAGGGTGCTGCCGTCCTTGGCCGACCGGTCGAACAGCCGGCCGACCAGGTCGCCCATGGCCGTGTCGATCCTGGCGAAGGCCTCGTCCGCCGTCGGCCCGATGTCCCCGAAGAGGGTCCACCACCACCACGAGTTGGTGGCCGAGTTGGCGACGACGTCGGGGACGATCGTGACCCCCCGGGCGGCGAGGGCGGCTTCCGCCGGCGGGGTCACCGGGAGGTTGGCGGCCTCGACGACGAGCCCGGCGCGCACCCGGTCGGCGTTGCCGGCGTCGATGGCGTAGGAGACGGCCGCCGGCACGAGCAGCTCGGCGTCGACGTCCAGCCACGCGTCCCGGGGGAGCTGGGTGTCGGCGGCGCCCAGGGCGGAGCGGTCGATGGCCCCCAGGTGGTCGCGGTGGCGGAGCAGGTGCTCGACGTCCAGCCCGTCGGGGTTGGCGATCACCCCGTCGGCGTCGGACACGCCGACGACGGCGACCCCCGCGTTGACCAGGTAGCGGGCGGTGGCGCCGCCCATCGAGCCGAAGCCCTGGATGAAGGCGCGGGTCCCGGCGCGGGGGCGGTCGAGCTGGTCGAGGGCGACGAGGGCGGCGGCCGCCACCCCGTAGCCGCCGACGAGGGTGTCGAGCCCGACGCCGTCGACACTCACGGCGAAGCCGGCGGCGAGGCGGGCCTTGGCCCGGTCCGGATCGTCGAGGTAGGGGTCGAGCGCCTGGATGGAGCTCGCCAAGCCGGCGTCGGCGACGGCCCGGTCGATCATGGTCTGGGTCAGGCCCAGGTCCTCGCCCGTCGCCCACACCCGCTCCAGGTAGGGCCCCATGGCGACCAGGTAGCGGGTGAGCATGCCCTGCGCCTCGTCGCTGCGCGGGTCGCAGTCGATGCCGCCCTTGGCCCCGCCGAGCGGGATGTAGCGGGCCCCCGGCGTGTAGTTGAGCGCCTCCTTGCGGGTCATGGCCTCGGCCAGGCCGCGCACTTCCTCCAGGGTGCAGCCGTCGCGCATGCGCAGGCCGCCGCTGGCGAGGCCGCGGATCAACCGGTCCACGACCAGGTAGCCCTCACGGCCGGTGACCTCGTCGGTCCAGGTGACGCTCAGGTAGCTGCCCCGGCGGGCGCTCATGCGAGGCCCCGGGCGATGACGAGTCGCATGATGTCGGAAGTCCCTTCTTCGATCTCTTCGAGCTTGGCGTCCCGCAACCACTGCTCGACGGGGTGCTCGCGGGAGTAGCCCCACCCGCCGAGGGTCTGGAGGGCCGCCCAGGTGCAGAACACGGCCGTCTCCGACGCGGTCAGCTTCGCCATGGCCGCCAGCGAGGTGGCCTGCTCGCCGGCGTCGAGCCGGCGGGCCGCCCGCCAGACGAGCAGGCGGGCGGTCTCCACGCGCGTGGCCATGTCCGCCAGTCGGAAGGCGACGGCCTGGTGCTGCAGGATCGGGGCGCCGAAGGTCTTCCGCTGCCTGGCGTACTCGACGGCGTAGTCGAGCGCGGCCCGGGCGATGCCGACGGCGGCGGCGCCGAGGACCACCCGGGAGATGTCGAAGGTCCGCATGAGGCCGATGAAGCCCTTGCCCTCGTCCCCGAGCCGCTGGTCCTCGGCGACGAACACGTCGTCGAGGAACAGTTCCCGGCAGACGATCGCCCGCTGGCCCATCTTCCGCATCGGCTGGCCGAAGGACAAGCCGGCGGTGTCCTTCTCGAGCAGGAAGGCGGTCACGCCCCGGCTCCGGGCGTCGGGATCGGTCTTGGCGAACACGACGTAGAGATCCGCCTCGCCGGCGTTGGAGATCCACGCCTTCGAGCCGTTGAGCAGGTAGCCGTCGCCGTCGCGTGTGGCGGTGGTGCGGATGGCGGCGGCATCGGAGCCGGCGTCCGGCTCGGTCGTCGCCAGCGCGGTCATGGGCGGGCGGGGACGGCACAGCGGTGTCAGCCAGCGCTGCTTCTGTTCCGGGGTGCCGAGCTCCAGGATCGGGTCGGCGAAGAAGCCGCCGGAGCAGAGCAGGTTGCCGATGCCGAGGTCGCCATAGCAGAGCTCCTCCTGCACGAGGCACTGCGTGAACACGTCCGTGCACCCGCCGCCGCCGTACTCCTCGGGGAGCATGAAGGCGGTGATCCCGGCCTCCGCCGCCCGGAACCACAGGTCCCACGGCGTCTCGGTGTCGGCCTCGTCGACGGCGCGTGCCCGTGGCCGGATCTCGCGCTCGGCGAAGTCCCGGCAGAGCTCGACGATGGCCACCTGCTCGTCGGTGAGCGGGTAGACGTCAGTGGGCAGCGAAGACAAGATCCCCTCCTCGTTACTGACTGGTGAATCAGTCTAGCCAGGCGCCAGACCGAGCTCGGCCCGGGCGTACGCCCGGACCCACGACCGCAGCCGGCCGGCGCTGAGGGCGTCCCCCCGGACCAGGCGTTGGACGGCCAGCCCGTCGAGCAGCGCGGTGATGCGGGTGGCGGCGCCGGCGGGGTCCACCTCCGTGCCGAGCGCCCCGGCGGCCGCCGCCTCCTGGAGGAGGGCGGCGATGGCCCGCTTCCAGCGGCGGTCGAGCCGGCGCACGACCGCACGCAGCTGGTCGTCGCGCAGGGCGGCCGACCAGCCGTCGATCCAGAGCATCCACCCCGCCGCCGAGCCCGTCGGGGCGTACAGGTCGAGGACCGCCCAGAGCCGGCCGAGGGCGTCGCCGGGCCCGTCGAGCACGGCCTGCAGCTGCTCGAGGTCCCGCTGGGCGGTGTGGTCGAAGGTGGCGGCGAGCAACCGCTCCATGGTGTCGAAGTGGTAGAAGATCAGCCCGGTGCTCACGCCGAGGGCGCGGGCGACGTCCAGGGCGCGGATGCCGGCCAGGCCCCGCTCCTGGAGCTGCCGGGCGGTCTCGCCGAGGATCTCCTCGCGGCGGACTTCCAGGCTCTTGCGCGGCACCGCCCGATGCTAGCCTCGTTGCTGACTGGGCAGTCAGCAACGGGGGAGGCGTCATGGAGCAGGGGTCGTGAGCGCGGGCCCGAAGCGGCTCGGCGGCGAGGTCGTCGCCCGTTCGCTGGCCGCGCTCGGAGCGGACACGGTGTTCGGGCTCCCCGGCGTGCACGCCCTGGCCATGTGGGAGGGCCTCCGGCGCGTCGGCCTGCGGGGGGTCGGCCTGCGCACCGAGCTGTCGGCCACCTTCGCCGCAGACGGCTGGTCGCGGGTGACAGGGCGGCCGGCGCCGGTCCTGCTGTCGACCGGCCCGGGTGCGCTCAACTCGCTCACGGGGATCATGGAGGCGGCCAGCTCCCACGTCCCGGTCGTCGCCGTCATCTCCCAGATCCCCTCGCGCGAGCTCGGCCGTCACGGCGGGTGGCTGCACGAGCTGCCCGATCAGCTGGGCAGCTTCGCGCCACTGGTGAAGTGGACGGCGCGGGCCCGGTCGGCCGAGGCGGTGCCCGGCATCCTCGCCGAGGCGTGGCGGCGCGCCGCCACCCCACCCGCCGGGCCGGTCGCCGTCGAGATCCCCGTCGACGTCCTGACCGGTGAGACCGATGTCGTGGTCCCCGACCGCCTCGACGGGTCGCCGGCGCCGCTCCCGCTGCCGTCGGCACCCGAGCTCGACGCCGTCGCCGGTCTGCTGGCCCGCGCCGAGCACCCGGTCCTGTGGGCCGGGGGTGGGGTCATCCGCTCCGGCGCCTGGGGCGAGCTGGTCGAGCTGGCCGAGCGGCTCGGAGCCCCGGTCGTGACGACCTACATGGGCCGTGGCGCCGTGCCGTCGGGCCACCCGCTGCACGCCGGCTCGGGGTGCGACGAGGGTGCCTTCGAGCGCCTCGTCGGCGGTGCCGACGTCCTGCTCGCCGTCGGCACCGAGCTCGGTGCCGAGACGACCCGCCAGCACACCCTGCGGATCCCGGGCACCCTGGTCCACCTCGACTGCGACGCCGGCCGCATCGGGACCACCTACCCGGCGGTGCCCCTCGTGGGCGACGCCGGCGCCGTGCTCGCCGCCCTGCTCGAGCGGGTGTCGGGGGGCTCCGCCCCCGCCGGTTGGGGAGCCGGGGCCGCCGCCGAGGTCCGCCGGCAGGTGGACGCCGGCCTCGCCGCCCAGGGACGCTCGTTGGAGCGGGGGCTGCTCGCCACCGTCTCCAGGGCGCTGCCCCCCGACGCCGTCGAGTCCTACGACATGACGATCCTCGGGTACTGGGCAGCGGCCCACCAGCGGCCGACCGCCCCCCGGCGGTTCCTGTACCCGCTCGGCTCGGGGACCCTCGGCTACGCCTGGCCGGCGGCCCTCGGGGCGTCGCTGGCCCTGCCGGGCGCCAAGGTGCTGGCCGTCGTCGGCGACGGTGGCCTCTCCTACGGCCTGGCGGAGCTGGCCACCGCCCGGCAGCAGGGGATCGACGTCGCCCTGCTGGTCATCGACGACGGCGGCTACGGGATCCTCCGGGAGTACCAGTCGGACGCCTTCGGTGCCACCCACGCCGTGGACCTGGCCGGCCCCGACCTCGTCGCCCTGGCCGCGGCGGCCGGGCTGCCGGTGCGCGACGCCACGCCCGACAGCCTCGCCGACGACCTGACCTGGGCCTTGGAGGTCTCCGGCCCGGCGGTGGTGGTCGTGCGCACCCACCTGGTGGCCGCCCAGCCCACGCCGTAGCCACCGCCGACCCCACCGGGCGGCTAACGTGCCGCCGATCCGTCCGGGGGGACGGGTCGGCGGAGGCAGCCCGCCAGAGCAAGGGGTGAACCCATGGACCGCATCGAGCTCACCGCGGCCGCGCAGATCGAGCGCAGCAAGCTCCAGCGACACTTCCGGCGCTACGACATCTTCTTCTTCCTCGTCTGCACCATCGTCGGCGTCGACACGATCGCCTCCGTGGCGGCGAGCGGCGGCGAGGCGTTCACCTGGCTCGTGATCTTCGGGGTCGTGTTCTTCGTGCCCCAGGCCATGATCTTCGCCGAACTCGGGACGGCCTTCCCGCAGGAGGGCGGCGAGTACCTGTGGACCCGGATGGCGTTCGGTCACCTCGCGGGGGCGGTCAACAACTTCTACTACTGGGTCACCAACCCGGTGTGGATCGGCGGCACCCTGGCCATCTCCGCCGTCACCGCCGTCGCCGTGTTCTTCGACGGCGGCCGCAGCTCCCTTCCGCCGGTGGCGTTCTACGTCGTCGGGCTGGTGTTCGTCTGGGCGACGGTGCTCGGGGCGATCATGTCGTTCAGCTACGGCAAGTGGTTGCCCACCGCCGGCGCTTTCGCCCGGTTCCTGCTGCTCGGCCTGTTCAGCGTCTCGGTCATCATCTACGCGGCCGAGCACGGCCTCCACGGCCTCGGTGTGGGCAGCTACCGGCCGACGGGGACCGGGTTCGTCGCCCTCATCGGGGTGCTGCTGTTCAACTACGTGGGCTCCGAGCTGCCGAGCGCCGCCGGGGAGGAGATGACCAATCCGAGGCGCGATGTCCCCTTCGCCATCTTCCGCTCCGCCCTGCTGTCGTTCGTCCTCTATGCCCTGCCCATCCTCGGCATCCTCGTCGTCCTGCCGGCCAGCTCGGTGTCCAACTTCGGCGGGTTCGTGGACGCCATCCACGCCGTGTTCACCGTCTACGGCGGCTCGGTCCATGCCGGCGTCTCCCACCTCGCCGGGGCCGGGGCCGTCCTCGGCGCCGTCGCCGCCATCCTGTTCATCGTGTGCGTGATGACCTCGGGCGCCACGTGGATCATGGGCTCCGACCGCTCCCTGGCGGTCTCGGGCTACGACGGGGCCGGGCCCCGCTCGCTCGGGGTGATCAGCGAGCGCCTCGGCACGCCGGTGCGGGTCAACGTGCTGTCGGGCATCGTGTCGACCGTGGTGCTCGTCCTGGCCCACCAGATCACCAACGGCAGCGCCGCCAAGTACTTCAGCGCCGTGCTCGGCGTCACCATCTCCACCACGCTCATCAGCTACCTGCTCATCTACCCCGCGCTGTGGAAGCTGCGCGTCGACCGCCCCGACGCCCCGCGACCGTGGCGCATGCCTGCCGCCCGCCCCCTCACCGTCCTCGTGATGGGGCTGCTGGTCATCAGCGTGCTCCAGCTCGTCGCACCCGGGGCGCCGTTCAACTGGTTCGGTGCCGATTTCCGGCCCTCGGGCTGGACCTACGGGCAGCGCGGCACCTACCTGCTCACCGAGGCGATCCCCCTGCTGATCTTCGGGTTCGTGGGCTTCTGCTTCTACCTGGCGGGGGCCAGGACCCGTGCCGAGGTGGTGGAGGTGCCGGCCGACCCCGACGACGAGGGCTTCGGGACGCTGGCGCCGGAGGCCGGCTGATCACGCCACGCCGCTGCCGGCCGCACGGGGCTGGCCGGGCTGGCGGGGCCGGCGGGCGTCGTCGTGGGCGATGTGGGTCAGCTGGCGCCACATCACCACGACGAACACGGCCGACCCGACGAAGGCGAACCAGAAGGGCGCGGTGACGCCGAAGCGCTCGGCGATCGGCCCGCCGAGGGCGGCGCCGAGCACCAGACCCCCGAACACGCCGAGGCTGTTGACGCT
This sequence comes from Acidimicrobiales bacterium, assembly GCA_035702855.1. GTDB lineage: Bacteria > Actinomycetota > Acidimicrobiia > Acidimicrobiales > Palsa-688 > JAKAQB01. The sequence continues at coordinate 17,314 of DASSZM010000215.1, read as the reverse complement.
CGACACCCGCCCCTGCAGCGGCTCGGGTACCGCCCGCTGGCGGATCGTGATCGAGGTGGTGCCCCACACGAAGGCGTGGGCACCGAAGACGACCATGACCGCCAGCGCGACCGCGGGCGAGGTCGTGAGCGCCAGCGACAGGTGGGTGAAGGTCTCGATGACCAGACCCGCCCGCATGATGTTGCCGAGGCTCACCCGGCGGGTCAGCCACCCGTAGCCGGTCGTCCCGAGGAGGCCGCCGACGGCGCTGGCCGTCGTGAGCAGCCCGAAGCCGACGGCGCCGAGGTGCAGCCGCTCCTCGGCGTACAGCACGAGGACCGACCACGCGGCCCCGAAGGTGACGTTGAAGATCAGGATCGTCAGGACGAGGGTGCGTACCGCCGCGTGGTGCGCCACCCAGCGGAACCCGTCGACCACCTCCGCCCGCATCGACCGGCGCTCGGCAGGCGCCGGCGCCGCCGGGCGCCCCGGCAGCCGCACCCGCGACACCAGCACCGCCCCGAGGGCGACCAGCAGCGCCTGGGCGACGAAGGGCACGGCGGCGCCCAGGGCGAACAACGCCGCCCCGACGGGCGGTCCGGCCAGCTGGTAGAGGGTCACGAAGCCGGTCTGCACCCGCGAGTTGGCGAGGGTGAGGTCGTCGGCGCCGACGAGCGAGGGCAGCACGGTGGTCGCCGCCGTGTCACTGAACACCTCGGCCGTGCCGAGCAGGAACAGGGTGGTGAGGACGACGGCGATGTCCACCTCGCCGGTGACGATCGCCACCGCGAGCAGGGTGAGCAGGCCGGCCCACAGCACCTCCACCGTCGCGGTGAGCACGATCCGGTTGACGCGGTCGGCGATCGCCCCGCCGACCAGGCCGAACAGCAGCCAGGGGAGCCGCTGCAGGAGGGTGGCGAGCGCGACGAGCGTCGGGTTGCGCGTCTGGGAGGCGACCAGCAGCGGCCCGGCGGCGAAGGCGAAACCGTCACCCAGGTTCGCCGACCACGCCGCGGCCACCAGCCAGCGGAAGCCGGCGCCCAGCCGGCCGGGGAACAGCCGTTCGAGGAGCCCGCGCACCGGGCGACCCTACCGGTCGCGGTGGGCGGGCTCCCCGTGGGCGGTCACTCGTCGCCGTGGACGACCGCACCCCCGGCGACGGTCAGGGCCACCGAGGTGTCGCCGATCTCGCCCGCCGGAATCGCGAAGAGATCCTGGTCGAGCACGGCCACGTCGGCGCGCCGGCCGGTGGTGAGGGCCCCGAGCAGGTCCTCGTCGCCGTTGACGTAGGCGACGCCGGCGGTGAAGGCGTCGATGGCGTCGGCCACCGGCAGGGACTCCTCCGGCCGGAAGGGCTGCTCGGTCTCGGGCCGCCCCGGCCGCCCCATGCGCAGCGACAGCATGCGGTTGACGGCGACGTGGATCTCCTGGATCGGGTCGGGGCTCGACACCGGCCAGTCGCTGCCGAACGCCAACCGCGCCCGGCGCTGGGCGAGGCTGGCGATGCTGTACTGCCAGCCGGCCCGCTCCTCGCCGACGACCGGGATGGTGAGCTCGTCCATCTGCGGCTCGTGGCTCGCCCACAGCGGCTGGAAGTTGGCGATGGCGCCCAGGGCGGCGAAGCGGTCGAGGTCGTCGGGGGCGATGAACTGCAGGTGGGCGAGGTGGTGGCGCCCGGCGCCGCGCCGGTGCTCGGGGAGGGCCTCCAGGGTGTCGAGGGCGGTGGTGACGGCCCGGTCGCCGATGGCGTGGAAGTGCACCTGGAAGCCGGCCCCGTCGAGGGCGGCGACGGCCGCGGTGGCGACCTCCGGCTCGATGAACAGGCTGCCCCGGTGGGTCCCTCCCTTGCCGGCGTCGCCGAGGTAGGCGCGGCTCATGGCGGCGGTGAACGTCTCGCACACCCCGTCCATCATCATCTTGACCGACGTCGCCCGGAACGCCCCGTCGGGCGAGCCCTCCCGGCGCCCGAGCAGGTCGGGGATCTGCTCGAGGCCGCGGTCGCGCCGCCACCACAGCGCCCCGCGGACGCGGGCGGTGAGCCAGCCCTCCTCGGCGGCGCGGCGGTAGGCGCCGTAGGTGTCGAGGACGCCGATCTCGCCGGCCTCGCCGATGAGGGCGTCCTGCCAGTGGGTGATGCCCAGGGCGTGGAGGCGGGCCTGGGCCACGCGCAGGCCCTCGAGGAGCTCGCCGTCGGCGGCGGGAGGGGCGACGCGCGCCACCAGGTCCATCGCCCCCTCGTGCAGGGCGCCGGTCGGGGTGCCGTCGGGGCCGCGCTCGATCCGGCCGTCCGGCGGGTCCGGGGTGCCGGCGTCGACGCCGGCCCGCTGCAGGGCGGCGGTGTTGACCCAAGCGCTGTGGTGGTCGCGGTTGGGGAGGAACACGGGGCGCCCCCCGCAGACGGCGTCGAGGTCGGCGGCGGTCGGCACCCCTCCGGGGAACGCCTCCATCGACCACCCGCCGCCGAGCACCCAGGCGTCCGGGGCCAGGCCGGCGACGTGGGCGGCGATCCGCTCGAGGTACTCGGGCCGGGTGTGCAGCCCCGTGAGGTCGCAGCGGAGGCTCTCCACCCCGCCGGAGATGGCGTGGATGTGGGCGTCGCCGAAGGCGGGGATGGCGAGCCGGCCCCGCAGGTCGACGACCCGCGTCGACGGCCCGACCAGCTCGGCGACCTCGTCGTCGGTCCCCACCGCGGTGATCCGCTCCCCGGTCGCCGCCAGCGCCTCGGCGAAGCCGCCGGGCGTCCGGACCCGGCCACCACGCAGCACCAGCGTCGCCTGTTCGGTCACAGCCCCTCCTCGATCGATTCCCCTGTGGGCCGGCTCATCGTGCTCAACTGCACCCCGATGCGCAAGGAAGAGAGCGAGCCGGCCGGCACCGAGGAGCCGTGCGACCTGCCGGCGACCGAGCTCGCCCGGCTCCTGCGGGGCCGGCAGCTGTCGGCGCGCGAGGCCGTCACCGCCCACCTGGCCCGGCTCGAGCGCACCAACGGGCTGATCAACGCCGTGGTGACGGTCACCGCCGAAGCCGCCCTGCGGGCGGCCGCCCGGGCCGACGACCACCTCGCCGGACCGGGCGGCACGCCGCTCGGGCCGCTCCACGGCCTGCCCGTCGTGCACAAGGACCTCCAGGACACCGCCGGGGTCCGCACCACCTACGGCTCGCCCCTCTACGCCGCCCACGTCCCGGCGGCCAGCAGCCCCCTCGTGGCGCGGGTCGCCGCCGCCGGGGCCATCAGTCTCGGCAAGTCCAACACCCCCGAGTTCGGCGCCGGCTCCCACACCTACAACCCCGTGTTCGGCCCGACCCGCAACCCGTGGGACCCGACCCGCTCGGCCGGCGGCAGCAGCGGCGGGGCGGCAGCGGCGCTGGCGGCGGGGATGGTGCCGCTCGCCGACGGGTCCGACATGGGCGGCTCGCTGCGCAACCCGGCGAGCTTCTGCAACGTGTTCGGCTTCCGCCCGAGCGTCGCGCTCCTGCCGCCGGAGCCGGCCGAGCGCGGCCTCGCCGGCCTCTCGGTGGACGGGCCGATGGCCCGCGGCGTCGACGATGCCCTGCTCCTGCTCGAGGTGCTCACCGCCGGCAGCCTTCCCGCCGCGGCGGTGGCACACCTCGACGATCTGCGGGGCCGGCGGATCGCCTGGTGCCCCCGCCCCGGCGGGGTGCCCGTCGACCCGGCCGTGCGAGCCGCCCTGGCGCCGGTGCCCGACCTGCTGGTGGCCCTCGGGGCGGAGGTCGTGGAGGACGGGCCCGACCTCGCCGGCGCCGACGAGGTGTTCGGCACCCTGCGGGCGTGGTCCTTCGCCACCAGCCTGGCGACCGAGTACGCGCAGCACCGGGACGCGCTCAAGCCGGAGGTGGTCTGGAACGTGGAGCTCGGCCGCCGGCTCCGGGGCGCCGACCTCGCCCGGGCGCTGCGGGTCCGCGCCGACCTCGTGCGGCGCGTCGACGCCTGGATGTCCGGGTTCGACGCGCTGGCGTTGCCGGCCGCCCAGGTGGCGCCGTTCCCCGTCGGGGAGGCGTGGCCGACGGTGGTGGACGGCACGCCCATGGGCAGCTACCTCGACTGGATGCGGGCCTGCACCCTGGTCTCCGCCACCGGGCTGCCGGCCGCCTCGGTGCCCTTCGCCTTCACCGCCGCCGGCCTGCCGGTCGGCCTGCAGCTGGCCGGGCGCCGCGGCGGCGACGCCGCTCTCCTCGCCGTGGCCGGGCTGGTCGAGCGGGCGGCCGGGGCGTCCCGCCGGCGCCCCCCGTTGCCGGGGGCGGGCTGAGCCCGCCGCGCAGCCCCCGTTGCCGCCACCCGGGGCGGGTCGGGTCGCCGCTGCCGGCCCGGGTGCCCCGGTAGCCTCCGGTCGGTGAGCGAGCTGGTCCGTCGGGGGGTGGTGGTGCGCGGCGTGGTCCAGGGCGTCGGCTTCCGGGCGGCGTGCGCGCGCGAGGCGCGCAGGCTCGGGGTGGCCGGATGGGTGCGCAACCGGGACGACGGCAGCGTCGAGGCGGACCTCCAGGGTCTGCCGGCGGCGGTCGACCGCCTGCTGGCGTGGTGCCGGGTCGGCCCGGCCGGCGCCCGGGTCGAGGGGGTGGAGGTGCACCCGGGGGCGCCGGATTCGGGCGTGACGGGCTTCCGGGTCGCTTCCTGACCGCCGGCGCTGCCCGCCCGGGCCCGGGCGCGCCGGGACCCCGGCGCGAGCCGGGGTCCCGGACGGGTTCTGTCGGGCGTTGCCGCTCAGATGATGCGGACGTCGGCCGCCTGCAGGCCCTTCGGGCCCTGGCTGGTCTCGTACTCCACCTTCTGCCCCTCGTCGAGGTTGCGGTAGCCGGAGCCGGAGATGGCGCTGAAGTGCACGAACACATCAGGGCCGCCGGCGTCCTGGGAGATGAAGCCGTAGCCCTTCTCGCCGTTGAACCACTTGACGGTGCCAGTTGCCATTGCGATCCCTCCTTTCTTGGCCGGAGTCGACCCGGGGTCACGGGCCGCGGCCTGACTCGGACTTCGAGCCGGAGGGAATTCACATCAACCTGATTTGTCTTGCCCTCGTCGCGCATGGTAGCTGAACGGGAGCGGTTGGGGAGCCCCGGTCACGGGTAAGGGCCGAGTGCCGCCCCGTGCCCACCTCCCCGACGCCGCCGATGCTGGCCTCGCTCGCCGCCGCCGCCCACGGGCAGGGGTGGCCGCAGGTGGCGTCGCTGCTGGTCGCCTGTGGGCTCACCTCGCTGGTCGGTCTGGAGCGGCAGCCGCGGGACAAGCCGGCCGGGCTGCGGACGACGGCCATCGCCGGGACGAGCTCGGCGTTGATCGTGCTGGTCAGCAAGTTCGGCTTCACCGACGTCCTGGCGCCACGCCTGGTGGTCGTCGACCGTCGCGCGTCGCCGCCCAGATCGTCTCGGGCGTCGGGTTCATCGGGGGTGGGCTGATCCTGACCCAGCGTGGCCGGGTGCGGGGGCTCACCACGGCGGCGTCGGTGTGGGAGGCGGCGGCGATCGGCATGGCCGCCGGGGCCGGCCTGACGCTGCTGGCGGCCGTCGTCACGGCGCTGCACTTCCTCACGGTGCTGCTCTACACCCCGCTCACCCGGGTGCTGCCGGGCTCGAAGTCGCGCACGGTCGGGCTGGTCGTCACCTACGAGGCGGGGAAAGGCGCCCTCCGAGGTGTCCTGGCCCGGTGCAGCGAGCACGACTGGGTGGTCGCCGGCATGGACCGCCCGCCGGCGGGCGCCGGCCTCGGGGGCCTCCTCGGCGACGAGGCGCACGAGGCGCAGCTCGTCCGGGTGGCGTTGTCGCTGACGGGGCCGCAGGTGGCGGCCGCCGCCGGGGTGGTGGGGGCGGTGGAGGGGGTCCGGGAGGCCCACCTCGGGGAGCCCGAGGACGACTAGTCGGCGGCCCGGCGGGGGGCGCGGACCGCTTCGGGCAGGTGGAGGGCGAGCAGCCGGGCGGTGACGTCGGCGGGCACGGCGCCCGGCGTGAGGCGGGACACCACGATCATGGTGGCGAACGCCAGGGGGACGGTCCACAGCGCCGGGGTGCCGAGCAGCACCGCCGGCCACCCCTGGTGACCGACGCCGGCCATCGTGAGCACCACCGCCGCCGAGGCGGCGCCGCCGCCGAGGAGCAACCCGGCGAGCGCCCCGTGGCGGGTCAGGCCGCGCCACCAGATGCCGAGGACCAGCAGCGGCCCGAACGACGACGCCGCGATGGCGAACGCCCACCCCACCAGCACGCTGATGGCGTAGCCGCCCGCGGCGAGCCCGCAGGCGGTGGCCGCCGCGCCGATGCCCAGCGCGCTCCAGCGGAAGGCTGCGGGCCCCCGGTGCAGCACGTCGTGCGACAGCGCCCCCGACATGGCGATCAGCAGTCCCGACGTCGTCGAGAGGAAGGCGGCGAACGCCCCGGCGGCGGTGAGCGCGCCGAGGACCTCGCCGCCGAGGCCGCCGGCGGCGAGCCGGGGCAGCACCAGCACCACCCCGTTGGTCCGCCCCGAGACGTACAACCCGGGCGCCTCCAGCCGCCCGAGGAAGGCGAAGATGCCGGGCAGTAGGTAGAAGACCGACAGCAGCAGCAGCACGAGCGAGGTCGTGCGCCGGGCGGACGACCCGTCGCGGTTGGTGTAGAAGCGTACGAGGATGTGGGGGAGCCCGATGGCGCCGAGGAACGTGGCCGTGATCACCCCGTAGGTCGCGGCGAGCGGGTGGATCGAGCGGCCGTCGATGCGCACCAGCGGCGAGGTCCAGGCGGCGCCGTCGAGCGCCGGCCGGCTGGCGAGGTGGGGGACCGGGCCGGCCGGGAAGGCGATCCGGGTGCCGGCGGCGACGGCGTGGCGGCCGGCGGTGACGAGCACGGCGCCGTGGCGACGCACCCCGTCGAGCACGCCGGTGACCACCACCCGGGTGGAGCGGGCGAACACGAGCACCTCCCGGCCCGGGACGTGCACGACGGTCGGGCGGGTGAAGCGGGCCGCCCCGTCCGGCCGCAGCGACCCGAGCGCCGGGTGGCGGAGCACGGCGAGGAGCACGACCGCCGGCACCAGCAGGGCCACGACCTTGATCCAGTACTGGAGCGCCTGGGCCAGGGTGATGCTCTTCATCCCGCCGCTGGCGATGGCGACGGTCACGATCCCGCCGAGCACCACCACGCCGACCCAGTACGGCAGGCCCAGGGCGTCCTCCAGGGTGATGCCGGCCCCGGTCAGCTGCGGCAGGGCGTAGAAGCCGCAGATGAGCAGCACCAGGCCGGTGGCGACGCTGCGCAGCCGGGGCGAGTCGAGACGCCCCTCGGCGAAGTCGGGGATGGTGTAGGCCCCGAAGCGGCGCAGTGGTGCGGCGATCACCGCCAGCAGCACCAGGTACCCGGCGAGGTAGCCGACGGCGTACCACAGGGCCCCGAGCCCCTCGCTCAACGCCAGCGACGCGATGCCGAGGAACGACGCCGCCGACAGGTACTCGCCCGAGATGGCCGACGCATTGAGCAGCGGCGGCACCGCCCGGGTGGCGACGAGGAAGTCCGCCGAGGTGCGGGCGATGCGCAGGCCCCGGGCGCCGACGAACACCGTCGCCACCCCGACCGTCACGATGGCCGCGACGGCGAGCGGATCGATCACCGGTCGGCGACCAGCTCGGCGAAGCGGGCCTCCACCCGTTCCGCCCGGCGCACGTACCAGAAGCCGAGCGCCACGAGCGGCGGGTACAGCCCGCCGCCGAGGACCACCAGCGCCAGCGGCACCGGTCCCAGCGTCGCCCGGGACACGCCCGGGAACACGGCGGCGAGCAGCGGGTAGAGCCCGACGGCCACGACCGCCGGCAGCAGGACGCTCAGCGTCACCCCCAGCTGGGCGCGCAGCAACGAGCGGAGCAGCACCTCGCCGGCCTCGCCCCGGGCGTAGAGGTCCTCGCGGGCGGGCCACGGCCGTGCGACCCCGGCGAGGCGGGGGCTGGCGGTCACGACCTCCCGACCCTCGGCGGCGGTCATCGCCGGCGGTGGCCGGCGTGGCGCACGAGGCGCTCGCGCAGGTCGTGGACGTGGCGACGGCTCACCGGCAGGTCGCGGGTGCCGACCCGGGCGTAGGTGGCGGTGCCGTCGGTGCGCAGCTCCCGGACCGCACCGAGGGCGACCAGGTGGCCGCGGTGGATCCGGGCGAAGCCGTGCTCGCTCCAGCGCTCCTCGAGCAGCCCGATCGGGATCCGCACCAGGGCGCTGTCGCCGTCGACGGTGTGCAGCCGCACGTAGTCGCCGGACGCCTCCACCCACTCGACGTCGTTGCGGGCGACCATGCGGATCCGCCCGGGCAGCTCCACCGCCAGCGTGGCCAGGTCGTCGGGGGCGGCCCCGCCGCTGCGGGCGGCCCGGACCCGGGTGAGCACCTCGGCGAGGCGGCCGGCGTCGAGCGGCTTCAGCAGGTAGCCGGCGGCTCCCACCTCGAACGCCTCCAGGGCGTAGCCCTCGTGGGCGGTGACGAAGACCACCTCCGGCGGCGCCGCGAAGTGCCGGAGCACCCGGGCCAGCTCCAGGCCGTCGAGGCCGGGCATGCGGATGTCGGCCACCACCACGTCGAACGCCTCGCGCTGCAGGTGGCGCAGGGCGTCCTCGGCGCTGGCGGCCCCCTCGACCCGGTCGACCAGCGGGCAGTGGCGCAGCAGGAAGCCCAGCTCGTCGAGGGCCGGGGCCTCGTCGTCGATGGCCAGGGCGTTGAGGCCGCTCACGCCACCCGCACCCCCGTCGAGGACTTGGGGATCCGCATCGTGACCCGGGTGCCGGCGCCCTTGCCGGTCTCGACGACGAGGCCGTGGCCCTCGCCGAAGACCGCCCGCAGCCGCTCGTCGACGTTGTGCAGCCCGACGCCCTCCTCCCCGCTGGTCCCGTCGAGGAGGTGGCGCATGCGGGCGGGCTCGACGCCCACCCCGTCGTCGTCGACCGACAGCACCGCCTCGGCGTCGGCGTCCTCGACCGAGATCGACAGCGTCCCGTGCCCGTTTGGCTCGAGCCCGTGGCGGAGGGCGTTCTCCACCACCGGCTGGAGGATGAGCGACGGCACCCGGACGCTCAGGACCTCGGGGGCGACGCGCAGCTGGACGCTGAAGCGGTCCCCGAAGCGGGCGCGGGCGAGGTCGAGGTAGAGGTCGACCAGCCGCAGCTCGTCGGCGATGGTGGTCGTCTGGCGGAAGGGGGCGAAGCTGTAGCGGGTGAAGTCGGCGAAGGCCACGAGCAGCTCCCGGGCCCGGTCGGGGTCGGAGCGCACGTAGGACTCGATCGCGGTCAGGGCGTTGTAGACGAAGTGCGGGGAGATCTGGGCCCGAAGGAAGCGGAGCTCGGCCCGGGTGGCCCGCTCCTTCGATCGGTCCAGCTCGGCCAACGCCAGCTGTGTGGACACGAACTCCCCGACCTCCGCCGACAGGCGCAGGAGCCCGGCCGGCGCCGACGAGTCCAGGGCGGCCAGGGCGCCCACCACCTTCGTGTCCACCCGCAACGGCACGACCACCCCGGCCTGCAGCGGGCAGGCGCCGCCGGCCGCGCAGGCGAGGGCATCGGGGCCGACCACCTGCGGCCCGTCTCCGGCGAGCGCGGCCGCCACTACCGGGCCGAGCAGGGCGGCGTGCTCGGCGTCGACGCCGTCGGCGCCGACCACGCCGGTGCCGGCGGCGATGGCGACCGCCGGCGTGCCGAGCAGGGCGCGCAGGTGTGGTGCCGCCCGGCCGGCGTGCTCGGCGCCGAGGCCCGAGCGGAGGTGGGGGGCGGCCAGGTTGGCGGTGCGCAGCGCCTGGAACGACGTCCGCTGGGCGTCGGTCACCAGGCGGTCCGAGCCGCGGATGACGTAGCGGACGACGGCGGCCGTGCCGGCGGCGGCGCCGGCGACGGCGGCGATCAGGATCCACCAGGTAGCGCTCACCGACCTCCCCCTGTCCGTCGGGCGGATGCCTCGACGTTACTGAGCGTGCTCGCCGCTCGTCGGCTTCGTCCGACCGTTGGGCGCACCGGAGCGCGCATTCGTCGCAGGCGCCGGCACCCGTGTTGCCGCCGCCGCCCGGCCGTGGTCGGCTTGGATCCCAACGACAGCACGGTGCGTCGCCGGGCCGGGGGGAATGCCGGGACGGTGGTGACGCCGCGAGCCCGTTGCCGGTCCAGCCGGCCGGGGGGAGGGGAGTGCACGCCATGGCCGTCACCACCGACCGCACCCACGCGGTTGCGCCCAGCGAGATCGCGGTCCTGTCCACCCCGGCGCCGGCGGACCCGGCGCCGCTCGGGCTGGCCGCCTTCGCCCTGACCACCTTCCTCATCTCGGTGTGGAACGCCGGGTGGGCGGACGCCGGCTCGGGGGCGTGGATCGGCTACGCCTTCGCCTACGGCGGCCTCTGCCAGCTGCTGGCCGGCATGTGGGAGTTCCGCAACCGCAACGTGTTCGGCGCCACCGCCTTCTCCACCTACGGCGGGTTCTGGATCGGGTTGGCGCTCTACATCGAGCTGGTCGCCCCCCACGACGCCGCCGGCGTCCTCTCCAACGACCTCGGCTGGATCCTGTTGGCCTTCGCCATCTTCAACACCTACATGCTCATGTGGAGCTCGTTCGTCAACGCCGGCGTGTTCGCCGTCTTCCTCACCCTCGAGGCCACCGAGATCCTGCTGTTCGCCGGCCAGTTCGCCGGGAGCAAGGGCCTCATCGAGGCCGGCGGGTACATCGGCGTGCTGACCGCCCTCGTCGCCTGGTACGTCTCGTCGGCCGGGGTCATCAACGGGATGACGGGTCGGGTGATGGTCCCCGTCGGAGGCCCGCTGGCCAAGCCCGCCCTGCGCGACCCGGGGACGGTCTGATGTCGGAGCCGTCCGATGCGCTCAGTGCGCTCCTCCACGAGTCACGTCGTTTTTCCCCGCCCCCGGAGCTGGCGCAGCGGGCCAACGCCCAGCCGGGCATCTATGCGGAGGCCAACGCCGATCCCGTGGCCTGGTGGGAGGAGCAGGCCCGCCGGTTGAGTTGGGCGACGCCGTGGGACCGGGCGTTGGAGTGGGACCTGCCATTCGCCAAGTGGTTCGTGGGCGGCAAGCTCAACGTGGCGGTCAACTGCGTCGATCGCCACGTCGATGCCGGCCTGGGTGAGCGGGTGGCGTTCCACTGGGAGGGCGAGCCGGGCGACACCCGCACGATCACCTACGCCGACCTGCAGAAGATGGTGTGCCGGGCCGCCAACGCCCTCACCGAGCTGGGGGTGACCGCCGGGGAGACGGTGGCGATCTACATGCCGATGATCCCCGAGACGGTCGTCGCCATGCTCGCCTGCGCCCGCCTGGGCGCCCCGCACACGGTCGTCTTCGGCGGGTTCTCCGCCGACGCCCTGCGGGGCCGGATCCTGGACTGCGACGCCCGCACGGTGATCACCGCGGATGGCGGCTACCGGCGCGGGGCGCCGTCGGCGTTGAAGCCGGCGGTGGACGTGGCGGTGGCGGACTGCCCGGGAGTGCGCCGGGTGCTGGTCGTGCGCCGCACCGGACAGGACGTCGGCTGGAACGACGCCCGGGACGTGTGGTGGCACGACGTCGTGGACCGCCAGGCCGACACGCACACGGCGGAGATGTTCGACTCCGAGCACCCGCTGTACATCATGTACACCTCGGGGACGACGGCCAAGCCGAAGGGGATCCTGCACACCTCGGGCGGCTACCTCACGCACGTGTCGGCCACGCACCGGTTGATCTTCGACGTCAAGCCCGAGTCGGACGTGTTCTGGACCGCGGCGGACATCGGGTGGGTGACCGGTCACAGCTACATCGTGTACGGGCCGCTCGCCAACGCCACCACCTCGGTGATGTACGAGGGGACGCCCGACACCCCGGGCCGGGACCGGTGGTGGCAGATCGTCGAGCGCTACGAGGTCAACATCCTCTACACCGCCCCCACGACCATCCGGACCTTCATGAAGTGGGGACCGGAGCTGATCGAGGGGCACGACCTGTCGAGCCTGCGGTTGCTCGGGTCGGTGGGCGAGCCGATCAACCCGGAGGCGTGGATCTGGTACCGCCACCACATCGGCGGCGACCGCTGCCCGATCGTGGACACCTGGTGGCAGACCGAGACCGGCGGGATCCTGATCACGCCGTTGCCGGGGATCACCGCCACCAAGCCGGGGGCGGCGATGGTGCCGTTCCCGGGGATCTCGGCGGCGGTGGTCGGCGAGGACGGCACCCCGGTCAAGCCGGGCAACGGCGGCTACCTGGTGATCACCCAGCCGTGGCCGGGGATGCTGCGGGGGATCTGGGGTGACCCGGAGCGCTACCGGGAGACCTACTGGTCGCGCTTCGAGGGCTGCTACTTCGCCGGCGACGGCGCCAAGCTCGACGACGACGGCGACATCTGGCTGCTGGGCCGCGTCGACGACGTGATGAACGTGTCGGGCCACCGGATCTCGACCACCGAGGTCGAGCACGCCCTGGTCGGCCACCCCTCGGTGGCCGAGGCGGCGGTGGTCGGTGCCAACGACGCCACCACCGGGCAGGCGATCGTGGCGTTCGTCACCGTCAAGGGCGGCGTCGCCGACGATCCCGCCTCCGGCGAGCGGCTGGTGGTCGACCTGCGCGACCACGTCGCCCGGGAGATCGGCCCGATCGCCAAGCCCCGCCAGATCCTGCTCACCCCCGAGCTTCCCAAGACCCGCAGCGGCAAGATCATGCGCCGGCTGCTGCGTGACGTGGCCGACAACCGCGAGCTCGGTGACGTCACCACCCTGCTCGACCCCACCGTCGTCAACGCCATCAAGGACCGCATGACCACCGGCGGCGACGCCGAGTAACCCCCCGGGACCCGCCGGCCGGTCGAGCGGGGCCGGCCGGCGGGACCGGCCCCGTCCTCCGGCTACCGCCCGGGGGGCAGGCGCGGCGCGGCTGCCGGCGCGGTGCCGGCGTCGCCCGGCTCCGGCCTACGCTCGTGCGGTGGCCACCGACGCACCCGTGACCCCTGCCGCCAGCCGACCGCTGCCGATCTGGGTCTGGCTCCCGGTCGGGCTCGCCGTCGCCCTCGGCGTCGGCTTCGGGGCCTGGTTCGCCACCCGCCCGCGCAACACGACGCCGAGCCCGTTCGGCACCTCGTCGCTCAACGCCGGGTCGCAGACCACCGGACTGCCCCGCCTGACCGGCCAGGTGGCCCCCGGCTTCCACCTGCCCTCCCTGCGGGGCGGGTCCCCGGTGGCCCTCGCCGCCCACCAGCCGACGGTGCTCAACTTCTTCGCCTCGTGGTGCCACGGGTGCCGCCAGGAGATCGACGCCTTCGGCGCCACCTGGAAGGCCGACCGGGGCAAGGTCGACTTCGTGGGCGTCGACACCGGCGAGACGTCGCCGGCGACCGCCCGGAAGATGCTCGCCCGGGCCGGCGCGACCTATCCCGTCGGGCTGGACGCCAGCTCCACGGTCACCGGCCGCTACCAGATCCTGGCCCTGCCGACGACGATCTTCATCGACCGCTCCGGCCGGGTGGCCGGGGAGGTGTTCGGCCCGCAGACCCGCCAGGACCTGGCGCGCTGGATCCACAAGCTCGGTGCGTAGGTCCCGGCGGCGACCGGGGCGCAGCGCAGCGGCCCGCGGGGGACCACCCGGGCGCCACCGGTAGTGTCTTACCGACCGACCGTTTAGCTGGGAGTCCCCTCGCGCATGTCCGCTCTCGCCCGGTGGTGCGTCCGGCACCGCCTCGTCGTGGTCGCCGCCTGGTTGGCGGCCATCGCCGCCTCCCTCGCGCTCTACGCCAGCGTCGGCGCCGCCTACTCCAACAACTTCCAGCCGCCCAACACCCCCTCGACCCAGGCGCTCCACATCGAGGAGCGCGCCTTCCCGATCGAGGGCGGTGACTCCGAGCAGGTGGTCGTGCAGGCGACCGGCGGGTCGGTGCGGGCACCGGCCGACGCGGCGCGCATCGACGCCCTGGTCGCCGCCGTCCGCCGCCTCCCGCGGGTCGCCGCCGTGCAGAGCCCGCTGGCGCCGGGCGGCGCGGCGAGGATCAGCCGCGACGGGTCCATCGCCATCGTCGACGTCACCTACGACGCCCCCACGCCCCAGCTGCCGAAGTCCGACGGCTCGACGCTCATCGACACCGTGAAGCGGTTCGCCGCCCCGGGATTCGTGGTGGCGGTCAACGGTCAGCTCGCCGAGAACGCCCAGACGGAGAAGACCTCCGACAGCACCGCCCTCGGCGCCGTCTGCGCCCTGATCGTGCTGGGCGTGGCCTTCGGGGCGTTCTTCTCGGCCCTGCTGCCCATCCTCACCGCCATGGCCGCCATCGGCATCGGCTACTCGATGACCGCCATGGTCAGCCACGCCCTCGCGACCGCCAACTTCGCCCCCATCCTGGGGTTGCTGATCGGCCTCGGCGTGGGCGTCGACTACGCCCTGTTCATCGTCACGCGCCACCGCAACGGGTTGCGTGCCGGGCGCAGCGTCGAGGAGTCGGCGGTCAACGCCGTCAACACCGCCGGGCGGGCGGTGTTCTTCGCCGGCATCACGGTCTGCATCGCCCTGCTCGGCCAGTTCGCCCTCGGCGTCTCGTTCCTCTACGGGGTGGCGATCGCCGCCAGCATCACCGTGGCGCTCACCATGGCGGCCTCCCTGACCCTGCTGCCGGCCCTGCTGGGGGTGTTCGGGGACCACGTCCTCTCCCGGCGCGAGCGGCGCCGGCTGGCGGCCGACGGGCCCCAATCCGAGGACCTGACCGCCGGGTTCTGGTGGCGCTGGTCGCGCAGTGTCGAGCGCCGGCCGGCGGTGCGCGCCGGGCTCGGCCTGCTGATCGTGCTGGTCGTCGCCGCTCCGGTGCTCGGCCTGCGCCTCGGGCTGACCGACGCCGGCAGCGACCCCGTCGGCACCACCACCCGGACCGCCTACGACCTGGTGGCCAAGGGCTTCGGGCCGGGGTTCGCCGGCCCGTTCCAGTTGGTGGCGACCCTGCCGTCGCCCCACGACGCCGCCGCCTTCGCCCGCGTCGTCGAGGCGACCGCCCACGTCCCCGGGGTCGCCGCCGTCACCCCGCCGCGGGTCAACCCGGCGGGCACGGCCGCGGTCGCCGGGGTCATCCCCACCACCGCACCGCAGGCGGCCCGCACCACCGCCCTGCTCCACCGGCTGCGCCGCGACGTCATCCCGCCCGCCGAGGCCGGCACCGGCCTGCACGTCCTCGTCGGCGGTGAGACGGCGGGCCAGGTCGACTTCGCCGGGGTGCTGTCGTCCAAGCTGCCGCAGTTCATCGGGGCGGTGGTCGTCGTCGCCTTCCTCCTGCTGATGGTGGTCTTCCGCAGCCTGCTCATCCCGGTGATCGCCTCGATCATGAACCTGCTGTCGGTCGGCGCCGCCCTCGGGCTGATGACGGTGTTCTTCGAGCGGGGCTGGGGCGACTGGCTGATCGGGGCGCAGGGGACCACGCCGGTCGAGGTCTTCATCCCGGTCATCATGTTCTCGATCCTCTTCGGGCTGTCCATGGACTACGAGGTCTTCCTCGTGAGCCGCATGCACGAGGAGTGGACCCGTTCGGGGGACAACCGCCGGGCCGTCACCCTCGGCCAGACCGAGACCGGGCGGGTGATCACCGCCGCCGCGCTGATCATGATCCTCGTGTTCCTGTCGTTCCTGCTCGGCGGCAGCGTGATCATCGACCAGTTCGGCGTCGGCCTCGCCGGGGCGATCATCATCGACGCCTTCGTGGTGCGCACCGTCCTGGTGCCGGCGCTCATGCACCTGTTCGGGCGGGCCAACTGGTGGCTGCCGCCCTGGATGGAGCGGCACCTGCCGCACCTGGCCGTCGACGTCCCCGACGCGCCGACCGACGCCGAGGAGCCGATGGAGCTGGCCCGCTGACGTCGCCCCCGCCGTCGGTGCCGTCGGCTCAGCACGGTCCACCGCCCGCCGATGGAGCGGTCATAGGGTCGAGATCCGTCGCCGCAGGTTCGGAGATCGCACGATGACCACGCTGACGCCCCCCTCGTTCCGGCTCGCCGAGCGCCTCCCGTCCGCCGACGGGATCGGTCTCTGCGTCGCCTGCGACGGCCACGGCACCTACCTCGTGGTGAGCCTCGTCGGGCGGTCCGGTCCGTGCTGGATCTGCGTCCCGGCCACCAGCCGGGCGCTCGAGTGCGTCCGCCGCCGGCGGGCGTCCCCCTGGGCCCTGGTGCACCACAGCGCCACCGGTACCGTCAGCGTCTACCGGACCCTCCTCGACGGCACCGTGCGGGAGTCGACGATGCTCTGCGCTGAGCTCCCCACCGGGGCGGGGGTCCTCGCCGCCGCCTGACGGTTCAGAGCCACCCGGGCGTGATCGACCAGGTCGCGTCCCAGATCTCGTCGGGCTCGAGGACCACCAGGCCGGTGCCGTTGCGCAGCGCGTCGGCGGGGCAGGTCATCGGCTCCACGGCGAGGCCCTGCCGGGCGCGGGGCCCGAGGGTGTCGCCGGTGAAGACCATGACGTGGGTCCACGCCGGGCCCATGCGGACCTGGACCGACCGGCTCGTGCCGGGGTCGGTGACGTCGACGACCGCCATGCCCTGGGCGTCGCGGGCCAGGTCCCCGAAGGCGGTGTCGAGCTGCCGGTCCCCGAGGCGCGTGGGCGCCCGGAAGTCGAGGTCGCTACCCGCCACCGGCTCGACCCGGACCGGCAGGCCGCGCTCGTCGGTGACGGAGCGCTCCGACGCCGGCACGGTGATCTCGAGGTCGTCGACCCGGCCGCTCGGCGCGGCGAGGTAGGGGTGGAACCCGGCACCGAACGGGCCGCGGCGCGGGCTGCGGTTGCGGACCTGCAGGCCGACGTCGAGTCCGGTGTCGCCGAGGCGGTAGTCGATGCGCAGATCGAGGGTCCACGCCCACCCGGGCTGGGGCCGCAGGGTGTGGCCGAGCACGGCCCGGTCGGTGGCCGCCCCGAGCACCTCCCACGACGACCAGCGGGTCAGGCCGTGGATGGCGTTGTGCCGCTCGGGCTCGGTGAGCGCCAGCGAGAAGCTCGTGCCGTCGAAGTCGTACCGGCCGTCGCCGAGGCGGTTGGGCCAGGGGAGGAGCGGTTGGCCCCGACCGGCCTCGCAGGCCTCGTCCTCGGCGTAGCCGTCGAGCACGGCCACCCCGCCGGCCTCGTAGGTGCGCAGGCCGCCGCCGGCCTCGACCACGACGGCGTGTTGCTCGCCGTGCCGGAGCACGACCTGGCGGCCGGAGGGGGCGGGGATCCACATGCTCGGCATGCTAAGTGGTCCTCCGCGGAACTACATGCGTGTAACCTGAGGCCTGGGAGGGGGCAGGTCGCGGGCGGTCGCACCGTGGGGAGGTGTGGTGTCTCGCCGGAGCCCGTTCGTGATCGAGTTGAGCGGCGTCGACCGTGCTCGCCTGGAAGCTGTCGCGCGCAAGCAGA
>DASSZM010000184.1:0-14522 GCA_035702855.1 Acidimicrobiales bacterium | reverse complement strand
GGCATCCAAACGGTGATCGACCACTCGGACCACGTTCGCCATCCTCCCCGTCCGGCGCCCCAGCGAGTGGACCAGAGTGCTGCCATCTGGGGGTTCACCCGATTCGCGTGAGGGCACCCCGCCGTTCCGGGGCCCGGGAGGTGGCCGGCCGGCGGTCCGCCGGGATACCTTCTGCGGGCGGAGCGGCGTCGGTAGGCCATGAGTCGGCCTGGTCCCCGGCGTCGCACATCACCCGCCCGAGTAGCTCAGCTGGCAGAGCAGGCGCCTTGTAAGCGTCAGGTCGTCGGTTCGAACCCGACCTCGGGCTCGCGTGGCCACGACCTTTGTCCGCTCGGAACGGCGTCGGCGTCGCAGGTCCACGACATCGCCGGTGACCACGACCGCCCCGCAGCGGGCCGGGGTGACGACCACGTGCGCGTCCACGACGTCGGAGGCACCGGCCTTCGCCAGCAGGGCGCCGACCTCGTGGGCCTCGTCGGGGCCGAAGCCACACCACCGTCTACCAGGCCACCTACACCGGCGCCGGCGAGGAGGAGCACCGGTGTGGGAAGCACGTAGACGCCGATGAGGATCGTCACGGTGCCCACGAGGCGACGACGAGAGGGTTCCGCGCTGCTGGATCGAGACGCCGCCGGGCGGGCGGGGCCGCCATCACGTGTGCTCCTCCCCGAGAGGCGGGGGCGCGGATCGGGCGGGTCATGCCCAGTCGGGCAGCATGCGGACGGGAGGGCGTGCTACGTTCCGCCGCCGTGACGTCATGCACGCGCTGGTGGTGGCCGCTGTAGGCGGTCGTCGCGCGCTGTGCAACGGGCCGCCTCCGGGCGGCCCTCGTCGCGTCAGGGGGAGTGCCACCGGAGGTCAGACAACTCCAGGAGGGACTCCGTCGTGTCGAGCATCACCAGTACCGCATCCGAGGTTGCCGCCGTCGCGCGTGCCGTCGCCCTGGAGACGAGGATCCGCGAGGATCCGGGGTCCTTCCGGGTCCTGAGCGGGGACCGCCCGACCGGGCCCCTCCACATAGGCCACTACTTCGGCACGCTCGCCAACCGCGTGCGCCTCCAGGAGTTGGGCGTCGAGGTGTTCGTGCTCGTCGCCGACTACCAGACCCTCACCGATCGGGAAGCGCCGCGCACGCTGGCGGAGGACGTGCTGGGGCAGGTCGCCGACTACCTGGCCGTCGGGATCGATCCGGCCCGAGCCACGATCTTCGCCCACAGCCAGATCGCAGCCCTGAACCAGCTCCTGCTGCCATTCCTCAGCTTGGTGAGCGTGTCGGAGCTGGCCCGCAACCCGACCGTCAAGGGGGAGTCGGCGGCGGGGGGAGCCGGACCGGTGAGCGCCTTGATGTTCACCTACCCGGTGCACCAGGCCGCCGACATCCTGTTCTGCCACGCCAACGTGGTGCCGGTCGGGAAGGACCAGCTCCCGCACCTCGAGCTGACGCGGCTGATCGCCCGGCGCTTCAACGACCGGTACGCCCCGGGCGAACCGTACTTCCCCCGGCCGGAGGGGCTCCTCGGCGCTGCGCCACTGCTGCTCGGCACCGACGGCACCAAGATGAGCAAGAGCCGGGGCAACGCCATCGCCCTGGCCGCCACCGAGGACGAGACGGCTCGCCTCCTGCGTGCGGCGAAGACCGACTCGCGACGTGCCATCACCTACGACCCTCGCCAACGCCCCGAGATCTCCAGCCTTCTCCTTCTCGCTGCGCTCTGCCGGGACGAGGCGCCCGAGGTCGTGGCGGAAGCCGTGGGTGACCGTGGCGCCACCGCCCTGAAGCAGCTCGCGACCGAGGCGGTCAACGAACGGCTCCGGCCGATCCGTCGGGCGCGACGTGAGCTGGTCCGGGACCCCGGTCACCTCCGAAGCGTCCTGGCGGACGGCGCCGAGCGGGCGAGGGGAGTCGCCGAGAGGACGCTGCACGACGTCCGGACGTTGATGCGCACGGCGTACTGACGCATCCCTCGCGCGTGCCGCCGTAGGCTCCTCCCGGTGGTGTCGGAGCCCCTCCCTCCCCGGGACCGCGTCGACCGGGCGGCCCTCGATCTGTTCGCGCGGAGAGGCTTCGGCGGCGTCACCGCCGAGGAGGTCGCCGATGCCGCCGGCATCAGCCGCCGCACCTTCTTCCGTTACTACCCCACGAAGGCCGACGCCGTGTGGGGTGACTTCGACGCCCACGTGGCCCGGCTCGCCACCTTGCTGGCGGCCACGGATGCGGACCGCCCGGTGCTCGAGGGGATCTGCGCCGCCTACATCGAGGTCAACACCTACCCGCCGGCGGAGCAGGCCCTCCTGCGCACCCGCGTCGCCCTCATCCTGACCGAGGCCGCCCTGCAGGCCCACTCGCAGCTGCGCTACGCAGCCGTCGACAGGGTGGTCGCCCGGCACGTCGGCGAGCGGCTGGGGCGACCGGCGGGTGACCTCCTTCCCCGCTTGGTGGCGATCTCCACCCGTGCGGCGGCGACGGCTGCGTTCGAAGCATGGCTCAACGGGGCTGCGCCCGCGCTCGACCGGGCACTCGAGTCGGCCTTCGCCGAGCTGGCCGGAGGGTTCCCGTCACTCGCAGGACCCACGGGGACACCTCGGGCGGAGCGTCGCCGGGGCGCGACGCCCAGGGGCGGTGACCGGTCCGCTCGGGCCGTTCGCCCGCTGCCGACGCCGGGTACGACCCAGGGAGACGACGAGTAGGGGCGTCCCCGCCGTGTCTGTGGCACTCAGTGCCACCAGCGAGCCACAATGGCCCCACGTCGACCGGGAGGGACGCAGATGGCCAACGGATGGTTCGAGACGGTGGCCGAGGCCCAGCGGCGGGCGAAGCGCCGGCTCCCTCGCGGGGTCTACGGGGCGTTGCTGGCCGGCTCGGAGCGGGGGACCACGGTGGAGGACAACACGGCGGCGTTCGCCCAGCTCGGGTTGGCTCCCCGTACCGCCGGCCTCGCCAACGAGCGGGAGCTCGCGACGACCGTGATGGGTCAGGCGGTGTCGATGCCGGTGCTGATCAGCCCGACGGGCGTCCAGGGCGTCCACCCGGAGGCCGAGGTCGCCGTAGCCCGAGCCGCGGCCAGCCGGGGTGTGGCGATGGGCCTGTCCAGCTTCGCCAGCAAGCCTGTCGAGGAGGTCGTCGCGGCCAACCCCCAGACCTTCTTCCAGGTGTACTGGGTCGGGACCCGCGACGAGATGCTCGCCCGCATGGACCGGGCGAAGCGCGCCGGGGTGGTCGGACTGATCGCCACTCTGGACTGGTCCTTCGCCCACGGGCGGGACTGGGGGAGCCCGTACATCCCCGAGCGCATCGACCGGGAGGCCGTCCGCCGCTACGCCCCCCAGATCGCCGCCCGACCGGGCTGGGCGTGGTCCTTCGCCAAGGCCGGCAGGCTCCCCGACCTGACGGTCCCCAACATGGTTCCGCAAACGGGTGCGGCCGCCCCGACGTTCTTCCAGGCGTACGGCACGTGGATGCAGACCCCGATGCCGAGCTGGGAGGACGTCGCCTGGCTCCGGGCCCAATGGGACGGGCCGTTCATGCTGAAGGGGGTCACCCGCGTCGACGAGGCCCGCCGGGCGGTGGACGCCGGCGTCACCGCCATCTCCGTGTCCAACCACGGGGGCAACAACCTCGACGGCACCCCCGCCACGATCCGGGTGCTGCCGGGCATCGCCGACGCCGTCGGCGGAGAGATCGAGGTGCTCCTCGACGGCGGCGTGCGGCGGGGATCGGACGTGGCCAAAGCGATCGCCCTCGGCGCCCGGGCGGTGCTGATCGGCCGTGCCTACCTGTGGGGGCTGGCGGCCAACGGCGAGGCGGGCGTCGCCAACGTCCTCGACCTCCTGCGCGACGGCCTGGGGTCGGTGCTCACCGGTCTCGGGCGCCGTTCGATCACCGAGCTCCGACGCGAGGACCTGGTGGTCCCTCCCGGGTTCGAGCGGCTCCTCGGGGCGCCCCCCGAGCGTTGACCCACCCGAGTCCCCGCCGCCCGAGGTCGTCCGCCCGCTGACGCCGGCCCGCCGACCACCGCAGACGAGCGGCTGGGTCGCCGGCCGGGCCACACTGGTCGGCGACGGCCGTCGACCCCCGGGAGGAACCGTGCCCGACCAGCGCCCACCCTTGCCGCCCTTCGACGCCGAGACCGCCCTCCAGAAGGTGCGGGCGGCGGAGGCGGCGTGGAACACCCGGGACCCGGTGCGGGTGGCCGGGGCGTACACCCTCGACTCCGTGTGGCGCAACCGCGACACGTTCCTGCAGGGTCGGGAGGAGATCATCGCCTTCCTCACCGAGAAGTGGGAACGTGAGCTCGAGTACGCCCTGCGCAAGGACCTGTGGGCGTACGAGGGCAACCGCATCGCGGTCCGCTTCCAGTACGAGAGCCGGGACCGCGACGGCCGGTGGTGGCGGAGCTACGGCAACGAGCTGTGGGAGTTCGACGAGCACGGGTTGATGCGCCGGCGCGAGGCCAGCATCAACGATGTGCACATCGAAGCGACCGAGCGCCGCATCATCGGGCCCCGTCCCGAGGGGGACGGGGCGGCGCCGCCGCTGCGCTGAGCCCACGGGCGAGCGAGCCGGAGGGACGATCAGCACCTCGATCGAGGGACCGTGGTCCCTGCTGCCGGCGCCGCCGGGGTGCTCGAGTGGGTCCATGGGGCTGGCGCCGCAGCCCGGCACCGACGTAGGAGGGTCGCCGTGCGCCCGTGGAAGATCGTCCTTCTCGTCACCGGGGCGCTCCTCGGTCTCGTCGGGCTCGGGCTGGCGGCAGCGTCGGTCACGCTGCTGTGGGCCAACGCCACGCAGCGGGACAGCGCCGGCTACTACGTCACGGCGACCACCCGGCTGCACACCGGCACCTACGCCCTCACCAGCGAGGCCGACTTCGGGTCGGCATCGGGCGACTGGGTGCCGGCCCACCCGATCGGCACGGTACGGATCCGGGCGACCGGCGTGGGGACCCCCGTGTTCGTGGGGGTCGGGCCCCGCTCGGAGGTCGATCACTGGCTGGCGGGCGTGGCCCACGCCCGTGTGACCGGGCTCGGGTCGGGATCGGGCTCGGTCACGACCGAGACGGTGACCGGCCAGCGGGCCCCCGACCTCCCGGCGAGCCAGCACTTCTGGTCGGCGGCGGTGGCCGGGCGGGGAACCCAGACGCTCGTCTGGCCGAGCCGGGGCGGGCGGTGGTCGGCGGTCGTGATGAACGCCGACGGGCGGCCGGGTGTCGCCGTCGCCGTCGACGTCGGGGTCCGCACCGGCCTCCTCCTGCCGATCGGGCTCGGCGTCGGAGGGGTGGCCGTGCTGCTCCTCGCCGGTGGCGTGCTGCTCGTCGTGGTCGGACTCGGCGGTGACCTCGCCGCCGGGTCCACCCCGAACGCCGGTGGCGTCCCACCGACCGCGGCGGACGCCTACCCGGTGCTGCTCGACGGGCAACTCGACCCTCGGACCAGCCGCTGGCTGTGGCTCGTCAAGTGGCTCCTGGTGGTACCCCACCTGGTGGTGCTCGCGCTGCTCTGGATCGTGGTCGCCGTGACCACGCCGCTCGCAGGGATCGTCATCCTCGTCGCCGGGCGCTACCCGCGGCCGCTGTTCGACTTCAACGTGGGCGTGTTCCGCTGGACCTGGCGGGTCGGGTTCTACGCCATCGACGCGTTCGGCACCGACCGGTACCCGCCGTTCTCGCTGGCCGCCGATCCGACCTACCCGGCCGACTTCACCGTCGCCTACCCCCAACACCTCTCACGGGGGTTGGTGCTCGTCAAGTGGTGGCTGCTGGCGCTCCCGCACTACCTCGTCGTGGCCGTCTTCGTCGGCGGCTTCGGCTTCGGGTGGCCGGAAGGGACCCGCGTCGCCGGTGGCATCAGCCTCATCGCCCTGCTGGCGCTCATCGGGGTGGTGACCCTCTCCGTCCGGGGGCGCTACCCGGAGTCGGTCTTCGACCTGGTGATGGGTCTCAACCGGTGGTGCTTCCGGGTGCTCGCCTACGTGGCGCTCATGCGCGACGAGTACCCACCTTTCCGGCTCGACACCGGCGGCACCGACCCGGGGCACCGGCCGGGCCGCACGCCGTCGCTGGCGTGACCGCCTCACCGGAGCGGCGCTCCCGGAGCGGCCCGATGGGCCCCGCCGGGCGGCGGAAGCGGGCGACCGGCGACGCCGACGAGGGGCGTCCGGTGCCACGGGAAGCCCCCGCCCCTGTCCCCGGGGCGCCGGCGCCCTCCCCACCGCCCTCGAGCGGGGGATCCGGGCGCCGGTGGGTCGTGCAGTGGGCGCTGCTCGGCGTCACCATCGGTGGCCTGCTCGCCGGTGCCGCCGCCATCGCCGCCGGTGCCACCGCCGTCGCCCATGGGTGCTGGGCCGCGACCACCGCCGCAGGCATCCTCCCGGCCGCCTGGTGGGTCCTCGCGGCCCTGCGCCGTCGCCGGTTGGGCGCCGATGTCGTCGCCCTTCTGGCGCTGGTGGGCACGCTGGTGGTCGGCGAGTACCTCGCCGGCGCAGTCATCGCGGTCATGCTCGCCAGCGGCCGGGCCCTCGAGGCGTGGGCGGCGGGGCGGGCGCGCCACGAGCTGACGGCCCTGGCGGCACGCGCCCCGACCGTCGCCCACGCCCTCCAGGACGGCACCGTCGTCGACCTCCCCGTCGACCGGGTCGCCGTGGGGTCGCTGCTCGTGGTCAAACCCGGCGACGTGGTACCGATCGACGGTCGGGTCGAGTCGGGGCAGGCGGTCCTCGACGAGGCCGCCCTCACCGGCGAGGCACAACCGGTCGAGCGCGCCGCGGGCGAGGCCATCCGCTCCGGGGTGGTCAACGCCGGCGGGGCCTTTCCCCTCCGTACCACCACCACCGCCGCCGAGTCGACCTATGCCGGGATCGTGCGCCTCGTCGCCGGCGCCCAGGCGTCGGCCGCCCCCTCGGTGCGGCTCGCCGACCGCTACGCCGGGCTGTTCCTCGCCTTGAGCCTGGCGGTGGCCGGCGGCGTCTGGCTGGCCACCGCCGATCTCACGCGTGCGGTGGCGGTCCTCGTCGTCGCCACTCCCTGTCCCCTCATCCTCGCCGTCCCGGTGGCGCTCGTCGCCGGCCTGTCCCGGTCCGCCCGCTGCGGCGTCGTCGTGAAGGGCGGCGACGTGCTCGAGCGCCTCGCCGGCATCGACGTCCTGCTGGTGGACAAGACCGGGACCCTCACCGTGGGGCGACCGGCGGTCGCCGACGTGGTCCCCCACGGCGGCCTCGACGGCGCCACCGTGCTCGCACTGGCCGCCTCGCTCGACCAGGTGTCGCCCCACGTGCTCGCCGCCGCCCTCGTCCGCCGCGCCCACGACCTCGGGCTCCCACTGGTCCCGCCCGTCGATGTCGACGAGGTGGCCGGCCAGGGCATCCTCGGCCGGGTCGGCGACCACACGGTCGCCGTCGGCAAGGCCGTCTGGGCCTGCCCCGGGGTGGACGCCGCTTGGGTCCGCCCGCTGCGGAGGCGCGCCGACCGGGACGGCATGCTCACGCTGTTCGTGGGCGTCGACGGGCGACCCGCCGGCGTGGTGCTCCTCGACGATCCCATCCGCCCCGACGCCGCCCGCACCGTGCGGCGCCTGCGCACCCACGGGATCCGGCGGGTGGTGATGGTCACCGGCGACCGGCTCGAGCCTGCCGAGGCCATCGGGGCGATGATCGGCGTGGACGAGGTCCTCGCCGAGCGGTCCCCGGCCGAGAAGGTGGAGGCGGTGCGCGCCGAGCGATCCGGCGGGCGCGTGGCGATGGTGGGCGACGGCATCAACGACGCCCCCGCGCTCGCCCTGGCCGACGTCGGCGTGGCGATGGGCGCTCGCGGGGCGACCGCCAGCTCCGAGGCGGCGGACGTCGTCCTGACCGTCGACCGGCTCGACCGGTTGGGCGAGGCTGCCGCCATCGCCCGCCGCGCCCGCCGGATCGCCGGCCAGAGCGCCGCCGCGGGGATCGGCCTCTCCCTCGTCGCGATGGGGGTGGCGGCGGCCGGCTACCTCCCCGCCGTCTGGGGAGCGGTCGCCCAGGAGGCCATCGACGTGCTCGTCATCCTCAACGCCCTCCGGGCCCTGCACACCCCGGAGTCCCGAGCCCTGCTCGACGGCGCCGGCCTCGAACTGGCCCGACGCTTCCGGGCCGAGCACGCCGAGCTGCGTCCGCTGCTGGAGGAGGTCCGCGCCGCCGCCGACGCCGTGAGCGCCGAGTCGACCGCCGAGGCACTGGGGGCGGCGCGGCGGGTGCACGCCCTGCTGTCCGAGCGGGTCGTGCCGCACGAGCTGGCGGAGGACGCCATGCTCTACCCGGCGCTCGCCCGTGCCCTCGGCGGTGTCGACCCGACCGGCACCATGAGCCGGGCGCACCTGGAGATCGCCCACCAGACCCGCAGGCTCGGGCGGCTCCTCGACCAACTCGGCGACGGCCCAGCCGACGCCGAGGACCTGGCGGACCTGCGCCAGCTGCTCTACGGGCTCCACGCCATCCTCGAGCTCCACTTCGCCCAGGAGGACGAGAGCTACCTGTCCCTGGCCGACGTCGCCGACACCGACGCCGACGTCGACGCCGACGTCTGATCCCGGCGGCCCGGCTCGGCGGGGGAGGAGCGACGGCGGGCGTCGACGGCGTAGACGGCGGTGACGAGCAGGCACGCGGCGAGGGCAATGCCCACCGCCTCGAGCGCCAGCTCGGCGTCGGGCCGGTGCGAGAGGCTGAAGAAACGGTCGACCCCGGGCGTGTAGAAGGCGGCCGCGAAGGCGGCGGCGTCGGCGACCACCAGGCCCACCTTCCAGGCCCGCAGCGGTCGGGAGGCGAGCAGCAGGATCCAGAGCGTGATGACGATGACCACGATGACCGCCGTTGTGCGGGCCACGTCGGGGCTCGTGTGCTCGCCGCGGGCGAGGGCGTAGGTGAGCAGGACGGCGGCCGCGGCGACGACGCCGGTCATGCTCGCCAGCGTGACGACGCGGCGCACGAAGCCGGGGTGGAACCGTTCGTCGCTCGGTGCCAGCGCGAGGAAGAAGGCGGGCACGCCGATGCCGAGGGCGCTGACCAGGCTGAGGTGGCGGGGCAGGAACGGGTACGGCCAGCCGGCGATGGCGACGACCACCGAGATCACGATCGAGTAGACGTTCTTGACGAGGAACAGGAGGGCGACCCGCTCGATGTTGTGGAGGACGCGACGGCCTTCGGACACCACGGCGGGCAGCACGGCGAACCGGTTGTCGAGCAGCACCAGTTGCGCCACCGCGCGGGTGACGTCGGAGCCGCTGCCCATGGCCACACCGAGGTCGGCGTGCTTGAGGGCGACGGCGTCGTTGACCCCGTCACCGGTCATGGCGACGGTGTGGCCACGCCGGTGGAGGGCGTCGACCATCTCCCGCTTCTCCTCCGGCGTGACCCGTCCGAACACGGTGCGCGTCTCCATCAGTTCGTCCTGCTGCCCGGCGTCACCCGGCCAGCTGCGGGCGTCGACGGGCCGGCCGACGTCGGTCAGCCCGGCACGGGCGGCGACGGCGCCGGCCGTGGCCGCGCTGTCCCCCGACAGGACGCGCACGGCGACCTGCTGGCGGCGGAAGTAGGCGAGGGCGGCGGCGGCATCCGGGCGGAGGCGCTCCCGCAGGACCACCACGCCGGCGAGCGCCAGCCCTGGCGGGAGGCGCGGACCGTTCAGCGGGTCCCCGGTGCGGGCCAGCACGAGCACCCGGGCTCCCGTGGCGGCGAGGCGCGCCGCCGTCGCCGCCAGGTCGTCGGGGTCGGCGCCGGCCACCATCTCCGGTGCCCCGAGCACCCACGTCCCGTGCCCGTCGAAGCTCGCCGCGCTCCATTTCCGCTCCGAGCTGAAGCCGACCCGGTCGAGTGCGGACCACCTCGGGGAGGGCCCGGTCCCGGAAACGATCGCGGCGAGGGTGGGGTTGGAGTCGGGGCCGCCGGCGATGGCCGCCAGCGCCTCCTCCGCCTCTGCTCGCGTGTCGGGCCCGACTGCCTCGGCGGTCACGAGGCGGTCCCATTCGAGGTGCCCCTCGGTGAGGGTCCCGGTCTTGTCGGTGCAGAGGACGTCCACGCGGGCGAGGGTCTCGACCGCCGGCAACTCCTGGACCAGGACGTTGCGCCGGCCGAGGCGCACGGCGGCGGTGACGAAGGCCAGCGTGGCCAGCAGCACCAGGCCTTCGGGCACCATGCCCACCAGGCCGGCGACGGTGGAGCGCACGGCCGGGCGCCAGGGCTGCACCTGCAACTGGCGCACGATCAGCGCCGGGGCGACGAAGAGCATGATGACCGCCAGCCGCCGGAGGATCCGGTTGATGCCGCCCATCAGCTCGGAGCCGGTGAGGGAGTACCGGCGCGCCTCGGTGGCGAGCCGCCCGGCGAACGACTCGGCTCCGACGGCGACGACGACGGCGCGCAGGGAGCCGCTGACCACCCAGCTTCCCGACAGGAGCTGGTCCCCCGGCCGTTTGGCGACCGAGTCGGACTCGCCGGTCACGAGGGACTCGTCGACCTCGGCGTCGCCGGAGAGGACCTGCGCGTCCGCAACCACCTGGTTGCCGCGTCGGACCTCGAGGACGTCGTCGAGGACGACCTCCTCCACCGGGAGCTCGCGGAGGGTGGCGTCGCGCACGACGCGCGCCCGGGGCGCATTGATGACCGAGAGGGCGTCGAGCTTCCGCTTGGCCCGGATCTCCTCGACGCTGCCCACCACGGTGTTGAGGACGGCGATGATCAGGAAGGTGGCGTCGGGGCCTGCGCCGGTGGCCAGCGATGCCGCGCCGAGCACGGCGAAGATGAGGTTGATCCAGGTGAAGGTGTTGCGGGCCACGATGGACCGCGTGCTCACGCCGGCCCCTGCCGGAGGCCGGTTGGTCAAACCACGGGCCCTGCGCTCGGCGGCCTCCGCCTCGGTCAGCCCGTCCGACTGCTGCCGCTCGCCCGGGCCGGGGGCGTCGCCGTTGGCCCGTCCCGGGCCGGCTGCGGCGCCCGTTCCGGCGCCCGCCCCGGCACCGGCTCCGGGGTCGGCAGCGGCTCCGGGGTCGGCAGCGGCAGCGGCGCCGAGGGCCGCCCCGGCTCGCTCCCCGGCTCCCCGCCCGCTCCCGGGCCCGGTCACGCCCCGACTCTCGTCGCCACCACCAGAGGGTGGCCGGTGCGGGGACCGGGGAGCAGGGTCGAAAGTCCTCGGGCCGGGAGGAGCGGGACCTTCGCCCCTACCTCCCCGCAGCGGCCCGCAGCATGGTCGGGGCGTGACCCCGGTTGCCTTCCCTGCCCTCCTCCGCCGACGGGTGCTGCTGGCGGTGGCGGCCGCCCGACCGCTCGGGCTCGCCGCCTGCGGGGCCGGCCCCGCCGGGAGCGCCCCGAAGGGCGCCACCGGGAGCTCCTCGACGACGGGGCCGGCGGGGTCGGCGACCGGAGCGGCGGGATCGGCGGCCGCCCTCGACCGGGCGTTCGTCGCCGGCGTCGCCCGGGTGCGCCCGGACGTGGTCGAGATCTCGACGAGCTCCGGGCTCGGCTCGGGCGTCGTCTACGACCACCGTGGGGACATCGTGACCAACGACCACGTCGTCGGCTCGGAGACCACCTTCACCGTCCACCTCGCCGACGGGCGGACCGTGGCCGCCACCCTCGTCGGCCGGTACGCGCCCGACGACCTCGCCGTCATCCGGGCCCGTTCCACCGACGGTCTGTCCCCGGCGACCTTCGGCAACTCGGCGACGGTGCCGGTGGGTGCCATCGTCTTCGCGGTCGGCAACCCGCTCGGTCTGGCCAGCTCGGTCACGCAGGGCATCGTCAGCTACAACGGCCGCCCGGTCAGCGAGGGCAACGGCGTGACCCTTCCGTCGACCATCCAGACGAGCGCGCCGATCAACCCCGGCAACAGCGGGGGCGCCCTCGTCGACCTCGCCGGGAAGGTGATCGGCATCCCGACGCTCGCCGCCGTCAGCCAGCAGTCGGGCGGGGAGGCGGCCGGTATCGGCTTCGCCATCCCGTCGAAGACCGTCCAGCTGATCGCCCCGCAGCTGATCGCGACCGGCCACGTCGCCCACAGCGACCGGGCGGCACTCGGCATCCAGGGCGGCGACGCCGTCGACGCCAGCGGGGCGCCGGTCGGGGTCATCGTCGCCGCCGTCACCGCGGGCGGGGGCGCGGCACGAGCCGGCATCGCCGCCGGCGACGTGATCACCGCCGTCGCCGGCCAGAGCGTCACCTCCCTCGCCGACCTGTCCACGGTGCTCGCCGAGCGCCAGCCCGGCGACACGGTGGCGGTGACCGTGGTGGCCCCGGACGGGTCGCAGCGCACCGTTCGGGTCGTGCTCGAGGAACTCCGGGCCTGAGCGGCGGCGCCGTGTCAGGGCGCGGACGGTGGTGGACCCGGCCGGGCGTGGTCCCGACGGCGGCGGATCAGGAGCCGCAGCACCAGGTTGATGGCACCTGCGACCGCCAGGGCGGCGACGAGTGCCAGCAGCGGGTGACGGCCGATCAGGGCGTCGCCGGCGAGCCCGACGCCGAAGGCGTACAGCGACCAGAGGACGGCACCCGCCAGCGCCGCCAGCCGGAATGTGCGCCGGCGCAGGCCCACGGAGCCCGCGCTCAGGGTGATCGGCGTCAGGCCACCGGGCAGCACGCGGGCGAGCACCACCAGCGTCGCCCCGTGCAGGCGGAGTTGGCGCTCGACCCAGCCCCACGCCCGCCGGGTCCGGGCGCCGCGGAACAGCACCGGCTGGATCCGGGGCCAGTAGTGGGCCCCGAGCCAGTAGGAGACGTTGTCGCTCACGAACGCCGCCGCCGTGGCGACCGCCAGGAGCGGGTAGGCGGCGGCGCGACCGGAGCCGGCCAGGACCCCCAGCCCGATGACCGCCGTCCGGGCCGGCAGGGGGATGACGCCGTCGATCAGCGCCAGGACCACGACCACGGCGTAGCTGACCGGGCTCGCCAGGTCGAGCGAGCGGACCTCGATCACCGGGTTGGTGGCCCGCAGCGCATGCCAGCGATGCAAGGCGGCCGGAGCCGCCGCCGGCTAGGGCCCTTGGTCCCTCCGTCCCGATGCGCCCCGCGCTCGGGCCCCGTCGAGCGCCCGCGCCCTTGGCCGGCTCACAGCTTGAACACCCGAGCGGGTTGGGCCTCGACCAGGTCGGCGGCGATCTCCGCCGCTTCGTCCTCGTCCAGCCGGTGGTCGGCCACGAGCCGGGCCAGGTACCCGGCGTCGAGCCTCCGTGACATGTCGTGGCGCGCCGGGATCGAGCAGAACGCCCGGGTGTCGTCGACGAATCCCGAGGTGCGCCCGAAGCCGGCGGTCTCGGTCACCGCCTCTCGGAAGCGCCGGATGGCATCGGGGGCATCGAGGAACCACCAGGGGACCCCGACGTAGACGGACGGGTAGAAGCCGGCGAGGGGCGCCAGCTCCCTGGACCACACCGTCTCGTCGACGGTGAACACCACCAGGTGGAAGCCGGGGTGGGTGCCGTACCGGCTCAGCAGGGGCCGGAGGGCGTCGGTCAGCTCGGCGCGCACGGGGATGTCGGCGCCCACGTCGGGCCCGTGGCGCTCGGCCGTGGCGGGATGGTGATCGCGCCGCACCCCGCAGTGCAGGGTCATGACCAGCCCGTCGTCGCAGGCCATGCGGGCCATCTCGGACAGCATGTGGCGGCGGAAGGCCGTGGTCTCCGCCGGGGGGGCGTCCCCGGCGAGCGCGGACCGGTAGATCCGGCGGGCCTCGGCGGGAGCCAGGGGGTCGGTGCGGGCGTCGACGTGGGCGTGGTCGGTGGAGGTGGCGCCGTGCTCGGCGAAGTAGCGGCGCCGGGCCTCCAGCGCCCGCAGGTAGCCGTCGTAGTCGCCGGTGTCGGTCCCCCCCGCTGCGCCCAGCCGCCGGACGGCCTCGGGCCAGCCGGGGCGTGAGGGCTCCAGGTAGCGGTCGGGGCGGAAGGTGGGGATGACCCGACCCTGCCAGACCGGATCGGCATCGAGTGCGGCGTGGCTCGCCAGGTCGGAGCCGGGGTCGTCGGTGGTGGCGAGCACCTGGATGCGGAAGCGCTCGAAGAGGGCGCGTGGCCGGAAGGCGGGCTCGGCGAGGCGCTCGGCGATCCGGTCGAACATCCGGTCGGCGGTCGTCGCCGACGGGCGGTCGGTCACGCCGAAGATCTCCACCAGCTCCGCCTCCAGCCAGTACCGCACGGGCGTGCCGCTGAAGACCGACCAGTGCTCGCAGACCTGCCGCCACGCCCGCCGGGCGGCCCCCTCGCTCAGCGGCCCGGCGCCGACGCCGAGCTCGTCGAGACCGACGCCGTCGGCGTGCAGGAGCCTGGTGACGTAGTGGTCCGGCGTGACGAGCAGGCCCGCCGGGTCGGGGAAGGGCTGGTCGCGGAGGAGGAGGCCGGGGTCGACGTGACCGTGGGGCGAGAGGATCGGCAGGTCCCGGACCCGCTGGTAGAGGCGCCGGGCGATGGCCCGCTCGGCGGGATCGGGGGGCAGGAGCCGGTCGGGGTGCAGCTCGAGGGCCGTGGTCGCCGTGGGCACCTCCCTATGGTGGTACCGGGTGCCGGTCGCGGCAACCGACGGAGCA
>DASSZM010000146.1:0-10063 GCA_035702855.1 Acidimicrobiales bacterium | reverse complement strand
CGGGCCTCGCCGGCGAGCCGGGGCAGCTGCCGGCCTAGCCGGCCAAGCGGGCCTAGCCGGCCGGGGAGGCCGGGGACGTCGGGGAGGCCGGGGTCGTCGGGGAGGCCGGCCCGCCGCCCAGCCCGAGGCGTCGGCGCAGCGCCGGGCGGTCCGCCGCCCAGCCGACCATCCACGCCGGCTCCAGCCGGTACAACCGGATGTCGGGGCCGAGCGCGAGCGACGACATGCCGTAGTGGCCGGTCAGGTAGGCGACGGCCTCACCGAAGCGCCCGTCGGGGGGCTCGAGCCTGCGGGCGGTGCCGTGGGCGAAGACCGCCAGCCCCTCGCCGTCCACGTAGGCGACGCTCACCGCCGGGCGCGCCGCCAGGTGGCGGGCCTTGGCCGAGGTGCCGCTGCTACCCCACAGCCAGGTGCCGTGCAGGAAGTGGCCGTCCACGGCGCTGATGCGCGGCTCGCCACGGGCCGTGACGGTGGCGAGGCTCACCACCTTCATGCCGCCGAGGGCGGCGACGACCTCCGCCGCCGACAGGGCGCGGTCCTCGCCGACGATGCTGCGCAGGTGCTCGGTGGAGCGCCGCCGTGACCGCGCCAGCAGGTCCCGGAGGGCCGCCATCTCGGCTGCGGTCTCCTGCACGCAGGCGACCCTAGCCACTGCCGGCGCGCGCCCGGAGGGGGCAACCCCCGTGCGCGGGCCCCGCCCCTTGCTAGCGTCACCCGCATGGACGCCCAGCCCTGGCTGGCTGCTGCGGCGGTCCTGTGCCTGATCGCCGCCTTCTTGTGGGCGCGGGCGTCGTCGCGGATGGCGCGGGCGGCGCGCCGCATCGAGGCGGAGACGGCCGGGGCCAACACCGGTGAGGACGCCGCCGAGCTGGCCCGTGTCGCCTACCAGAAGGACCTCCACAACGCGGTCCTCTACATCGTCATCGGCATCGGCCTGGGGATGGCGTCGCTGTCGCGCTCGCCGTGGTTCGAGATCCCGCTGCTGCTCGTCGGGGTGCCGGTGGCGGTCACGTTGCGGTTCGCGCCCCGGGTCTTCGACGAGGCCCGCCACTCGGAGAACCGGTCCGTGCTCGAGCGGCGGGCCGAGGAGGTCCTCGTCCAGCAGGACCTCGCCCCCCGGCGCTGGTCCGAACGCCTCGCCCCCGAGGAGCTGCCCCCCACGGAGGGCTTCGAGCTCGGCCGGGTCTACGAGCCGGGCTCGGGGCTCATGGCCGGCGACTTCTACGACGTGTACCCGACCGGGCCCAACCGCCTGGCGTGCGTCATCGGCGACGTCGCCGGCCACGGCGTCGAGCCGTCGATCACCGCCTTCCAGGTCAAGTACCTGCTGCGCAACTTCCTGCTGCAGTACCGGGACCCGGCCCAGGCCCTCGAGGAGCTCAACAAGGTGCTCTCGGTGACCGGGCGCCCGGAGGACCTGGTGTCGTGCTGCGTGGTCGTGTTCGACACCGAGGCGGCCACGCTGCGCCACGCCTCGGCCGGCCACCCGGCGGCGTGGCTGTGGCACGACGGGGGCATGCGGGCGCTGCGCTCGACCGGCCCGCTGCTCAGCCTCGACCCGCAGGGCACCTACGTGTCCCGGGAGCTGCCGCTGCAGCCGGGTGACCTGCTGCTGCTCTACACCGACGGCCTGGCCGAGGCCCGCTCCGGCGGCCAGCTCTTCGGCGAGGACCGCATCGCCCAGATCGTCCGGCGGGACCCGGGCCAGGACGCCGACACCGTCGCCAAGTCGCTGCTGGCGGCGGCGCGGGACTTCGCCTCCGGTCCGCTGATCGACGACGTGGCCATCCTGGTCGTGCGGCGGAACTGAGCCGGGCGGCGATAGGTTCGGGGGGAAAGACCCCCCGTTCCCCGGGTCCCGCGGTGCCGAGGGAAGCCGGCGCCACGACGTGGAGGCCCTGTGCCCTGGTGCGATGACTGCAGCAAGTTCTGGAACCCCCCGAGCCTGGGGGATCACGGCGAGTGCCCGACCTGCGGGACGGTCATCGCCAAGCCGGCGCGCAACGCGCCGTGGCACTTCAAGGTGCTGCTCGTCGGGCTCGTCGGCTACCTGATCTACCGCGTGTACTGGCTCGCGACCTGGTTGCCCAAGCACGTGTGAGCTAGCATCCGCGGGCCGATTCGGCCTGCTTCAGGGGGGTTTGCGCACATGCTACGACCAACCACTCGCCTGCTCCGCCGCGCCGCGCTCGTCGCGACCGGCTTCCTCGCCGCCGGCAGCCTGGCGCTGCCGGGCATCGCCTCCGCCCACCCGGCCCGCCACCCCGGGCACCACCCGCCCGGCGTCCGTCCCGTCGTCGCCGGCAGCGACTACCTGGCGCTGGGCGACTCGGTCAGCTTCGGCTACCGGGAGCCCGACACCACCCCGGCCCCCGTCTACGCCGACCAGGCGCAGTTCGTGGGCTTCCCCGAGCAGGTGGCCGCCGCCCTCGGCCTGCACGTGGCCAACCTCTCCTGCCCGGGCGAGACGTCGGCGAGCCTGATCAACCCGGCTGCGCCGAGCAACGGCTGCGAGAGCTCCTACGTCAACGGCAAGCAGCAGCCCGTCGGCTACCGCACCTCCTACCCGCTGCACGAGCAGTACCGGGGCTCCCAGCTGGCCGCCGGCGTCCGATACCTGCGCTCCCACCCCGGCACCCGGCTGGTGACGCTCATGATCGGCGCCAACGACGGGTTCCTGTGCCAGGCGGAGACCGCCGACCACTGCACCGGCCCGACCGAGCTGGCCGCGGTCGCCAAGCACATCGCCGTCAACGTCGGCCGGATCCTGTTCACCCTGCGGGTCACCGCCCACTACCGGGGCCAGATCGTGCTGGTGCAGTACTACTCGACCGACTACGCCGTCCCGCTCGACAACCAGGAGACCGGGCTGCTCAACGGCGCCATGGAGGCCGGCGCCCGCCCCTTCCACGTCGAGGTGGCCCCGACCTTCGCCGCCTTCGGGTCGGCGTCGACGTACTCCGCCAACGACCCCTGCACCGCCGGGCTGCTCACCCAGCTCACCTCGGGGGGCAAGCCGACCGGGTCGTGCGGCGTCCACCCGAGCCCGGCCGGCCAGGACGTGCTCGCCCAGACGGTCGAGGCGACGGTGGTCAAGTAGCCATGTAGACTGCCCGGGACCGGGCGGTGGCGCAGTTTGGTAGCGCACCAGACTGGGGGTCTGGGGGTCGCGGGTTCAAGTCCCGCTCGCCCGACGTCTCGAGGGGATCCCGGCCGGCGGCCGGGATCCCCCGAACGAGGCCGGCGCCGCAAGTACCCTCGGTGGGCATGGACGAACCCGACGAGACCGCCCCGGTGGGCGACGAGACCCGGGCCTTCCAGGCGTTCTACCTCGGGCGGGACGAGACGCCCCGGCAGGGGCGCTGGTACCGGCTGCTCATCGGCTGGTGGCGGCGGCGCTGACGGCGCCGCTCAGCGGTAGGAGGCCTCCGGGGCCTTGCGCAGGGTGTGGAACTGCTCGGGGTCGTGGCCGTACACCATGAGCGCGCCGTCCTGCTCGGCGAGGTGCCGCAGCTCGTGGGCGCTCTGCCGGGCCAGCTCCGGGTCGGCCTGGCCGTCCCAGGCGTCCCGGTCGAAGTTGTCCTGGCAGTAGACGGCGTCGCCGCAGAGGATCACCGTGCCCGTCTCGGGGAGGCGCACGACGACCGACTGGTGCCCCTCGCAGTGCCCCGGGGTGGCCCGCACCTCGATCCCGTCCCACAGCTCGCTGTCCCCGTCGAGCAGCTCGTAGGACAGGCTCGGCAGGTTCCAGTACTGGTTGGGGAAGCTGGGGTTGCCCTTGGCCTGCTCGTACTGGTCCCGCTGCACGAAGAACGTGGCCCGGCCCAGCAGGTCGTTGTTGCCGGCGTGGTCGAAGTGCAGGTGGGTGTTGATCACGAAGTCGATGTCCTGGGGCGCCACCTCGAGCTGGGCGAGGCGGAACAGCAGGCTGTCCTCCTTGCGCATGGCGGGCAGCAACGCCTCCACGTTGGGCGTGCCCCGCCAGGTGAGCTCCGGGTCGCGCACGTGCAGCCGGCTCATGCCCGTGTCGACCAGCACCAGCCGGTCGTCGGGCAGCCGGATCAGGAAGGCGTTGACCGGGATGTGCACGCGGTGGCCGTCGCGCACGCCCGGCGCGATGACCTCGTAGTCGCAGCAGCACTCGCCGAGGGGGAGGACGAACAGCTCCATCCCCGGGAGCCTAGGGAGTGGCTACCAGGCGGGGGTGTACCCGCCCCGGCCCATGGCGGCGCTGGTCTCCCAGTCCATCTCCTCGTCGACGCCGCCCGAGACCTCGGTGATCCACGGCAGGCGCTCCTTGAGGATGCGCTGGACGCCGGCCTGGAGGGTCGTGGCGCTGATGGCGCAGGAGCTGCACGCCCCCTGCAGCTGCACCTCGACGGTGCCGGCGTCGACGTCGACGTCCTTCAGGACGAGGTCCCCGCCGTCGGCCTGGACGGCGGGCCGGATCAGGTCGATCAGCTCGTACAGCTCGCGCAGGCGCTCGGCCCGCTCCTCGTCGGTGATCGTCTCGGCAGCCACGTGCGCCATTCTGCCAGGCGACGGTGGCCAACCGGCGGTGACCCCTAGGCTCGACCCTCGATGACCACCACGGCGGAGACCCCGGCGGCGCCGACCCGGCCCCGGCGCGGCTACTGGATACCGGGGCTCATCGCCTTGACGTTCCTCGTCGTGGTGTCGGTCGCCTTCGTGCTCGTGGGCCTGCAGAGCCACGTCGGGCGCACCCTGCAGGGGCCGGTGGTGGCGGAGAACCTCTCCCTCGACCTCGAGTCGGGGGGGACGACGCCCAACGTCCACTGCCCGGCGCAGGAGCCGCGCCGGGCGGGGCTGAGCTTCGACTGCACCGCCGACCGTCCCGGCCGGGCCCCGGTCACCATCCGGGTGACCGAGACCACGGCGACCGGCGGCTTCCGCTACCGGCTGCTGCCGGCCGGCTGAGGCTCGCCCGGCACGCCCTCGTCGAGGACCCGCTGCAGGCGGTCGCGCTGGTCGTCGAGGTCGTCGAGGAAGCGCTGGAGCGCCTCGAGCTTGGTGACGACCGTCGCCCGGAGGCGGCCCCGGACCGCCAGACCCTCGGCGATGAGCTCCCGGCGGCGGGCGGCGTCGGTGTGCTCGGCGTGGTACTCGGCCCGCAGCGCCTCGAGGCGGTCCTCGTTGTCGAACACCTGGCGGATCTCCTCGAGGTTGAACCCGAGGAGCTCCTGCAGCCCGCGCAGCCGGGCGACCCGGGCGATGTCGGCCTCGGAGTACCGGCGCAGCCCACCCGGGGTGGAGCCGGTGGGCGTGATCAACCCGAGCTGCTGCCAGTAGCGCAGGGCGCGCTCGGACACCCCCGCCCGGGTGGCGGCCTCACCGATGCCGAGCAGCCCCTCGCCCATCGTCAGTCGTCCGTCGAGCTCGCCAGCTCGTCCACCAGCTCGCCCGCGCCCACCTCGGTGCCGGCAGCGTCGCCGGCCCCCGCCATGCCCACGGCGGCCGCCTCGCCCAGCGGCTCGGCGGCGTGCACGTAGCGGCCGCCCCGCAGGATCGAGGCCACGGCGGCGACGGCGGAGGCGACGGCCGCGAAGTCGAACGCCAGGTGGAGGCCGCTCGAGAAGGCCGACGAGATCAGCTTGGGGAAGAACGAGCGCCCGAGCAGGTACTGGGCGTGGGCCGGGCTCAGGTGCATGGTCCCGACCAGGGTCGCCTTGCCGCCGAGCAGCTCGGCGATCGGGTTGAAGCCGAGGAAGGCGGCGAACAGGCTCCCGATGGGGGGCAGGGCCGCCACCTTGTGGGCGGCCGCCGCCGGCACACCCTGGGCCACCAGCCCGTGGTACAGCGTGGTCGGCAGCTTGGCGGCCAGCCCGATGGTGATGACGGTGAAGAACACCCCGATCGACAGCACCGAGGCCGAGTTCTGGAAGGTGGCGAGCATGCCGGCGCCGGCCCCGCGCTGGTCGGGGGGGAGGCTGTTCATCACGGCCGACTGGTTGGGCGAGAAGAACATGCCCGACCCGATGGCGAACAGGAAGATCAGTAGCGCGAACCACACGTAGGCGAAGTTCATCGGCAGCAGCTCGAGCAGCAGGAACGATGCCATCGCGATCAGCAGGCCGGCGGTGGCGAACGGCCGGGCGCCGTAGCGGTCCGACAGGATCCCCGAGAGCGGCCCGGTGACGAGGAAGCCGATGGTGAGCGGGATCATGTAGATGCCGGCCCACAGGGGGGTGCTGGTGAAGCTGTAGCCGTGCTGCGGCAGCCAGATGCCCTGCAACCAGATGATCAGCATGAACTGCAGGCCGCCGCGGCCCATGGCCCCGAGGAGGGCGGCGATGTTGCCCGCGGCGAACGCCCGGATGCGGAACAGCCGCAGGCGGAACATCGGGTCGGGCGCCCGCAGCTCGATCCACACGAACACCGCCAGGGTGGCCAGGCCACCGAAGATGGCCAGCAGCACGCCCGGGTTGGTCCAGCCCATGTTGTGCCCGCCGTAGGGCTCGATGCCGTAGACGATGCCGGTGAGCACCGAGATCAGCCCGATGGCGAAGGTGATGTTGCCCGCCCAGTCGATGTGGGACTGGGTCCGCACGCCGTTGTCCTGCAGCTTGAGGTAGGCCCAGACAGTCCCGAAGAGGCCGAACGGCACGGACACGAGGAACACCAGGCGCCACTCGACGGGGGCGAGGACGCCGCCGAGGATCAGGCCGAGGAACGACCCACCGACGGCGGCGACGCCGTTGATCCCGAGCGCCTTGCCGCGCTCGTCGGCGGGGAAGGCGTCGGTGAGGATGGCGCTCGAGTTGGCGAACAGCAGCGCCCCGCCCACCCCCTGGAACAGCCGCATGATGATGATCCACAGGGCGCCGGCGTGGCCCTGCAGGAACGTCACCGACAGCAGCACCGAGAACACGGTGAACACGGCGAAGCCGAGGTTGTACATCCGTACCCGGCCGTACATGTCGCCGATGCGCCCGAGGCTCACGACCAGCACGGCGGTGACGAGCATGAAGCCCATCAGCACCCAGAGGAAGTACGAGGTGTTGCCGGGGGCGAGGGGGTTGAGCCTGATGCCGCGGAAGATGTCCGGCAGCGAGATCAACAGGATCGACTGGTTGATCATCACCATCAACACGCCGAGGGTCGTGTTGGACAGCGCGATCCACTTGTAGTTCTTGCCGCGGGGGTCCACGGGTGTCATGGGCGGGTCGGCCTCCTGCTCGCCTGGGAGCCGGATCCTAGCGAACACCCTGACGTAAACGTCAGGGTTCAGCGGGACCGGAGGATCACCGTGCGGACCGCCTTGTCGTGCAGGGTCTGGTTGCGGCGGTCCCACAGGGGCCAGAAGATGTCGAGCAGGCCGGGGAGGACGAGGACGGCGAGGACGGCGAGGACGACGGCCCGCAGCACGCCCCGGCCGACACCGATCCCGCCGCCGGTGTCGGCGTCGGCGATGCGGGTCCCGACCGCCATCATCCCGACGGTCTGGCCCCGGTAGGCGAGGAGCAGCCCCTGGTAGAGGAGGGTCACGGCCAGGCCGACCAGCGAGGCGACGGCGAGGGCGCCGGCCGCCCGGTGGGTGGTGACGGCACCGGCGCCGGAGACGCCGTCGATGACCGTGCGGATGACCCCGATGATCAGCCCGTCGATGATCGTGGCGCCCACCCGGTACCACCAGCCGGCGTAGACGACCGGCGGGGCGCCGTAGCCGTAGCCGGCCGGGGGCCCGTAGCCGTATCCCGGTGGCGGGGCGTAGCCCGGGGGAGGCGGGGCGTAGCCCGGCGGTGGCGGCGGGGCGGACCACCCGCCGGGCGGCCCGGCCGGCTCCGCCCGCGGGGGCAGCTGCGCCCCGCAGGACGCGCACTGCACCGCCCAGTCGGGCTGCTCCTCCCCACACGACGGGCACGTCTTCATGCGGCCACCCCCCGGGTCACGCCGCCCCCATTGCTAGCACGGCGTCACCCGGCAACGGCGCACCCCCGCCGTAAGCTCACGCCATGCCTGCCGCAGCCCCGGGCGAGCGTCGGGTGCTCACCATCCCCAACGCCTTCAGCGCCGCGCGGCTGGCGTGCGTCCCGATCTTCGTGGTGCTGCTCGTGCAGCCGGACCGCCGGGACTGGTTCCCGGCCGCCGTCCTGCTCGGGGCGCTCGGTGCGACCGACTGGGTGGACGGCTTCCTCGCCCGCCGCCTCGGGCAGGTGTCGACGGTGGGCAAGGTCCTCGACCCCGCCGCCGACCGGCTGCTGCTCGTCACCGCCGCCGTCGGCACGGTCGCCCTCGGAGCGGTGCCGGTGGTGGTCGCCGCCGTCGCCCTGGCCCGGGAGGCGGTCGTCGCCGGCGGCTTCTTGTACGTGGCCGCCGCCGGGGGCCGGCGGATGGACGTCCACCTCGTGGGCAAGGCGGGGGCGTTCGGGCTGATGTGCGCCCTGCCGCTGTTCCTCGCCGGCCACTCCGGCGTCGGCTGGCACCCGGTGGCGGAGATCCTCGGTTGGGTCTTCGCCGTGCCCGCCCTGGTGCTGGCGTGGGCGTCGGTGGCGATCTACGTCCCGGCGGCACGGCGGGCGCTGGCCGAGTCCCGCTCGCCGGAGGGCACCCCGACGTGAGAGCGGTCGTCATGGCCGGCGGGGAGGGCAGCCGGCTGCGCCCGCTGACCTCGACCCAGCCCAAGCCGATGCTGCCGATCGGCAACCGGCCGCTGCTCGAGCACGTCGTCGACCTGCTCGGCCGCTCCGGCCTCACCGACATCACCCTCACCGTCGGCGCCCGGGCGGAGGCCATCCGCACCTACTTCGGCGACGGCACCGACCACGGCGTGCGGCTCGCCTACGCCGCCGAGGACGTCCCGCTCGGCACCGCCGGGTCCGTGCGCCAGGCCATGGCCGGCAGCGACGAGGCGTGCGTCGTGCTCTCCGGCGACGTGCTCACCGACATCGACCTCGACGCCCTCGTCGCCTTCCACCGGAGCCACGAAGCCGACGTCACCGTCGCCGTGCAGCGGCGCGACGACCCCCTCGACTTCGGGGTGGTCGTCACCGGGCCCGACGGCGCCGTCGACCGCTTCCTCGAGAAGCCCACGCGCGGGCGGGTCCTCAGCGACACCGTCAACACCGGCATCTACGTGATCGAGCCGTCGGTGTGGGAGTCGGTCCCGGCGGGGCGGGCGGTCGACTTCGCCGGGGAGGTCCTGCCCGGTCTGCTGGAGCGGGGGCGGACCGTGTGCGCCTCGGTGGTCGAGGGCTACTGGGAGGACGTCGGCACCCTCCACGCCTACCTGCGCGCCCACCGGGACCTGCTCGACGGGCGGGTGCGGGCCCGCATCGACGGGTTCCAGATCGCCGACGGCGTCTGGCTGGGGGAGGGCGCCGAGCTGCACCCGTCGGCGGTGGTGACCGGACCGGCGATCATCGGCGCCCGGACGCGCGTGGACGCCGGCGCCGAGATCGGCGCCTACTGCTCGGTGGGGCCCGACGCCCAGGTCGGGCCCGAGGCGTCCCTCGAGCGCAGCGTCGTGCACGCCCACGCCTACCTCGGCCGCCGGGCACACGTGCGCGGCGGCGTGGTCGGCCGGACCGCCCGGGTCCGCGCCGGCGCCCGGTTGGAGGAGGGGAGCGTGGTCGCCGACGACTGCATCGTCGGCACCGACGCGCTGATCCACCCGGGGGTGGCCGTCTACCCCGGCAAGACCGTCGACGCCGGCGCCTCGGTCGACTCGTCCATCGTGTGGGAGACCCGCCGCCCCCGCTCGGTCCTCGGTGCCGCCGGGGTCACCGGCCTCGCCAACCTGGACGTCACGCCGGAGCTGGCGGTGCGCCTGGCGATGGCGTTCGCCTCGACGATCCGCCGGGGCGGGCGGGTGATGGTGTCGCGCGACACGAGCCGGGTGGGGCGGATGCTGGCCCGGGCGGTGATGGCGGGTCTCACCGCCGCCGGCGTCGACGTCGTCGACCTCGAGGTGGCCACCCTGCCGGTCACCCGCTTCGCGGTCCGGGCCCTCGGCGGCGACGGGGGCATCAGCGTGCGGCTCCTGCCGGGTGACGACCAGACGGTGACCCTGCGCCTGTTCGACCGCCGCGGCATCGACCTGTCC
>DASSZM010000145.1:0-4976 GCA_035702855.1 Acidimicrobiales bacterium | reverse complement strand
CCGGTCACGTAGTCGTTGTGCAGGTGGGTCTCGAGGACGTGGGTCA
This sequence comes from Acidimicrobiales bacterium, assembly GCA_035702855.1. Lineage (GTDB taxonomy): Bacteria > Actinomycetota > Acidimicrobiia > Acidimicrobiales > Palsa-688 > JAKAQB01. The sequence continues at coordinate 4,930 of DASSZM010000145.1, read as the reverse complement.
CCCGCACGCCGAGGGCTTCCACCAGGGCGGTCACCCGGTCGATGTCCCGCTGGGGGTCCACCACCACCGCCACTTGCCCGTCGTGGGCCAGGTAGCTGCGGTCCCCCAGGCCCGGCGTCTCGATGGTCACGATGTCAGCCACCAGCATCCCCTCCTGTCACTGGCCAGGGCGCACATGCACCCTCATCACCCTAGGTACGAATGTCCGGACCATCAAGTCGCCCGGATGGCGCCCAAGGAGCAGATGGTCGCCGTGCTCGGCGAGGCCGACGACGACCCGCCCATCCCGCTGATGCTCGTGACCGGCGAGGGGGACCCCTTCGTGGTGCCCGACGGCCCGGCCAAGGGCATGCGGGGCTACTTCACCCGCACGCCGTGGTCCTGGCGGCCGGGTCGTGGCTCTCGCCCCTCGCCCGTCCCCACGGCGTGGCCGTGCCCGTCCAGGCGGGCCGTGGCTACAGCTTCACCGTGCCGTGCACCACACCGCTGCGCGGCCCCGTCTACCTGCCGGCGACCCGGGTGGCGATCGCCCCCGACGGGACCGCGCCCGCCTCGCCGGGATCATGGAGTTCGCCGGCGCCGACGCCCCGCCCGGGCGGGGCCGCATCCCGTCGATGGTCCGGGCCGTGCGCCCCCTCCTGGCCGGCCTGGACCTCGACGACCGCGCCGACGAGTGGGTCGGGCCGCGCCCGCTGACCACCGACGGCGTCCCGCTCGTGGGGGCGACCCGGACCCCCGGCGTCTACGTCGCCGGCGGCCACGGCATGTGGGGCGTCACGCTGGGACCGCTCACCGGCGAGCTGCTGGCCGAGCGGATCGTCACCGGCCGCACCCCCGAGCTGCTGCGCCCCCTCGACCCGCTGCGCTGACCCCGGCATCGGCGGCGGGTCAGCCGGCGACCGGGCCCCCGACCAGCTCCCGTCCCCGGGCGGGGCCGGGAGGAGGACCCGGGTCCGGCCCGGCGCCCCGGCCCGGACCGCCGAGAGCCGCCGCCCGCCAGGTCACCCGTGGGCGGCCGGCGGTCATACGGGCGCCGGGGAGCCGGGCCAGCAGCGAGGTCAGCAGGAGGCCGCCGGCGTAGGTCACCACGACGGCGCCGGCGACGACGAGCGGCCACGGCAGGACCGCCTCGAGGGACCCCCAGCCGAGGAGGGTGAGGGCGATGATGAACAGCACCTGGCTCAGGTACACCCCGTAGGCGTTGACGGCGGCGGAGGCCACCCACGCCCGCACCCGCGCCGGCCGACGGCCGCCCGTGAGGGCGCTCCCGGCCAGGTACAGGCACAGGGTCACCCCGCCGAACAGCGGGACGAGGACGGGTTGGAAGGGATCCGAGGCCGACTCCCCCGCCAGCGCCGGTACCACGCCGAGCGCCGCGAGGTAGTACCACCCCTCGGCGAGGGCGAGGCTGGCCAGCGTGGCGCCGGCGACGAACCGCCAGCGGCGACGCAGCCAGGCGTCGACTGCCCGGTAGTGCATGCCGAGCAGGCCGCCCGCCACCAGGAACAGCTGGTAGTTCCACAGCTCCCGGGTGGCGTAGAAGCCCCGCATCCAGCCGGGCAGCACCGCCCAGTGCACGAGGCTCGTGAGCAGCAACTGCGTCGCGACGCTGATCGCCAGCAGCCGACGGGGCCGGCGCCGGGACCGGCGCAGCAGCCACAGGAACGCCGGGAAGACGACGCAGAACTCCAGCAGCACGACCAGGTAGTACAGCTGGTAGTAGCCCTCGAGGAGCAGGGTCCCGAACCGGTGCAGGTCCGCCGGCAGCGAGGCGCCCAGCGCGCCGCTCGGGTCGAAGGCGCCCGGCAGGCCCTCGAGGTGCGCCGCCTCGACGGCGAAGTACACGACCGTCCAGCCGAGATAGGGCAGGCCGACGGCGAGGAGCCGCCGCCGCCAGAAGCGGCCGAGGTCCCGCCGCTGGAGGGTCGGGTAGGCGTAGACGAGCATGGCCGCCGACAGGAACAGGAAGGCGAAGCGGGTGACGTGGCTCACGTCGAGCACCGCCCCTGCGGTCACGCCGGCGGTGGCGGGGGCGAAGAACATCAGGCAGTGCGTGGTGACGACGCCGACCTGTTTGAGAGGTCGCATGGCGTCGACCTGGTCGAGGTGGGGCCCGGGCACGGCCCCCCACGCTGGCGGCCCCCGGTGGGCGGGGGATGAGACGGAGCTGAGAGTTCGTCTAGACCGGGCCGAGGAGGTGGCCCCGCCGGTGGGACCACCGGCGCCGGGGCGGTAGGAGGTCGCACACCGGCGGGGTGGTCGTCGGCGGCGACGCCGGGCGGATGCCGTGGGCCCGGAGGAAGGCGAGGACCCACCCGGCGATCTGGCGGTCCCCGCCGGCGGAGGGGTGGAGCCCGCCGGGGTGCTCCCGGTGGAAGCCCCAGCCGAGGGCGGCGGGGTCCATGACGAGCAGCGCCGGGTCGGCGGCGCGCGCCGAGCGGACGATCACGCGGTCCAGGGCCCGCAGGCGAGGACCGGAGCGGCGACCGGGGGCGAACACGGTGATGGTCGCCAGCCGGCTGGCCGGCAGCGCCCGGCGCAGCGCCGCCCAGAAGCCCCGCACCCGGCGGGCCTCGACCGCCAGGGGGGTCCGCCAGTCGTCGTGGCCGACCTGCACCACCACCAGAGAGGGGTGCAGGTGCGCCAGGCCGATCGTGTCCACCAGGCGGGGGAGCGCCCCGAGCCGGCCGGCGGGATGGGTGTAGCCGATGCCCGAGGCACCGACGACCAGCGACCGCCACCCCAGGGCGCGGGCCAGCTCGACCGACCACGCCCGGGTCGGGGCGCCGGGCCCGACGCCGGCGGTGAACGACGCCCCCAGGACGACGAGGAGCGGACGGCGGCCGCCCGCCACCCGGCGGATGCAGGCGCCCCTCGCCCCCGCGGCGCTGACCGGCGCCCGGCTGAAGTCCGCCCGCACCGGGCCCGGGGCGGCGGTGCGCACCGCCGTCGGGGCGTGCCCGGCACCCGCCCACGCCGCCGACCCAGCCAGGCCGGCGGCGACGATCGCGACGGCCGCCGCCACGGCGGCGAGGCGCGACCACGGCTTCACGCGCCCATTGTCACCGACCCCCGTTGCGCTCCGGGCGCGGGCCGCCGCTCAGCGGGGCCCCGCCCACGGCCCGGCGACGGCGGCGTCGGCGAGGGCGTCGGCCACGCCGGCGAAGTCGTCCCGGACCAGGCCGACGGTGACCCGCAGGTGGGGCGGGGACGGCAGGGTGGTGAAGGGCGTGCCGGCGGCCGCGCCGATGCCCCGGCTGGTCAGCTGGACGAGGGCGGCGGCCTCGTCACGGACCGGGACCCACAGGTTGATCCCGTCCCGGCCGACCGTGGCGATCCCCCGCCGGTGGAGGCCGGCGACGACCGCCGCCCGGCGCTCGGCGTAGACGGCGCGGGCCTGCTCGACCTGGCGGCGGGCGGCCGGGCGGCCGAGGGCGTCGAGCAGCAGCGTCTGCAGCAGCCGGCTGGTCCACCCCTGGCCCAGGCGGCGCCGCTCGTTGACCCGCTCGAGCAGGTCCTCGGGGGCGCTCACGCCGGCGACGCGCAGGTCGGGGCCGTGGGACTTGGAGAAGCTGCGGACGTGGACGGTGCGCGCCGGCAGCCACGAGCCGAGGCTCACGGCCGCCTCGGCGGAGATGGCGCCGGCGGAGTCGTCCTCGACCACCATCGCCTCGGTACCGGCCACGACGGCGGCCAGCCGCTCGGCCCGCGCCGCCGTCATGGCCACCCCGGTGGGGTTGTGGGCGCGCGGCTGGAGGAAGACGGCCCGGGTGCGCGCCTCGAGCGCCGCCGCCAGCGCGTCGGGCAGGAGGCCGTCGTCGTCGACGGGCACCCCGACCACCCGGGCGCCAAGGGCGTCGAGCAGGTCGAGCAGCGGCGGGAAGCTGGGGTGCTCGACCACGACCCGGTCGCCGTAGCGGACCAGGGCGGAGGCCACCAGGTCCACCCCGTCCAGGGCCCCGTCGACGACCGCCAGCGCCGGGGGCGGGTAGGGCCAGTCGGCCCGCAGCGCCTCGGCCAGATCGGGGAGCACGGGGGCGTCGAGGTAGGAGCCGGCGTGCCAGGCGCGGGGCAGCTGCGCCAACGACGGGACCAGGTCGGGGAGCAGCTCCGGGTCGGGGACCCCGGTGGACAGGTCCAGCTCGAACGCCGGGCTGACCGGCAGGGCGCGGCGGTAGCGGGCGGGACCGGGTCGGAGCGGCGCGACCGTGGTGCCCCGCCGCCCGTCGGTGCGGATGGCGCCGGCGCGGGTGAGCAGCCCCCAGGCGCTGCTGACGGTGCTCGGCGACAGGCCCGTCAACGCCGCCACCGTGCGCACCGGCGGCAGCCGGTGGCCCTCGGGCAGGCGGCCGTCGGCGATGGCGGCGGTGACCGCGCGGGCCAGGCCCTGGCTGGTGCGGTCCTCCAGCGCCGGCACCGGCCATGCCGAATTTGTTCCCATACAAAGACTGTATTGTGCGCGGCCCCCGCCGCACGTACTGTGCGCGCCGTGCAACGCATCAGCCACTGGATCGGGGGGCAGCGGGTGGCCGGTCGTTCCGGCCGCTCGGGCCCCGTGTTCGACCCCGCCACCGGGCAGCAGACGGGCGCCGTCGACCTGGCCGACGTCGGCGAGGTCGACGAGGCCGTCGCCTCGGCGGTGGCCGCCTCCCGCGACTGGCGGCGGGCGTCGCTCGCCAAGCGGGCCGCCGTGCTGTTCGCCTTCCGCGAGCTGCTGCACGCCCGCCAGGACGACCTGGCGGCGGTGGTCACCGCCGAGCACGGCAAGGTCCTCGCCGACGCCGCCGGGGAGGTGGCCCGCGGCCTCGAGAACGTGGAGTTCGCCACCGGGGTGCCGCACCTGCTGAAGGGCGGCTACAGCGAGCAGGCCTCGACGGGCGTGGACGTGTACTCCATCCGCCAGCCGCTCGGCGTGGTGGCGGGGATCACC
>DASSZM010000259.1:0-11341 GCA_035702855.1 Acidimicrobiales bacterium | reverse complement strand
TGGGTGGAGGGCCGGGACCTGCGCGAGAGCGTCCGGGAGATGACGGTGCTGGTCCAGGGCGGCGCCCGGGCCTAGCCGGCGGCGGGCCCGTCCTTCGGGTCGGTGGGACCCTCCCCGTCGACGGCGGCGCGGAGGCGCTTCTCGATCAGGTCGACGCGGTCCTCGCTGTGGTTGGCGTCGTCGCCCTTGGCGTCGAGCAGCGCCCGGCGGTCCTTCTCGGCCTCGTCGGCGGCGCCCTCGTCGGCGGCGGCGAGGCGGGCGGCGACGCCCTCCTCGACGAGCTTCTCCGCCTCCTCGACCAGGGCGGCGACCATCTCGTCCTCGGGCACGACCCGCACGATCTGGCCCTGGATGAACAGGTGGCCGCGATGGCGGCCGGCGGCGATGCCGAGGTCGGCGCTGCGGGCCTCGCCCGGACCGTTGACGACGCAGCCCATGACCGCCACCTGCAGCGGGATGGAGCGGGTCTCGAGGGCCGCCTGGGCCTCCTGGGCCACCTTGTAGACGTCGATCTCCGCCCGGCCGCAGGCGGGGCAGGCGATCAGGTCGACGCTGGTGCGCTCCCGCAGGCCGAGCGCCTCGAGCAGCACCCGCCCCGCCTTGGCCTCCTCCACCGGGTCGGCGGTCAGCGAGTAGCGGATGGTGTCGCCGATGCCCTCGGCGAGGAGGGTGGCGATACCGGCGGTGGCCTTGATGGTGCCCGCCGGCGGGGGGCCGGCCTCGGTGACCCCGAGGTGCAGCGGGTGGTCGACGGTCTCCGACAGCTGCCGGTAGGCCTCGATCATGAGCGGGACGTTGGAGGCCTTGACGGAGATCTTGACGTCGTCGAAGCCGACCTCGGCGAACAGGCCGAGCTCGATCTGGGCCGACTCGACGAGGGCCTCGGGGGTGGCCCCGCCGTACTTCTTGGCCAGGCGGGGATCGAGGGAGCCGGCGTTGACCCCGATGCGCACCGGCACGCCCCGGTCCTTGCACTCGCGGGCCACCAGCTTGATCTCCTCCGGCTTGCGGAGGTTGCCGGGGTTGAGCCGCAGGCAGTCGACGCCCGCCTCCAGCGCGGCCAGCGCCATCTCCACGTGGAAGTGGATGTCGGCGACGATCGGCACGGGGCTGCGGGGCACGATGCGCGCCAGGCCCTCGGCCGCCTCCTTCTCGTTGCAGGTGCAGCGCACGATGTCGGCCCCGGCCGCCTTGAGGGCGTAGATCTGGGCGAGGGTGCCCTCGACGTCGGCGGTCTTGGTGATCGTCATCGACTGCACGCTGATCGGCGCCCCGCCGCCGACGGGGACCTTGCCCACCGTGATCTGGCGGGTCTTCCGGCGGGGGTAACGGGCCTCGAGCACGCTCACGGTGACAGGCTACTGGCGCGCCGCCCGTAGGGCCGCCGACCGCCCTGGTTGACGGGTGCCGCCCCCGGGTACCGGCCGCCTCGTGCTCCAGCCGATCGCCGCGGCCATCGGGCCCGGCACGCCGCCGACGCTGCACGTGCTGCTCACGGGGGTGCAGACGGGGCCGCTCGCCCTCGCCGCCGACGCCGTCGAGGCGGCGGCGCTGCTCGCCTACGCCCTCGGCGTGCGCCGCCTGCAGCGGCGGGGCCGGCGCTGGCCGGTGGGGGCGGCGGCCAGCTGGGCGGCGGGGGTGGCGGTCGTGTGGGTGGCCGTCGGCTCGGGCCTGGCCGCCTACGACAACGTGGACATCAGCCTCCACGTCGTCCAGCACGTGGTGTTGATGATGGTCGCCGCCCCGCTGCTGGCGCTCGGGCGGCCGCTCACCATGGCCGCCCAGGCCGCCGGCCGCCCGCTCCAGCGGCGGGTGGTGCGCCTCGCCAACAGCCGGGTCCTGCACGCCGTCACCCATCCCGTCCCGACCACCGCCGTGTACTACGCGACGATGTACGGCTTCTTCTTGAGCCCTCTGTACGCCTACGCCGTCACCCACCCGCTGTTCCACGACGCCACCCACCTGGTGTTCCTCGGCGCCGGGTACCTCTACTGGCAGCCGCTGGTCGGCGGCGACCCGGGCCGCAGCCGCCGCTCCCACCTGGGGCGGATCGTGACGCTGCTCGTGGGCATGCCGTTCGAGGGGGTCCTCGGCGTCGTGCTGAGCGGCGCCAGCTGGTCGATCTCGCCGGTCAACACCGTCGCCCAGACCCAGGCCGGCGGCCAGGTGTTCCTGGCGATGAGCATGCTGGCGTCGGGGCTGTGGGCGCTGTGGCTCGGCTGGGACTGGCTGGCCGACGCCACCCGCACCGCCGGGCGCGACGACCGGCGGGCGGCGCTGGCGGTGGCCGACTCCCGCCGCCGGCTGGAGGTGGCGGCCACCGCCGCCGGGACCACCGAGGCGGTGCCGGCCGGCTGGTGGGTGCCCGAGTGGCGCATCCGGGAGCTGGAGGAGCTCGCCGCCGACGGCGGGGACGCGGCCGACGACGACGTCCCGCCGCTCAGGTGGCCAGCTGGCGGATGTCCAGGAACAGGGCGCTGATCCCGAGGAAGGCGATCAGGGCGATGGCCAGGTAGAACACCGGGAGCAGCTTGGCGACGTCGGCGTGGTACGGCCGGCGCCGGATCGCGCCCCGCACCCCTTCGTACAGGGCGATGACGACGTGGCCGCCGTCGAGGGGCAGCAGCGGCACCAGGTTGAAGATCCCGAGCGACAGGTTGATGGCGGCCAGCAGGTACAGCACCCAGGCGAGGCCGGCGCCGGCCGCCTGGTGCAGCAGCACGACGATGCCGACGGGGGACTCGAAGCGGACCGAGTGCGGGCCGGGGTGGGCGGCCGCCGACGGGCTGGCCAGCAGGTGGGCGTAGCTCTGGATGCCGTGGAGGGTGAGCAGCCGCCCGAAGGCGCCGAGGGTGACCGAGGAGATGTGCCACCAGTCCCCGGCGGCGTGCACGACCGACGCCCCGAGCGAGGAGTGGACGACCGAGGACACCTCGAAGCCGATGAACCCCGTCGGGTGGCTCACCTTGGTGGCGGCGGCGCCGACCCCGGTGACGGCGACCTGCTGGAGGTTGACGGTGCGGGGGTGCAGCGTCAGGAGGTGGCCGTGGCGGTCGACCTCGACGGAGAGGCGGGTGTCGGGCCGGGCGGCGATGTAGGTGCGCATGGCGCTGAAGGTGGCGAAGTGGTGGCCGTCGACGGCCTCGATGCGGTCGCCGAGGTGGAAGCCGGCCCGCTGGGCGGGGCTCGGGCCGTGGGCCAGGCCCTCGATGGCGATGATCGGGGAGTTGCCCGGCACCGGCAGGTAGCCGCTGACGTCGCCGGTGGCGCCGAACATGGCGAACAGCACCCCGAAGGCGATCAGGAAGTGCATGCACGAGCCGGCCACCGCCACGGTCAGGCGGCGCCACACCGGGCGCTGGCGGTAGGTGCGGGGCTCGTCGGCGGGGTCGACCTCCTCCAGGTTGGTCATCCCGATGATCCGGCAGTAGCCGCCGAGGGGCAGCGCCTTGACGCCGTACTCGGTCTCGCCCCGCCGCACCGACCACAGCCGGGGGCCGAACCCGACGAAGAACTCGGTGACCTTCATCCGGGCGGCCTTGGCGGTGAGGAAGTGGCCGAGCTCGTGCGCCACGATGCAGAGCACCAGGCAGCCGACGAGCACCACCGTCTCCCCCACCCCGGCGGCGTAGGCGGCGCCGAGGACGGCGGCGACGACGACCAGGAGGCGGAGCAGGGCGAACCGGTTGGAGCGGCCGTCGAGCGGCCGCTCGGGGGGCGGCTCCTCCCCGTGGTGGCGGACCAGCCCGAAGGGGTCGCCGGGGACGGGCGGGCGGGGGGTGGTCGGGTTGTCGGTCGTCACCGGCCGGCGGACACCCTTCGGGCCACCGCGGTGAGGGCGAGGTCCCGCCCGCTGCGATCGGCGTCGAGCACGTCGGCCACGGTAGTGGGCTCCGTCGGGCTGTAGTCGTCGAGGGCGGCGGCGATGACGTCGGGGATGTCCACCCACCGGATGCGGCCGCCGAGGAAGGCGTCGACGGCCACCTCGTTGGCGCCGTTGAGGCAGGCGGGGGCGCTGCCACCGGCACGCCCGGCGCGGTAGGCGAGGTCGAGGCAGGGAAAGGCCTCCCGGTCCGGTGCCTCGAACTCCAGACGGCTGAGGCCGCTCCAGTCGATGGCCCCGAACGCCGTGGCGATCCGGTCCGGGTACGCCAGGGCGTAGCCGATGGGCAGGCGCATGTCCGGCATCGACAGCTGGGCGATGGTGGCCCCGTCGGTCGTCTCGATCATGGAGTGCACGATCGACTGGGGGTGCACGACGACGTCGATGTCGTCGTAGCCGACCCCGAACAACTCGTGCGCCTCGATCACCTCCAGGCCCTTGTTCATGAGCGTCGAGGAGTCCACCGTGATCTTCGGCCCCATCGACCACGTCGGGTGGGCGAGGGCGTCGGCGACGGTCACCTCCGCCAGCTCCTGGCGTCGACGCCCCCGGAACGGGCCCCCGCTCGCCGTGAGCACCACCCGCCGGAGCGGGGACGCCGGCAGGTGCGGCAACGCCTCCATCCCCCTTTCCCCGAGGATGGCGCGCAGGCACTGGTGGACGGCGCAGTGCTCCGAGTCGACCGGGACGATCTCCGCCCCCGGCGTCGCCCGGGCCGCCTGGACGACCGGGCCGCCGGCGATGAGCGACTCCTTGTTGGCCAGGGCCAGGCGGCGCCCGGCCCCCAGCGCCGCCAGGGTCACCGGCAGGCCGGCGAAGCCGACCACCCCGTTGACCACGACCTGGGCGTCGACCGAGACCGCCTCGAGGGCGCCCTCCCCGGCGAGCACCTCGGTCCCGGCGGGGACCGCCGCCCGCAGCTCGGCCGCCCGGTCCGGGTCGGCGATGGCGACCCGGGCGGGCCGCAGCCGCCGGGCCTGCTCCGCCAGCCGCTCCACCGAGCGGGACGCGGCGAGGGCGACGACCCGGTAGCGACCGGGCTCGGCGGTAATGACGTCGACGGCCTGGGTGCCGATCGACCCGGTGGATCCGACCAGGCTGACGGTGGTGGGCTCGGCCTGCGGGCTAGGCAAGGTGGAGGGCCACGGCCAGGTAGTAGGTCGCCGGCAGGACCAGCAGGATCGAGTCGAAGCGGTCGAGCAGGCCGCCGTGGCCGGCGAGGGTCCGCCCCGAGTCCTTCACGTCGAGGTCCCGCTTGATGAGCGACTCGAACAGGTCCCCGACCGGCGCGAACACCGCCACCACCACCCCGAGGGCCACGCCGTCGCCGACGCCGCCCCAGCCGGGGACGAACTGGCCGACGAGCACCCCGACCAGCACCGCCCCGACGCCGCCGGCGACGAGGCCCTCGACGGTCTTGCCGGGGCTGATGTGGGGCGCCAGCGGGCGGCGGCCGAACGAGCGGCCCCCGAAGTACGCCAGCACGTCGGCGAGCACGGCGGTGGCGACCGCCCCGAAGAACAGCCCCCGCCCGTGCGGCACCCGCAGCAGCATGGCGCCGTAGGCCCCGAGGAGGCCGACCCAGGCCACGACGGTGAGGGTGGCCATCACGTTGGCCAGGGGTCGGGCGTCGCTGACGCCCAGCAGGTACCAGAGCATGGTCGCCACCGTGGCCATCGCCAGCACGAGGCCGAGGGCGGCGTCGCCCTTCCACCACGCCCCCAGGGACAACCCGACGGTGGCGAGCAGCCCGATGAGGGTGGCGGGCCGGAACCCGCTGCTGCGCCGCAGCATGGTGTACGCCTCGCCGGCGGCGCCGAGCACGGCGACGGTCGTCAGGGCGAGCAGGGCGGCGGCGCCCACGAAGTAGGCGACGATGAGCACGACGCCGAGCCCGATGCCGACCGAGAGGCGGCTGCCGAGGTCGGGCCGGACCTCCCGCTCGGGGCGGGCGGCGGGGCGCTCGGGGCGGGCGGTGGGCCGCTCCCCCCGCTCCGGGCGGGCGGGGCGGGAGGGGATGGCCGGCCGGCGGGTGGCGCCGCGACCGCCGACCCGGATGAGCCCCTCCTGCTCCTCGTCGTCGGGGAGCTCGTCGGGGAGGTCGTCGAACGGCAGCGCCGCGTGGGTGCCGGTGCGCTCCTCCTCCAGCCGGTCGAAGGCCTCGTCGAAGGAGTACAGGTCGGACTCCTCGCTGCGGTCCTGGTCGAGCGCCCCGAGGGGCAGGTCGTCGCCGGCGAGGTCGCCCATGTCGGGGCCGTCGGCCCAGTCGTCGTGCTCGCTGCGCCAGCGCACGCCGCCGGTGGGATCGACGGCGTCGTCACCGCCGAGGCCGGCCAGGGAGATCGGGACCTCGCCGGTGGGCGGGTCGGTCCAGTGGGGCAGCTCGGGGCCGCCGGAGACGGTGATGCCGCCGTCGGGGCGTTGCTCGGGCGGGCGCGACTCGATGGGGTGCTCCTCGGTGGGGCGTGGCCCGGCGGCGGCGCCCCCCGGCTCGGGGGCGCCGGCCCGGTCCTCGGCGTCGAGGTCGAGGTAGTCCTCGATCTCGGCGTCGGGGTCGATCGCCTGGTGGATGTCGGTCGGGTCGTCGGGGCCCGGCACGCCGGCCCAGGGGTCCTCCCCGGGGGCGCCGCCGCGCCCGGGGCGCTCGGCCGGCCGGGCCTCCCCGTCGTCCTCGACGGGGTCCCAGTCGGTGTCGGGCCCGGCGCCGGCGACCTCGCCGGCGCCTGCCGGCCTCGCCCACGCCGTGTCCTGGTCCAGCTCCAATGACTCCTCCGGGTCGTCGTCGGTCAGCGTCGCCCAGCGCAGCCCGCTGCCGAGCGTCGCCACCGGGGGCGGGGGCTCGACGAGGGGGGCGGCGATCGGCTCGGCGTCCTCGGCCGGCGGGGCGCCGGCTCGGTCCTCGGCCGGCGGGGCGCCGGCGGTGTCGGGCAGGGCGTGGGGGTCGAACACCGGGACCCGCCCGGTCGGGTCGGCCTCGCTGAACAGCGTCGCCTGGGCGTCGCCCTCCGGCGTGTCGTCACCGTCGTCGCCGTCGAGGCGGGCGTAGTCGTCGAACTCGTCCTCGGGCGGGGGGGGCGGCGGCACGACCCGGTGGCGGCGCCCCGGCCGGGCGGCCACGGGCGCGGGGCCGGCGGCTGCCGCCCGCTCCCCGCTTTCCTCCCCCGCAGGTGCGCCCTCGGCGGCGGTCGGTTCGCCGGCGGGGGCGTGGGCGCCGGGCCGGTACACCGTGACCCGCTCCTCGCGGTCGCCGCCGCCCTCCCCCGGTGCCGGTTCGGCCCGCCGGGCCGTCGCCTCCGACGCCCGCTGGGCGCGGATGGTCGGCGCCGACCTGGGCAGCGGCGCGACCGGCGGGCGGGGGACGGCCTCGGCGGGGTCGACCGAGTCCGGCAGCGGGAAGCGGTGGGCGGGGCGGGGCCCGCTCGGGGTGGGCGGGACGTCGCCGAAACGCAGCTCGTCCTCGGTCAGCCGACCGGCCGCCTGGCCCGCCTCCAGCGCCGCCTGCGCCTCCTCGGCCCCGATGATCCGGACGCCTTCCGCCGGCCGGCGCTCCGTCGATCGATCGTTGCGGTCCGTCACCGACATCCTCCTCCGATGGTCGCTCGCGGGGCGCCCCTCCCCACCCCCCGGCGGACCCGGGGAGCCGTCCTCAGACGGCGAGCAGCTCGTCCTCTTTGTTCTGGAGCACGCGGTCGACCTCCGCCACGTACTCATGGGTCATGCGCTCGAGCTCCTTCTCCGCCCGGTCGAGCTCGTCGGACGAGATGTCCCCGTCCTTCTCGAGCGCCTCGAGGTCCTTGCGGGCCGCCCGGCGGAGGTTGCGCACCGCCACCCGGCCGTCCTCGGCCTTGGTGTGGGCGACCTTCACCATGCTCCGCCGGCGCTCCTCGGTGAGCGGGGGGAAGGTGAGCCGGATGACCACGCCGTCGTTGGCGGGGTTGACCCCCAGGTCGGAGTTCTGGATGGCCTTCTCGATCGCCTTCAGGGACCCCTTGTCGTAGGGGGTGATGACGAGCACCTTCGCCTCGGGCACCTGGATCCCGGCCAGCTGCTGGAGCGGGACGTCGGAGCCGTAGTACTCGACGCGCAGCTTCTCCACCAGGGCCGGAGCGGCGCGTCCGGTGCGGATCGCCGCCAGCTCACCCCGGGCGTGCTCGACAGCCCGGGCCATCTTCTCCCGGGTGTCCTCGAACACCGCCTCGACGTAGCTCTCGTCCATCAGCGGATCAGCGTACCGATCCGCTCCCCCGACAGGGCGCGACGGAGGTTGCCCGGCTCCATGATCGAGAAGTACAGGATGGGCATCCCGTTCTCCTTGCACAGCGTGATGGCGGTGAGGTCCATGGCCCGCAGGTCCTTGGCGATGACCTCGTCGAAGCTGACCTCGTCGAGCTTCGTGGCCTCGGGGTGCGTGGCCGGGTCGGCGTCGTAGACGCCGTCGGTGCTGCCGTGGGTGCCCTTCAGCAGCACGTCCGCCTCGATCTCGACCGCCCGGAGGGCGCCGGCGGTGTCGGTGGTGAAGAACGGGTTGCCGGTCCCGGCGGCGAAGACCACCACCCGCCCCTTCTCGAGGTGGCGGATGGCGCGCAGGCGGATGTAGGGCTCCGCCAGCTCCGACATCCCGATCGCCGTCTGCACCCGCGTCGGCTGGCCCTGGCGCTCGAGGGCGTCCCGCAGGGCCAGGGCGTTGATGACCGTCGCCAGCATGCCCATGTAGTCGGCGCTGGCCCGGTCCATGCCCGACGCCGAGCCGGTGGCGCCCCGCCAGATGTTGCCGCCGCCGACGACGACCGCCATCTCGACGCCGAGCTCGTGGCAGACCTCGGAGATCTCCTTGGCGATCCGGTCGACGACGCCGCCGTCGATGGTCTCGTCCGCCGCCGGGCTGGCGAAGGCCTCACCCGACAGCTTCAGGACGACCCGGCTCCATGGCTTCGACGTGTCACCCACGATCAACCGATGCTAGTGGGCGGGGCCCGCCCCCGCCCGGGGTGGGGCCGGACGCGCCGGTGCGCCGGCCGGAGCCGGCGCACCGTCGGAGTCGCCCTGGCAGCCGTGGGGCTGCGGGGATCACTCGCCGATGACGGCCTGGGCGAAGCGCACCACGCTCGCCTTGCCGAGGTACTGCTTGACCGACTGCTTGTCGTCCTTGGCGACGGGCTGCTCGAGCAGCACGCCGCCGGGGACCCGCTTGAACCAGCCGGTGAGCTTGCCCTCGACGATCTTCGGGAGGGCGGCCTCGGGCTTGCCCTCGAGGCGGGTCTGGTTCTCGGCGGTGGCCCGCTCGGCCTCGACCTCGGCCGCGGGGACCTCGTCGCGGTCGAGGTAGTTGGGGCGGCCGAAGGCGACGTGGACGGCGACGTCGTGGGCCAGCTCGGCGTCGGCGCCGGCCAGCTCGACGAGCACCCCGTTGACACCCCGGTCGTTCTGCACGTGCAGGTAGGTGTCGAGCACGTTGCCGTCGGCGGCGGCGAAGCGGACGACCCGGCCGAGCTCGATGTTCTCCTTGAGCGTGACCTTGAGGTCGTCGATGGCGTCGGCCTGGGCGGCGGCGACCGCCTCGCCCTCGGCGGCGACCTGCTCGGCCAGGCGGTTGACCAGCGCCACGAACTGCGGCGACTTGGCGCCGAAGTCGGTCTCGGACTTGAGCTCGACGAGGGCGGCGGCCCGGCCGTCGGGGCTGAGGGCGACGGCGACGGCGCCCTCGGCGTTGGCGTTGCCCGACCGCTCGGCCGCCTTGCCGAGGCCGCGCTCACGCAGCCACTTGGCCGCGGCGTCGAAGTCGCCGTCGTTCTCGGTCAATGCCCGCTTCGCATCCATCATCCCGGCGCCGGTCGCGTCGCGCAGCGCCTTGACGTCCTGGGCGGTGAAGTCTGCCATGGGTCTTCCTTCGTGGTTCCGTGGAGTGGGGGGATGTGCGGGCCGCCGCTAGGCGGGCCCGGGAGGACGGCGGTCGGCCCACCCGGCGCCGCGGCGGCGGGTGGGCCCGGTGGGGCCGCGCTCGGGGTGGGGCGGGGCGCTACTCGGCGGCGGGGGCGGGCGCCTCGGCAACGGGGGCCTCGCCCTCGGCAGCCGGCGCCTCGCCCTCGGCGGCGGGGGCCTCGGCAGCCGGAGCCTCGGCAGCGGGGGCCTCGCCCTCGGCGGCGGGAGCCTCGGCGGTCGGGGCCTCGGCCTCGTCCTCGCCGGCATCCCGGCGGCGGGAGGAGTCGGCGAGGCGGGCCTCGCGCTCGCGCTGCTGCAGGGCCGCCTGGCGGCGGGCCTCGCGCTGCTGCTCGGCGCGGCGGGCCTCCTCCTCCGGGTCCGGGGCGGCCGGGGCGGCCGCCTGGCCCTGCGGGGCGTTGCGGGCGGCGCGACTGGCGGCGATGTAGCGACCCTCGGCCACGGCGTCGGCGATGACCCGGCACATGAGGGTCCCGGCCCGGATGGCGTCGTCGTTGCCCGGGATCACGTACTGCACGACGTCGGGGTCGCAGTTGGTGTCGACGACGGCGACGACCGGGAGGCCGAGCTTGTTGGCCTCGGTGACGGCGATGTGCTCCTTCTTGGTGTCGATGATGAACACCGCGTCGGGCAGCCGGTTCATCGTCCGGATGCCGCCCAGGTTGCGCTCGAGCTTGTCGAGCTCCCGGGAGAGGATCAGCGCCTCCTTCTTGGGCATCGCCTCGAAGTCGCCGGCGGCGCGCATGCGCTGGTACTCCTGCATCTTCTTCACCCGGCCGGCGATGGTGTTGAAGTTGGTGAGCATGCCGCCGAGCCAGCGCTCGTTGATGTAGGGCATGCCGCAGCGGGCGGCGAAGGTGGCGATCGGGTCCTGCGTCTGCTTCTTGGTGCCGACGAAGAGGATGACGCCGTCGTCGGCCACCAGGTCGCGCACGAAGGAGTAGGCGACGTCGATGCGCTCGAGCGTCTGCTGCAGGTCGATGATGTAGATGCCGTTGCGCTCGCCGAAGATGAACCGCCGCATCTTCGGGTTCCAGCGGCGGGTCTGGTGCCCGAAGTGGACGCCCGCCTCGAGCAACTGGCGCATCGTGACGACAGCCGTGTCAGCCATGTCGGTGTTCTCCCATCGGTTGGTGTCGACCCGGGCATGCGCGCCGGCGGAGCCCGTCGACGACCGTGGGGATGCCCGGAGTGGGTTGGGGGTGCACACCTCCGGGGGACCCCGGAGGCCGGATCGAGGGTAGCGCAGCCGTCGCCGGTCGCGGCCGGGGAAGCCCCGGCCGGGTCAGCCGGCGCTGCGCTCGGCCAGCAGGAGCCGGGCCCGCAGCTGGAGCACGGCCTTGGTGTGGATCTGGCAGACCCGGCTCTCGGTCACGCCGAGCACCTGGCCGATCTCCGCCAGGGTGAGGCCCTCGTAGTAGTACAGGGTGAGGACGACCTTCTCCCGGTCCCCGAGCCGGTTGATGGCACCGGCGAGGACCTGCTTCATCTCCTCCACCTCGAAAGTGGCCATGGGACCGT
>DASSZM010000199.1:0-8955 GCA_035702855.1 Acidimicrobiales bacterium | reverse complement strand
GGGCTGCCGCTCCAGAACGGGCTCACCACGACCACGCCGTCGTCCGCGTGCACCAGGCGGTGGCGGACGTCCTCCTCGGCCTCGGCGACCGCGCAGAGCAGGCAGTTGCCCTGGAACCGGGCGAAGCCGGCCATCTCATTGGCGGTCTCGCCGGGTACGAACGGCATCGACATCAGCTGACCGTGGGGGTGCTCGATGGAGGCGCCGGCCTCGCGTCCCCGGTTGACGACCGCCTGGCTGTAGCGCAGACCGGGGATCGAGGAGTGCTCGGCCATCCGGTCGCGCAGGGCGTACATGACCAGGCTGGCCTGCTCGTCGCTCAGATCGGCCCAGGTGGCCTCGTGCTCCGGTGTGATCACGAACACCTCGTGGATGCCGCCCGCCGGCGCCTGGGTGAAGACCGGGCCGAGGTGGCTCACCACCATCGGGTCGGCACCGCTGAAGGCCGGGTAGCGGTTGGGCACGATCCGCACCTGCCAGGTCCCGTCGGGGCCGTAGACCTCCAGCGACGGGGCCTCGGCCTCGTCGCCGCCCGGGCAGAACGGGCACGGCCGGTTGGGGTCGTCCTCGACGGGCAGCCGCCTGGTCTGGAAGGCGGACGGCCGCTCCAAGCGCTCCGCGGCGATGACGACCCAGCGGCCGGTGAGCGGATCGAGACGGAGTTGGCTCATCAGCGGGCCAGCGCGGAACCAGCGGTTGCCCGCTCGGGGAGGAGCGCGGGGGGCGGCATCAGCACAGCCGAACGGTAGCGCTGTCCCGGGGGGCAGTGTGCCGCAGCAGCCCGCACCCCCCCCGTGCCGGCCCGGCACGGCCGGGGGCCTTCGGTAGCCTGGTCGGCCGTGCGGGCCTACCTGGACCACGCCGCGACCGCGCCGACGCGGCCGGAGGCTGCTGAGGCCATGCTGCCGTGGCTCACCGGCCGCTTCGGCAACCCCTCCGGCAGCCACGCCGTGGCGCGCGACGCCCGCCGGGCCGTGGACGAGGCCCGGGCCGCCCTGGCGGGCGTGCTGGGGGCCGCCCCGGGTGAGGTGGTCTGCACCGGCGGGGGCACCGAGGCGGACGTGCTCGCCATCCTCGGGACCCTGGCCGCCCGCCGGCGGGCCGGCCTGCCCGCCGGCGTCGTGGTCACGAGCGCCATCGAGCACGCCGCGGTGCGCAACGCCGCCGCCGGCGCCGGGGTCCCCCTGCGTGAGGCGCCGGTCGGCGCCGACGGGGTGCTCGACCTCGATGCCCTGGCCGACACCCTCGACCCGGACGTGGCGCTGGTCTCGCTCATGCTGGTCAACAACGAGGTGGGGACCGTGCAGCCCCTCGCGGCCGCGACCGACCTGGTGCGCCGCCGGGCCCCCGGCGCCGTCGTCCACACCGACGCCGTGCAGGCGCTGACCTGGCTCGACCTGCGGGGGGAGGCGGCGTGCGCCGACCTCGTCAGCATCAGCGCGCACAAGTTCGGCGGGCCGCAGGGCGTCGGTGCCCTGGTGGTGCGCGAGGGCACCCCCCTGGTGGCGGTGGTGGAGGGGGGCGGTCAGGAGCGGGAGCGCCGGGGCGGGACCCACAACGTGGCCGGCATCGTGGGGATGGCGTCCGCCGCAGCGGCCACCGACCGCGAGCGGCCCACGGTCGGCCCGGCGGTGGCGGCCCGGCGGGACCGGCTGGTCGCCGGGCTGCTGGCGGCGGTCCCGGGTGCGGAGGCCACGGTCGGGTACGGACCCGTCGCGCCGGGCTTCGCCCACCTGTGCATCGAGGGCGTCGAGAGCGAGGCGCTGCTCGTGCTGCTCGACGAGGCAGGCGTCTGCGCGTCCGCCGGCTCGGCGTGCGCGTCGGGGGGCCTCCACGCCAGTCACGTCCTGCTGGCGATGGGCATCGCCGAGGAGCGCGCCCTCGGGAGCCTGCGGCTCACGCTCGGACCCACCACGACCGACGCCGAGGTCGATGTGGCCTTGGAGGCGGTCCCCGCCGCCGTCGCCCGGCTGCGGGCAGGCTGATGCGCGTCCTGGTTGCCATGTCCGGCGGGGTCGACTCGTCCGTGGCCGCCCTGCTGCTCGCCGAGGCGGGCCACGACGTGGTCGGGGCGACGATGAAGCTGTGGGCCGGGCCCTCGGATTCCGGGTGCTGCAGCGTCGCCGACGTCGACGACGCCCGCGCCGTCGCCGATCGCCTCGGGCTCGTCCATCACGTGTTCAACTTCTCGGCCGACTTCGACGCCCGGGTGGTGGATCCCTACGTCGCCGACCATGCCGCCGGCCGGACCCCCAACCCCTGCGTCGAGTGCAACCGGCACCTCAAGTTCGACCGGTTCCTGCGGCGGGCCCGCCAGCTCGGCTTCGACGCCATCGCCACCGGTCACCACGCCCGCGTCCTCGCCCCGAGCCCTGAGCGGCCGGGACGGGGCTGGGCGCTCGCCCGGGGCGCCGACCGGGCCAAGGACCAGTCGTACGTGCTCCACATGCTCGGCCAGGCCGAGTTGCCGCGGGTGCTGCTGCCGGTCGGTGAGCTGGGCAAGGCGGACGTGCGGGCCCGGGCGGCGTCCGCCGGGCTGCGCACCGCGACCAAGCCCGACAGCCAGGACGTCTGCTTCGTGAGCGGCCCCGGCGGGCGCGCCGCCTTCCTCGGCGCTCGCCTCCCGCTGCGCGCCGGGACGGTCGTCGACGACGCCGGCCGGACGGTCGGCCGGGTGGACGCCGTGGAGCTCGTGACCGTCGGCCAGCGCCGCGGCCTCGGCAACCCCGGCGGGACGCTGCCGGCGGGCGGGCGCCGCTACGCCGTCGACGTCGACCTCCAGCGGGGGGTGGTCACCGTCGGCGCGCCCGACCGGCTCCTGGCTGGTGACGTCGCCCTCGCCGGGCTCAGCTGGGTGGACGGGCCGCCGGAGCCCGGGGAGCGCCTCGAGGTGCAGTGCAGCGCCCACGGCGCACCGCTGACCGGTGTCTGGGAGCCGACCGTCGCTGGCGGCACCCCGCCCGCCGGTGGCGGCGTCGGGGCCCCGTCCGGGGGCGGCGGTGGCGAGGAGCCCCGACCGGCTCGCGTCCACGGTCGGATCGTGTGGGAGGCCCCCTCCCGGCGGGTGGCGCCCGGCCAGAGCGTCGTGCTCTATCGCGGGGACCTCGTGGTCGGCGGCGGGCAGGCCGTCGCCGGCTGAGACCGACCGCCGGGTCGGGCGGCCGCTACGGTCCGGCCCGGTGATCGACCTCGACGTGGGCAGCGACTACGTGATCCTCGGCGACAACGCCGCGGTCCTGCCGACCCTGCCCGCGAAGGCGTTCCAGCTGATCTACCTCGACCCCCCGTTCAACACCGGCAGGCGCCAGCAGCGGCGCACGCTGCGAACGGTGCGATCCGCCGACGGTGCCGGGGACCGGGTCGGTTTCGCCGGCCGCAGCTACACGACGCTCGAGTCGGGACGGCATGCCTACGGCGACGACTTCGAGGACTACGCCGGGTTCATCGAGCCGCGGCTGCGGGAGGCCCGGCGGCTGCTCGCCGACGACGGCACGCTGTACTTCCACATCGACTACCGCGAGGCCCACTACTGCAAGGTGCTCCTCGACGGGATCTTCGGCCGGGAGTGCTTCCTCAACGAGGTGATCTGGGCCTACGACTACGGCGGGCGGGCGAAGCGCCGCTGGCCCGCGAAGCACGACACCATCCTCGTCTACGTGCGCGACCCCGACGGCTACCACTTCGACCAGGAGGCCGTCGAGCGCATCCCCTACATGGCGCCCGGGCTCGTGACGCCGGCCAAGGCCGAGCGGGGCAAGGTGCCGACCGACGTGTGGTGGCACACGATCGTGCCGACCAACAGCCGGGAGAAGACCGGTTACCCGAGCCAGAAGCCGGAGGGCATCCTCCGGCGCGTCGTGCAGGCCTCCTCGGCGCCGGGGGCCTGGGTGCTCGACTTCTTCGCCGGCAGTGGCACCACCGGGGCGGTGGCCCGTCAGCTCGGGCGGCGCTGCGTGCTCGTCGACGACAACCCCGAGGCGGTGGCGGTCATGCGCCGCCGCCTCGGAGGGGAGTCCGTCCGCTACCTCGCCGCGGACGGTGCGACCCTGCCGGCGACGGTCGGTGGCGGCGGCGCGGGCCAGGGCCCGCCGTCGTAGCCCCCGGGTAGGGTCGGCGCCATGCCGTCCGCACCTGACGGGCGGGGCGTGCCGGAGGAGGCTCGGGCGCGCGCCGCCCAGCTCCGGGACCTCATCCGCTACCACTCCGAGCGGTACTACGTCCTCGACGACCCGGAGATCAGCGACGCCGACTTCGATGCCCTCGTCGACGAGCTGACGGCGCTCGAGGCGAGCCACCCCGAGCTCGCCACGCCCGACTCGCCGACCCAGCGGGTGGGCGGCGGCCTGGCGCCGACCTTCGCCGAGGTCCGGCACCGGACGCCGATGATGTCGCTGGACAAGACGACCAGCTACGAGGAGCTGCTCGCCTGGGCCAAGCGGATGGAGCGCTACATCACCGGCCGGGTCGACTTCTTCTGCGAGCCCAAGATCGACGGGCTGGCCGTGAGCCTCCTCTACGAGGGGGGGCGCCTCATCCGGGCCGCGACCCGGGGCGACGGCGAGGTCGGCGAGGACGTGACCGCCAACGTGGCCACGATCGCCGCCATCCCCAGCCGCCTGACCGGCGCCCACCCGGCGGTGCTGGAGGTCCGCGGCGAGATCTACATGAGCATCACCGCCTTCGACGCCCTCAACGCCCGCCAGTCCGAGGCCGGAGCCCGGACCTTCATCAACCCGCGCAACGCCGCGGCCGGCTCGCTGCGCCAGAAGGACCCGGCCGTCACCGCCGGGCGGGACCTGGCCTTCTGGGCGTACCAGCTCGGCGAGTTGGAAGGAGGGCCGAGCTTCGAGCGCCACAGCCAGATCCTCGAGTGGTTGGGTGATCTGCGCTTCCCGGTCAACCCCAACATCCAGCTGGTCGGCACCCTGGAGGAGGTCGACGCCTACTGCAAGCGCTGGGAGGCCGACCGGCACCGCCTCGACTACGAGATCGACGGCACCGTCGTCAAGGTCGACGACCTGGCCCAGCGGCGGGAGCTCGGAGCCACGTCGAAGGCTCCCCGCTGGGCGATCGCCTACAAGTTCCCGCCGGAGGAGCGCACGACCCTGCTGAAGGACATCATGGTCTCGATCGGCCGGACCGGGAAGGCCACGCCCTTCGCCATCCTCGAGCCGGTCGTGGTGGGTGGGGCCCGGGTCGGGATGGCGACGTTGCACAACCAGGACCAGGTGGCGCTGAAGGACGTGCGGCCCGGCGACACCGTCGTGGTGCGCCGCGCCGGCGACGTCATCCCGGAGGTGCGCGGCCCGGTCGGGGCGCTGCGCCCGGCCGGCCTCCCGGCATGGGAGTTCCCGGTGGCCTGCCCGGTGTGCGGCGAGCCGCTCGTGCGGCTGGAGGGGGAGAGCGACACCTTCTGCGTCAACGTCGACTGCCCGGGCCAGCGGGTCCAGCGGATCAGCCACTTCGCCTCACGGGGCGCCATGGACATCGAGCACCTCGGGGAGCGGACCGTCTCCCAGTTCGCCCGCGCCGGCCTGCTCGGCGACGTGGCCGACATCTACGAGCTCGACCTCGACGCCGTCCGGGCGTTCGAGGGGTGGGGCGAGACGTCGGTGGCCAACCTGGCAGCGGCGATCGAGGCCTCCAAGACCCGGCCGCTCGCCAACCTCCTCGTCGGCCTGTCGATCCGGCACCTCGGCGCCACCGGCAGCCAGCTGCTCGCCCGGGCCTTCGGCCACCTCGACCGCATCCTCGAGGCGTCCACCGACGAGATGGCCGTCGTGGAGGGCGTGGGCCCGGTCATCGCGGCCAGCGTCCACGGGTTCTTCGCCCTCGACCGAAACCGGGACGTCGTCGAACGGCTGCGGCGCTCCGGCCTCAACCTCGAGGGACCCGCCGAGCCCCGCCTGCCGCAGGTGCTGGCCGGCCGGTCGATCGTGGTGACCGGCACGCTGGAGGGCTGGTCGCGCGAGGAGGCCGAGGCCGCCGTCACCTCGCGGGGGGGCAAGTCGCCCGGCAGCGTCTCCAAGCGCACGACGGCGGTCGTCGCCGGCGCCGATCCGGGCGCTGCCAAGCTGACCAAGGCGGCAGAGCTGGGGGTGCCCGTGCTCGGCGAGGACGAGTTCCGGGCGCTGCTCGAGACCGGGGCGCTCCCCGGCGACGGGGCCGGGGCCGCCGAACCGCCCGGGTCCGGAGCAGCCGAGCCGCCCGGAGGGCCAGCCGACGGACCGGCGTGAGCGGCGGGGCTGGCCCGGCGAGGCCTCCGAGCCGGGCGGCGCACAGGACAGCACGGAATGGCGCGACAGTCCTACCGGCGGTTCCGGCCCCCGGCTTTCCGGTCGGAATCGTGGGACACCCGCTGACCAGCGGCGACGGTCGCCGTGCGGGCGCCCCGGCTGCCGCCATGCCCCACTTCGGGGCGCCCCACCGCTAGCGTCTGGCGCCGTGGCGTCGTCGCGAATCACCGATTCGGTGGGGCGCGTCCTCGGCCAGCGGTACCGGCTGACCCGACCGATCGGCAGCGGGGCCAGCGCCCACGTCTACGTCGCCGAGGACGTGGAGCTGCGCCGTCGCGTGGCGGTCAAGGTGCTCCATCCGGGCCTGGCCGGTGACGAAGCGTTCCTCCGCCGGTTTCGTGCCGAGGCGCGGGTGGTGGCACCGCTCCGCCACCCGCACATCCTGCGCATCTACGACTGGGGCGAGGACGAGGGCGACCCCTACCTCGTGAGCGAGCTGCTCGAGGGCGGCAGCCTGCGCAGCCTGCTGGACCAGGGAACCCTGCTGACCCCCACGCAGGCGGCGACGGTCGGCTACGAGGCCGCGTCCGCCCTCGACCACGCCCACCGGCGGGGGCTGGTCCATCGCGACGTCAAGCCGGCCAACCTGCTCTTCGACGACGAGGGGCGTGTCAGCGTCGCCGACTTCGGCATCGCGCGCGCCCTCGCCGAGGCGACCTGGACCGAGCCGGCGGGGGCGATGGTCGGGACGGCCCGCTACGCCGCCCCGGAGCAGGTGCAGGGCCAGCCGCTCGGCGACCGCTCCGACGTCTACGCCCTGGCGCTGGTGCTGACCGAGGCGACGACCGGATCCGTTCCGTTCGCCACCGATACCACCCTCGGGACGCTGATGGCCCGCGTCGGCCGGCCGCTGGAGGTGGGGGAGGAGGCCGGACCGCTGGGCGAGGTGCTGCGCGCCGCCGGCGCCCCGGATCCCGACGACCGCCCCAGCGCCGCCGACCTGGCCAAGCAGCTGCGGCGTCTCGTGACCCGCCTGCCCCCGCCCGCTCCGCTGCCACTCGCCGCGCCGCTCCAGGGCGGGTTCCTCGAGGTCGACCCGGACCCCACCAGCATCCCCGGTCTCGGCACCCCCCGGCCCGGCCGGGAGCCGGGCAGCGTCCTGGTCGATCGCTTCGCTCCCCCGGAGGAGCGCGTCCCGACCGCCGGCCGCTACGTCGCCGCACCGCCGCCCCCCGACGCCTCCCCCGACGAGGTGGATGCCCCGGTCACCGGGCCGAGCCCGACGGTCACCCGGTCCGGGCTGGCCGGCCCCGATCCCACGGCGCAGACGGCGCCCGGGCCCGTGCTCCTCGTCCCGCCCCCGCCACCGCCGGCCGGCGGGCCGCCGGTGGGTGGCGCGCCCACCCCGCCGGCGCCCACCCCGCCGGCTCCCATCCCGTCGGCGCCCCCCGCCGACGGGCCGGTGGACGACGAACCGGTGGACGGCGAGGCCCCCGCAGGCCGCCGCCGGGGGCGGGTCGTCGCCCTCGTCCTGGTCGCGGTGCTCGTCCTGGCCGGCGCCGGTGCCGGCGCGTGGGCGCTCACCCGCAAGCCGCCGTTGGAGGCGATCCCGGCCCTGCACGGCGACACCGTGCAGACCGCCCGCGCCGCCCTGCACGCCCGCCACCTCCAGCTGGCCGTGGCCGGGCGGGCCTACGACGCCACCGTGCCCAAGGGCGCGGTGATCAGCCAGGTGCCCGCCGGTGGTCACTTCCGCCGGGGGGCGACGGTGGCGGTGACCATCTCACGCGGCCCGCAGCCCGTCGCCATCCCGTCCGTGCAGGGGGTGACGCTGGCGCAGGCCGAGAAGCTCCTGCGCGGCAACGGCCTCACCGTCGGTGCGGTGCGCAAGCAGACCAGCCTCACCGTGCCGGCCGGGTCGGTCATCACGAGCAGCCCGGCCGGAGGCACGGCCCTGCCCGGGAAGGCGGTGGCGCTCGTGGAGTCGACCGGCAAGCCGTCGGTGACCGTGCCGCTGCTCAAGTGGCCGCAGGACTCGAGCTGGCAGCAGGCGTCGGCGGCCCTCAGCGCGGCCCACCTCCACCCGGTGGAGTCCCTCGTCTACAACAACAAGGTCAGCGCCGGTCTCGTCGTCTACACGTCGCCCGCGCCCAACGCCGTGGTCCGCTGGGGCGCCCCCGTCACCGTCCTCGTCTCCAGGGGCCCGCACCTGGTGACGCTCCCGACGGACCTGGCCGGCCAGAGCGTGGCGGCCGCCACCAGCGAGCTGCAGGCCATCGGGGTCGGCGTCAGCGGGGTGCGGGGCAACCCGACGGCGCCGGTGACCGGCAGCGTCCCGGCCCTGGGCAGCGCCGTGCTCTACGGCGGCAGCGTGCAGCTCGTCACCCACTGAGCCGCGGTACCCACTGAGCCGCCGTCCCCGCCGCCCGCTCGGGTTGGCGTCGCGCCGAGCATGCTTTAGCATGCGTTCGCCGTCCGGGCCTCACGTGGGGCGGCGTGCTGAGGCAGCGTTCCCCAGCCGCTGCCGGTGCCGCCGCCCCTCGCGAGGCCCGGGCCGCCGGGCGGCTAGGCGGTGATGGCCCGCAGGCGGGTGAACACCTCGCCCACCACCGGATCGAGCGGCGCCGGGTTCATCTGCAGCGCCAGCAGCTTGGTGAGGTCCCCGTCGACCCGGATGCGGCCCCCGAGGAACGCCGCCATCGCCACCTGCATGTCGCCG
>DASSZM010000138.1:0-29285 GCA_035702855.1 Acidimicrobiales bacterium | reverse complement strand
CGCCGACGCCGAGCAGGACGACCAGGACGCCGGCGACGGCACCCAGCGCGTCGACGGCGACGGCCGCGACCGGGAGGGTCACGGCCGGGCCGGCGCCGGCGCGCCCGGGGATGCGCCTCGGCTCACGGCGCCGGCGGCACGACCCGGAGGTGCACGTCGCGCAGTTGCGTTTCCGACACCGGGCTGGGTGCTCCCATGAGCAGGTCGCGCGCCGACTGGTTGAGCGGGAAGGCGATGACCTCGCGGATGTTGGCCTGGTCCTCGAGCACCATGAGGATCCGGTCGAAGCCGGGGGCGATGCCGGCGTGCGGCGGCGGTCCGTAGTGGAACGCGTTCCACAGGGCCGGGAAGGACGTGCGGATCCGCTCCGGCCCGTACCCGGCGATGGCGAAGGCCGCCTCCATGATGTCGGGGCGGTGGTTGCGGACCGCCCCGGAGGACAGCTCGATGCCGTTGCAGACGAGGTCGTACTGGTAGGCGAGGACCGAGCCGGGATCGAGGTCCTGCAGCGCCTCCATGCCGCCCTGGGGCATCGAGAACGGGTTGTGGGAGAAATCCCACCCCCCGGTCTCCTCGTTGCGCTCGAACATCGGGAAGTCGACCACCCAGGCGAAGGCGAGCGTGGCGGGGTCCGCCAGACCGAGCTCGCGCCCGAGGCGGCGGCGGTGGTCCCCAAGGAGGCCCGACGCCGGGTCCCGCCGGCCCACGGCGACCAGGACGGCGTCGCCGGTGGCGGCGCCGGCCGCCTCGACGACGACCTCGATCTCCTGCTCGGCGAGGCGCCGGGCGAGCGGGCCCTTGGTGCCCGAGGGGTCCAGCTGCAGCCAGGTGCCGATCACGCCGGCCTTCTTGGCGTCGTCGGCGAAGGCGTCGAACCACTTCCGGCTGCGGTCCCAGCCGCCGGGCACCCGCAGGGCGCGGATGACGTTGCCGGCGCCGGGCGCCTCGGCGAACATCGGCAGCTCCGTGCGCCCGCCGAGCGGCCCGGTCAGCTCGGCCAGCTCGAGACCGAAGCGCAGGTCCGGCTTGTCGGTGCCGTAGCGGTCGACGGCGTCGGCGAAGGTGAGGCGGGGGAACGGCGCCGCCGTCGCCTTGTCCGTCATCCCGCCGACGATGGCCGTCATGAGCCGCTCGACCTCGTCGAAGACGTCCTCCTGGGTGGCGAAGGCCATCTCGAGGTCGATCTGGTAGAACTCGCCGGGGCTGCGGTCGGCCCGTGAGGCCTCGTCACGGAAGCACGGGGCGATCTGGAAGTAGCGCTCGATGCCGCCGACCATCAGCAGCTGCTTGAACTGCTGGGGTGCCTGCGGGAGGGCGTAGAACTCGCCGGGGTACAGGCTGGAGGGGACCAGGAAGTCCCGGGCGCCCTCGGGGGAGGAGGCGGTGAGGATCGGCGTCTGCACCTCGAGGAAGCCCCGCGAGCCGAGATGGGAGCGCACGATCGTGGCCAGGCGGTTGCGGCGGGCCAGCCGCTCGGCCAGCGGGCCGCGGCGTAGGTCGAGGTAGCGGTAGCGCAGCCGGTTCTCCTCGCCGACCTCGGTGTCCCGCTCGACCGGGAACGGCAGCACGTCGGCGGACGAGAGCACCTCGGCGGTCTCGGCGCCGACCTCGACCTCCCCGGTGGGCAGGCGGGGGTTGACCGTCTCGGGGGAGCGGGCCAGCACGGTGCCGGTCACGCTCACGACGCTCTCGAGGCGCAACGACTCGAGCACCTCGAACGCCGGCCGGCCGGGGTGGGCGACGACCTGCACCAAGCCGCCGGCCGTCCCTCCGCTCGGGTCGCGCAGGTCGACGAAGAGGAGGCCCCCGTGGTCGCGCTTGGCGGCCACCCAGCCGGCGAGGCGGACCTCACGGCCGACGTCGGAGGGGCGGAGATCGCCGCAGCGGTGGTCGCGGTAGCGGTTGACGGCGAGCGGGGGAGGAGCCTCCATAGCCCGACGAGGCTACCGGGCGGCGCGCCGCCTGCCGCCGGCACGGCTACTCCAGCCGGCACGGCTACTCCAGCACGGCCCGCAGCTCGTCGACGTCGGCGCGCAGGCGAGCCACCTCTGCGCGCAGGGCCGCCAGCTCCCCCTCCAGGGCGGCGACGCGCTCCGCGCCGCCGGAGCGGGGGGCGGCGGCGGGGGCGGCCGGGACCTCGAGCACCTCGCCGGCGAGGAGGTGGGCCCAGCGCTCCTCGCGCTGGCCGGCCTGCCGCTCCAGGCGCACGACGTACGGCTCGTCGTAGCGGTTCTTCAGGCGGTGGAGCACACCCTCCACACCGCCGAGGTCGTCGAGGCTCGGGTAGCGCTCGGTCCGGGTGCGCAGCTCGTTGACCGTCTGCGGCCCGCGCAGCATGAGCACGGCCAGCACCGCCACCTCGGCCTTGGTGAGGCCCCAGGCCTCGTCGAGCACGTGGCGGTACTTGTCGGCGCGGTTGCTCGGGCTGTGCACCACCCGTGCGAGGCCGAGGGCGCGCAGGTCGCCGACGATGGTGGCGACCTCCCCCGGGCCGTAGGCGGTGACCGGGTTGCGGTTGGACGCCTGGTTGCAGGCGAGGATCAGGGCGTTGAGGGTGAGCGGGTACTGGTCGGGGGTCGTCGCCTCCTTCTCGACGAGGGCGCCGAGGACCCGCAGCTGCTCGGGTGAGAGGGGCTGCACGGCGTTGGAGCATAGGGAGGGAGTTGGCCGCCACGCCGGGCGGCGGGCCAGACTGGCCCCGACGAGTGGCCACGACAGCGAGGAGGACGGCATGGCGAGCAGCAGTCGGGACAGCTTCGGGGCCCGTGCGGAGCTGGAGGTCGGGGGTCGCCGGCTGGGCTACTACCGGCTCGGAGCGCTCCAGGAGCGCTTCGACGTGGCGCGGCTCCCGTACTCGCTGAAGGTGCTGCTGGAGAACCTGCTGCGCCACGAGGACGACGTCACCGTCCGGGCGGCCGACATCGAGCGCCTGGCGTCGTGGGACCCGGCGGCGGAGCCGTCCACCGAGATCGCCTTCGCCCCGGCCCGCATCCTCATGCAGGACTTCACCGGCGTGCCGGCGGTGGTCGACCTGGCGGCCATGCGCGACGCCATGGCGGCCCTCGGCGGCGACCCGGCCCGGGTCAACCCGCAGATCCCGGCCGAGCTGGTGATCGACCACTCGATCATCGCCGACGTCTACGGGGTCCCCGACGCCTTCGAGCGCAACGCCGAGCTCGAGTTCGCCCGCAACGAGGAGCGCTACCGCTTCCTGCGGTGGGGCCAGACGGCGTTCGACACGCTGCAGGTCGTGCCGCCCAACACCGGCATCTGCCACCAGGTCAACCTCGAGTACCTGGCGCGGGTCGTGTTCGACGCGGAGGGGGAGGCCTTTCCCGACACCCTCCTCGGCACCGACAGCCACACCACCATGGTCAACGGCCTCGGCGTCCTCGGCTGGGGGGTGGGCGGCATCGAGGCGGAGGCCGCCATGCTCGGCCAGCCGGTGTCGATGCTCATCCCGCGGGTCGTCGGCTTCGAGCTGACCGGTGCGCTGCCCGAGGGCTCCACCGCCACCGACCTGGTGCTCACCGTCACCGAGATGCTGCGCCGCCACGGCGTCGTCGGCACGTTCGTGGAGTTCTACGGGGAGGGCCTGGCCGCCGTGCCGCTGGCCAACCGGGCGACCATCGGCAACATGTCGCCGGAGTACGGGTCCACCTGCGCCATCTTCCCGGTCGACGACGAGACGCTCGCCTACCTGCGGCTCACGGGGCGAAGCGAGGAGCACGTCGCCCTCGTCGAGGCCTACGCCCGCGCCCAGGGGCTGTGGCACGACCCCGCCCACGAGCCGGCCTACTCCGAGACCCTGCGCCTGGACCTGTCGAGCGTGGTCCCGTCGATCGCCGGGCCGGCCCGGCCCCAGGACCGGGTCCGCCTGGACGCGGCGCGCGAGGGCTTCCGGGGCGCGCTGCCCAAGGTCCTCGGCGGGGAAAGGGCGGCCGACGCGCCGGGTGGGCGCCCCGTGCCGGTCACCCTCGGCGACGGCACCCGCTTCGAGCTGGACCACGGTCACGTCGTCATCGCCGCCATCACCAGCTGCACCAACACCTCCAACCCGTCGGTGATGGTGGCCGCCGGCCTGCTCGCCAAGAAGGCGGTGGAGCGGGGCCTCACGGTCAAGCCGTGGGTGAAGACCACGCTGGCGCCCGGCTCGAAGGTCGTCATGGCCTACTACGAGCGGGCCGGTCTCACGCCGTACCTGGAGAAGCTGGGCTTCGACCTCGTCGGCTTCGGCTGCACGACCTGCATCGGCAACAGCGGGCCGCTGCTGCCCGAGATCTCCAAGGCGGTCGCCGACGGGGACCTCGCCGTGGTGTCGGTGCTGTCGGGCAACCGCAACTTCGAGGGGCGCATCAACCCCGACGTCCGGATGAACTACCTGGCGTCACCGCCGCTCGTCGTCGCCTACGCCCTCGCCGGCAGCATGGACGCCGACCTCGTCGGCGAGCCGCTCGGGACCGGCAGCGACGGGGAGCCGGTCTACCTGCGCGACGTGTGGCCGACCCCGCACGAGGTGGCGGCCGTCGTCGACGGCTCCATCGAGTCGGGGATGTTCCGGTCCTCCTACGGCGACGTGTTCGCCGGCGACGAGCGGTGGCGGTCCCTCGAGGTGCCCGGCGGGTCCTCCTACGCGTGGGACGACCGCAGCACCTACGTCCGCAACCCCCCGTACTTCGACGGGATGCCGGCCGATCCGGCCCCGCTCACCGACGTGCGCGGGGCGCGTGTCCTCGCCCGGCTGGGCGACAGCGTCACGACCGACCACATCTCGCCCGCCGGCAGCATCAAGGCCGACGGCCCGGCGGGGCGCTGGCTGGTCGACGGCGGCGTCGACCCGGGCGAGTTCAACTCCTACGGGAGCCGCCGCGGCAACCACGAGGTGATGATCCGCGGGACCTTCGCCAACATCCGGATCCGCAACCGGCTGGCCCCGGGCACCGAGGGCGGCGTGACCCGCCACCTCCCCGACGGCGAGGTCATGCCCATCTACGACGCCGCCCGCCGCTACCAGGCCGACGGCGTGCCGCTCGTGATCCTCGCCGGCAAGGAGTACGGCACCGGGTCCTCCCGGGACTGGGCGGCCAAGGGCACGGCCCTGCTCGGGGTGCGGGCGGTGCTGGCCGAGAGCTTCGAGCGGATCCACCGCTCCAACCTGGTGGGCATGGGCGTCCTGCCGCTGCAGTTCGCCGACGGCGACTCGGTCGAGTCGCTCGGGCTGACGGGCGAGGAGACCTACACCGTCACCGGGCTCGAGGGCCTGGCCGACGGCGCCGACCTGCCCCGGCGGCTGGCGGTGCAGGCCGACGACAAGCGCTTCGAGGTCGTGCTGCGCATCGACACCCCCAAGGAGGCGGACTACTACCGCCACGGCGGGATCCTACCCTACGTCCTTCGCCAGCTGCGCGACCGGGGCTGAGTCCCGCCGTGGCGGTCAGTCGGCGACGGCTTGCGCTTGTGGCCGTGGCGTGGGCGCCGGGCGGGGGAAGTGGCAGGCAGCGAAGCGACCCGGCTCCAGCTCCCGCAACTCGGGCTGCTCGACCCGGCAGCGGTCCTGGGCATGCGGGCAGCGGGTGTGGAACGAGCAGCCCGAGGGACGATCGATCGGATTGGGGACGTCCCCCGTGAGCACGATCCGGGGGCGCGCTGCGCCGGTTCCGTCGTCGAGCTCCGGCGCCGCGGACAGGAGTGCTTCGGTGTAGGGGTGCAACGGTGCCCGGTACAGCGGGTCCGCCGGACCGAGCTCGACCAGGTCGCCGAGGTACATGACGGCGATCCGATCCGAGACGTGGTAGACGACGGCGAGGTCGTGGGCGATGAACAGGTAGGTGAGGCCGAACTCCTGCTGGAGGTCCGCCATCAGCCCGAGCACCTGGGCCTGGATCGAGACGTCGAGCGCCGACACCGGCTCGTCGGCGACGACCAGCTTGGGTTGTAGGGCGAGGGCCCGTGCGATGCCGATGCGCTGGCGCTGGCCGCCGGAGAACTCGTGGGGATAGCGGTCGACGTGGCTCGGATCCAGGCGGACCACCTCGAACAGCTCCTGCACCCGTCGCCGGGCCGCCGCCCCGTCGGCCAGGCGGTGGACCCGCAGCGGCTCGGCGACGATGTCACCCACCCGCCGCCTCGGGTTGAGGGAGGCGTAGGGGTCCTGGAAGATCAGCTGCATCTCCCGGCGGATCGGGCGCAGGCTGCGGCGGGAGAGCTTGGTGATGTCCCGGCCCTCGAACTCGACGGTCCCGGAGGTGAGCGGGAGCAGCCGGGTGACCAGCCGGGCGAGGGTCGACTTGCCGCAGCCGGACTCCCCGACGACCCCGAGCGTCTCGCCGGACCGCAGTTCGAGGCTCACGGAGTGCACGGCGTGGACGACACCCTTCTTGCGGCCGCCGACGTTGGCGCGGACCGGGAAGTCCTTGACCACCTCGTTGGCGCGCAGGAGGACCTCGCCGTTGGGGCTTCTCACGACGCGCCCCCCGCTCCGGCGGAGGCGGCGAAGCCTTCGGCCCCGTCGGCTGCACCCTCGGTCGTCTCGGCCCGTCGCGCCGCGCGGTCCTCCATGGGGATCCAGCAGGCCGAGCGGTGACCGGGCGGTCCCTCCAGCTCCGGCCGTGAGTCGCACACGGGCATGCGGAAGGCGCACCGGGGGGCGAAGGCGCACCCGGGGGGCATGTCGAGCGGGGACACGGACGAACCGGGGATCGTGACGAGGCGTCGGCGGTGGCCGTCCATGCGGGGGACCGCGCCGAGGAGTCCCCAGGTGTAGGGGTGCTGCGCCTGGCGGAGCAGGTCCCGGCGCGGTCCCTCCTCGACGGCGCGTCCGGCGTACATCACGACGACGCGGTCGGCCATCTCGCTGATCACTCCCATGTCGTGGGTGATGAGGATCACCGACGAGCCGTGTTGCGCCATCAGCCGCCGCATCAGGTCGAGGATCTGCGCCTGGGTCGTCACGTCGAGGGCGGTCGTCGGCTCGTCGGCGATGAGCAGGGTCGGCTCGCAGGCCAGGGCCATGGCGATCATCGCTCTCTGACGCATGCCCCCGGAGAACTCGTGGGGGTAGTTGTCGACCCGCCGAGCGGGTTCGGGGATGCCGACCTCCCCGAGCAACTCGACCGCTCGTGAGCGCGCCTCACGCTTCGTCATGGACGTGTGGGCACGGAGCTGCTCGACGATCTGCCAGCCGACGGTGTAGACGGGTGTCAGGGCCGTCATGGGGTCCTGGAAGATCATGGCGATGCGCCTGCCGCGGATCGCCCGCATCCGGTCGTCGGGGAGGGTCAGGAGATCCTGCCCCTCGAAGCGGGCGACGCCCCGGATGGTGGCGTTGGGGTCACGGACGAGGCCCATGACGCTGTACATCGACACACTCTTGCCCGAGCCGGATTCGCCGACGACGCCGAGCACCTCCCCGGCGCCGATCGACAAGGAGAGGCCGTCGACGGCGCGGACGACACCAGCGCGGGTCCGGAACTCGACGTGGAGGTCCTCTACCTCGAGCAAGGCGTCAGCCACGGCGGACCCTCGGGTCGAGGCTGGCGTAGAGGAGATCGACGACGGCGTTGGCGAGCACCACGAAAAAGGCACCGTAGAGCACGGCGGCCATGATGACGGGTAGGTCCAGGTCCTGCAGGGCGTTGTAGGTCAGCCAGCCGATGCCGTGGAGGTTGAACACCACTTCGATCAGGAGGGCAGCGCCGCCCACGAGCGATCCGAAGTCGAGGCCGAACAGCGAGACGATCCCGATCAACGAGCACCGCAGGGCATGCCGGAACAGGATCCGGCGCTCCGAGAGGCCCTTGGCCCGGGCCGTGCGGACGTAGTCCTCGTCGAGGGCCGTGACCAGCTCCGCCCGCAGGACACGGGCGTAGATGCCAGCGTAGAGCACTGCCAGGGTCAGCCACGGCAGCAGCAGGTGGAGCGCCCACTGGCCGACGCCTGCACTGATGCTGACGTACCCGGGGGGTGGGACCCAGGAGAACACGCTGTTGTGGAGGTTGCCCTGGGTGATGAGGTTGACCACCTCGCCGAGCCAGAACCCCGGGACCGAGACGGCGGCGATGCCGACGAGCATGATGACCGGATCGATGAAGGAACCCTTGCGGGAGGCGGCCAGCAGACCACCCAGTACCCCGAAGACGATCCAGATCACCGCAGCCCCGACGACGAGGGACAGCGTCACCGGCGCCGCCGCCACGATCTCGGGGATGACGAGCTGACCCGGGTTCACGTACGACTGGAGGTCCCTGGTGATGAACAGGTGCTTCATCATCAGGAGGTAGCGGATCGGCAGCGGCCGGTTGAGCCCGAACTCCGCCTTGACCTGGGCCAGGATCTGCGGTGTTGCTGATCGACCGGCGATCCGGGCCGCAGGATCCACGCCGGGAGTGGCGAAGAAGATGAGGAAGACGAGCACGCTGATCGCGAACAGGACGAGGAAGGCGGCCCCGAAGCGACGGAGGGCGAAGGTCAGCACTAGATGGAGCCTCGCAGCTTGGCGCGCGGGTCGAGGGCGTCCCGGACAGCATCACCGAGAATGTTGAGCGACACCGCCGTGATCACGATCATGATCCCCGGCGCCATGGCAACCCACGGTCGGGTGTAGAGGAGGCCGAGCCCGTCGTTGATGATCGTGCCCCAACTGGCGTTGGGCGGTTGCACACCGATCGAGAGGAACGACAGCCCGGCCTCGGTCAGCACGTTGAGGGCGAACATCAGCGGGTAGAACACGATCGCCGTCGGCATCACGTTGGGGAGGATCTCGCGGAAGAGGATCCGTCTGTCCGGAGCTCCGATGCCCACCGCCGCCTGGACGAACTCCCGCTCGCGCAGTGAGAGCACTTGGCCCCGGATGGGCCGGGCGACGTAGGGGACGTAGATGAAGGCGATGATCAGGATCGGCAACATCAGGCTGTTGGCGCCGATGACGATGGGCCCGAGGTGCAACCCGCTGGTGAGCAGGATGACCGAGAGGGAGATCGCCAGGAGGTAGACGGGGAAGGCCCAGATCAGGTCGAGCAGGCGGGACAGGACCCAGTCGATCGCGCCGCGGAAGTAGCCGGCGACGACTCCGACCAGTGCCGCGACGGCACAGCAGATCAGAGCCGAGGTCGACCCGATCAGGAGGCTGGTCCGGCCGCCGTAGAGCAGGCGGGCCATGACATCGCGTCCCTGGTTGTCGGCGCCGAGGAAGTAGTGCGCAGGGTCCCAGGTCGGGCCGATGGGCGTCACGCCCAGACCCAGCCCGCTGGTGTTGGGCGTCAGTACCGGCACGGTCTTGCCGTTGACGATGGTCGTGCCGTTGATGTTGGACTGGAATGCGTTGGTGTGGGCGATGTCGTGGGCGTAGAGGGGGGCGAGCAGGCTGACCACGACCACCAGCACGAGGACGACGAGCGAGCCGAGCGCCGCCCGGTTGCGGCGGAGCTGGGCGAAGGCCGCCGCCCAGGGCCCCTGCCCCGCCCGCACAGGGCGGGCGGGGACAGGGGCATCCGGGGCGACGAGCGGCGCCGGCTCCGAGACGACTCCGGTCACGGAACTACTTGAGCCAGAGCTGGTCCACCAGCATGTAGAACTGCCGGCTGAACTCGTAGTGCTTGACCCTGGCGGACACGAAGTCGATCAGCTTGGGATGGAACAGCGGCGCCCACACCGCCTGCTTCATCATGTCCTCGTCGATCTTGCCCCAGAGCTTGTTGGCCGCCGAGGGGTTCGATGACTGGAGGGCCGTCGCCTGGTTCATGAGGGCGTCAAACCTCGGGTTGCAGTAGCCGGCGATGTTGATGCTTGAGTCACTGCCGGGGTGGAAGTTGGCACAGCCGAGGAGCACCTGCAGGAAGTCGGATGCCTGGGGGTAGTCCTGGTACCACTGGGACAGGCTGATCTGCACGTGGTTGTTGGTGTTCTGGATGTAGGTGAACTGGATGTTCTGCGACAGCGGCTTCAGGGTCGCCTTGTAGCCGATGGCGTTGAGCACGCTGACCAGGTACTGACCCTCGTTGTAGTCGACGGTGTCGTTCTGTGCCACGAGCGCGACCTTCATTCCTGCGGTGCCGGACTCCTGGACGAGCTTCTTCGCCAGGCTGAGGTCCGGGCCCTTCCAGGTCGAGCCGGCGGGCTTGGTGTAGTAACAGAAGGGGGTGTAACCCGGGAAGCCGGGCGGGAGGATCGTGCAGGCCGGCACGGCGAGCACGGAGCCGCCATAGAGCTTCACCGTCGCTGCACGGTTCACGGCCCAGTTGAACGCCTGGCGGGCCTTCAGGTTGTTGAACGGCGCAAGGCGGGTGTTGAACACCGCGTACCAGTCCGCGGTGAGCGTGTTGACGTGCACCTGCTTGGCGTACTTGGTCGACAGCTCCGTCAGGCGGTCCGGGGGCGGCGGGTCACCCATCCAGTCGGCCTGGCCGTTCTCCACGGCGGTGACCTCGTTCTCGACGGTCTGGCCGAAGGTGGTGACGATCTCGTTGGGGTAGCCCTGGGGCTCGGCCGCCACCGACCAGACCTTGAAGTACGGGTTGCGCTTCATCACCAGCTGCGTGTTGGGGTTGTAGCTGGCGAAGTAGTACGGGCCCGTGCCCGGGATGGGCGTGCTGGTCCCGCCGGGCTTCGACGGCGTGCTCGCCGGCAGGATCGAGCCGAACGGCACCGCCAACTGGTCCTCGAAGTCGGGATCGGGTTGGGTCAGGTTGAAGGTCACCTGGTTGGTCGCGGCATTGGTCACCACGCCACCCTTCAGGGTGCAGGTGGCCGGCGTCTTCAGGCAGGCGTTGGCCCCGACGATGACGTTGTACCAGGTGCCGGCGTTGGGGTTCGCGACCTTGAACAGCCGGGTGAAGGAATCCACGACGTCGGTCAGTGTCACCGGCTGGCCGTTGGAGAACTTGATCCCCTTGCGGAGCGTGAAGGTGTAGGTCTTGCCGCCGTTGGTGACCGTCGGCATCGACGTCGCCAGGTCGGGAACGACGTCGAACGACTTGGGTCCCGTGGTCTTGTCGAAGGCGAGGAGGCCGTCGTAGGTCGCCTGGTAGAGCTGCCAGTACTCGAGGGTGTAGTTGACCTGAGGATCAAGGGTGCCGCCGGCGCCGGACCACAGGAGGCGCAGGGTGCCGCCTGCGTGCTGCGGCTGGTAGGCGGTGGTGGCGGCGGACTGGCCGCTCGACCCTGCCGACCCTCCGCCGGTCCCCGTCGATCCGGTTGATCCGGCCGATCCACCGGAGTTGACACCTGAGCCGCACGCGGCGAACAGCAGGCTGGCCAGGCAGGCCCCTGCCGCGCCCAACCTCCATCTTCTTGCTGACATCGTTGCCCTTTCTTGTCTCTGAGAGCGCCCGGCCCGGGGCGAGGTATCCATGGTTCAGTCGTGCTCGTCGAGGAAGGCGCCGACGACGCGGAGATAGCGTTCGGCTTCCTCCACGTGAGGTAGGTGGCTGGAATTCTCGAACACGACCCCACGCACGTCGGGGATGTGTTGGAGGAGGGGTGACACGACGAGCGGCGTTGCCTCGTCGTATCGCCCGGAGACGACGAGGGTCGGCACCTCGATCGCCGGGAGGCGTTCGGTGATGTCCCAACTCCCCAGGGTGCCCGTGCAGTGGAACTCCGTCGGCCCCCACATGGCGTGGTACACGGTGGGATCGGTCTCGATCGCCGAGAAGCTGGCGGCCACCTCCGGTGGGTTCGGCACGATCCTGCAGACGTGCCGGTCGTAGTACACCTGGCTCGCTGCGGCGTACGCAGCGCTGTCGAAGGTCCCGGCCTCCTCGTGCTCGTCGAGCACGCGTTGCACCTCGGGTGGGAGCTCCTTGCGCAGACGGTCCGCCTCGGCCACCCAGGTCGGGATCGAGGCCGGCGAGTCCGCGAGCACCAGGCCGCGTAGCCCGGCCGGGCGGCGGACCGCGTGCTCCGCCGCGAGCATGCCGCCCCAGGACTGGCCGAGGAGGTGGTACGCCCCGCTGATCCCGAGGGCGTCGAGGATGGCATCGAGCTCGTCGAGGAACAGCTGTACCGTCCAGAACTCGGCGGCCCGGCCGGGGAAGTGGCTCGACCGACCGTTGCCCACCTGGTCGTAGTGGACCACGGCCCGGCGATCACCGGCGAGTGCCGCCAGCGTCAGGAGGTACTCGTGGGTGGACCCGGGGCCGCCGTGCAGCACGACCAGAGGCGTGCCGGATCCGGGATCGCCCGTGACCCGGTACCACGTCTCGCCGCCGGCAACGCCGACCGTGCCCTCCTGCACCTGCTCCAACGTTTCCCCTCCGTACACCCGACCGCTTCGGCCGGTTGGCGCGTACCGTAGCCGACCGGCCGTCCCTGCGGTGAGCTCACCCGCCGGTGAAACAGGGCGTTAACCTCGGGCTTCGGCGGTCTGCCCCTCACCCGCCCGCCGGGTGGATGCCGTACTGCTCGTCCGCCCGCCGCTCGACCACCTCGCGCAGGATGTCGAGCACGGCCCGTGCCGGCGCGCTCAGCCGGGCTCGGCGCCGGACGACGGCCCCGACCCGGCGGCGGGGGAGGCCGCCGACGGTGATGCGGACGAAGCCGTCGAGGCCCTCGGCCGCCGTCGTCGCCGGCAGGATCGACGGGCCGAAGCCCCGCGCCGTCAGCGACGCCATCAGGCGGACGCCGTCGAGCTCGGCCCGGGGCACCAGCGCCACGCCCGCCTCGCGGGCGGCCTCGTCGAGCTCCTGGCGGTAGGTGGTGCCCGAGGCGGGCAGCAGGAGCTCCAGGCCGTCGA
The DNA here is from genome assembly GCA_035702855.1 of Acidimicrobiales bacterium. Lineage (GTDB taxonomy): Bacteria > Actinomycetota > Acidimicrobiia > Acidimicrobiales > Palsa-688 > JAKAQB01. The sequence continues at coordinate 16,555 of DASSZM010000138.1, read as the reverse complement.
GGTCGGTGAGGTCCACCCGGGACCGGTCGGCGAGGGCGTGGTCGGGCGGCACGACCAGGATGAGGTCCTCGTCGAACAGGGCGGTCGCCGTGAGGTCGGGGAACGCCTGCGGGAGGTTGACCACGGCGATCTCGTGGGCGCCCGTGGCGACCTGGGGTTCGAGCATGGTGGAGGTCCCCTCGCCGACGACGAGATGGACCTGCGGGTGGGCGCCGGCCAGCGCCTCCAGCAGCAGCGGGGTGAGCCAGCGGGCGGTGGTGCCGATCACGCCGAGGCGCACCGTGCCCACGACCTCCGCCCGCAGGGCGGCGAGGTCGGCGACGATGGCGTCGAGCTCGTCGGCGACCCGGCGGGCCCGCTCGGCGACCGCCTGCCCTTCCTCGGTGAGCTGGCCCGCCTGGCGGTCGACCAGCTGGGCGCCCAGCTCCCGCTCCAGGCGGGCGATGTGGCTCGACACGTTGGACTGGACCGTGTGCAGCGACGCCGCCGCCGCCGAGAAGCTGCCGGTGTCCGCGATGGCCGTGAGGGCCTGGAGCTGCCGGAGGTCCATCATCGTGAGAGATAGCACACTTCGCCGCGGCCGTTGGGGGCGGCTCAGTCCGGCGGCATCGTGCGGGCGAGCTCCTCGGCGGTCGGGATGCGCGCCAGGCGCCCCTCGGGCGGGAGCAGGTCGGCGATGGCCGCCATGATCACCGCCGTGTCGGCGCGGGCGTCCCCGCCGGTCAGGCCCCGCACCGGCGGCCCGACGCGGACGCGCACCGTCGGCGGGTGGGCCACGTTGGCCACCCGCGGCAGGCGGGAGGAGCGGGGCCAGACCGCCTCGCTGCCCCACACGCCGAGGGGCACCACCGGGGCCCCCGTGGCGGCGGCGAGGCGGGCGACACCGGTCCTACCCGACAGGTGGGGGTCGAAGAAGGCCTCCCCCCGCGGGATGGTGCCCTGCGGCATGACCACCAGGCACTCCCCGGCGTGCAGGGCCTGCTCCGCCTCGGGTAGCGCCGCCGACGGGTCCCCCTGGCGGTCGACGCGGATGGCGCCCGCCGCCGCCATCAGCGGCCCGACGACCGGGGCGTCGAACAGCTCCTTCTTGGCCAGGGCACGGGGGTGGCGCCCGGCCTCGAGGACCGTGAGGCCGACGGCGACGACGTCGAAGTAGCTGCGGTGGTTGGCGGCGACGATCACCGGGCCCCGGCGCGGGACGTGCTCGATGCCGGCCACGTCGAAGCGGGCGTAGGGGAAGGCGCGCCGGGGCAGGCACAGCCGGACCAGGTCGAGCGGCTCGGCGCCGAGCAGCTTGGGGACCCCGGGCGGGGCGTCGAGGTGCACGACCGGCCAGCGCCGGAGGGCGGCGGTGGCCAGGAGGCGGGGGTCGGGGTTGACCGCCGTCGGATGGCCGACCGCCAGCAGCAGCGGCAGGTCGAAGACGCTGTCGGAGTACGCCCAGCTCTCGGCCAGGCTCACCCCGGCGGTCGCCGCCCAGCGTCGGACGGCGCCGAGCTTGCCGATGCCCCAGGCGAAGGCGCCGTCGAGGCCGCCGGTGTAGCGGAGGGTGCCCTCCCGGTCGACTTGCGTCGCCCAGCGGGTGGCGACCACGTCGTCGAAGCCGAGCTGCTCGGCGAAGGGGCGCACCAGATCCAGCGGCGAGGTGGTGGCGAGCACCAGCCGCCGACCGGCGGCGCGGTGCTGGGTGAACAGCGCCGTCGCCCGGGGCGCCAGCTGCCGCTCGAGGGCGCCCGCCGCCACCTCGGCCGCCTGGCAGACGGCGTCGACGGTCCGCCCCCGCGCCGCCAGCGCCGACGCCCGCGCCAGCACCATCGACGGGACCGTCTCGCCGAGCAGCTGGTAGGCACGCACGAAGGCACCCTGCCCGGGGAGGCCGGTCCGGGACGTGACCCCCGCCTCGAACAGCGCCTCGTTGAAGGCGACCGCCGACGCGCCCGGCAGGAGGGTGCGGTCCAGGTCGAAGAAGGCGGCACCGGCGGCCATCGCGTGACGCTACCGCCCGGCTCCCCACCTCCCACCGGCCGCCGCAGGCCGGGGGCCGGGGCGGGGGCGGGGGCCGCTCAGACCTTGGGCCAGCGGGCCGGGGCGCCGGCGCGGCGCCTGCCCTCCCCGAGCACCCAGGCCCGGCGCCAGGCGCCGGCGTCGCCGGGTCCGGTGAGCGCCGGTGTGGCGCCGGCGGCCGCCCGGCGCGTCGCGCTCCACCAGTCGGTGGCCTGCTCGTCGGCGAGGGCGGCGATGGCCGCCTCGACGCGCGCCGCCAGCTCCCGGGCGCCGCCGTCGCTTGCCCGCAGCGGCCGGCCGAAGTGCACCGAGGTGTGCCCCGGCCTCGGGCGGGTGGCGTGGCGGGGGAGGATCCGGCGGGTGCCGCTCACGTGGATCGGCACGATCGGCCGGCCGGTACGCTCGGCCAGCCACGCCGGGCCCCGCTGGTGCGGCTGGCCCCAGCCGTCGGGGGTGCGGCCGCCCTCGGGGTAGATGAGCAGGCTCCAGCCCTCCTCGATCAGGGCGCTGAGCCGCCGGGCGGAGCTGCGGTCGACCCGCTGGCGCTCGATCGGCACGGCGTTGAGCAGGAAGGCGAAGGCGGCGGCCTTGAGGCGGGTGTCGAAGAAGTAGTCGGCCGCCGAGGCCACCGCCAGGTGGTGGCGCCAGCGGTCGGGGATGGCGTGCACGAGCAGCGGGGTGTCGACGTGGCTGGCGTGGTTGGCGGCGAAGATGACCGGGCCGTGGAGGTGCTCGATGCGGTCGAGCCCCTCGACGCGCGGGGCGGCGAGGGCGGCCACCGCCGGTCGGGCCACCGCCTCGGTGAGCGCCGCCCGGGCGAGCCGGGCGGGGTAGCGGCGCGCCCACTCGGTGTCGTAGTGCACGCCGAGGGTGCGCTCCGCCGGCGGGACGGGCAGCGTGGCCGGCCGGGTCGGGGGGGTCCAGGGGAACCCGGAGGGGCGGGGCAGCCGGGCGGCGAGGCGGGCCGGGGCGCCGGCGAGGCGGGCGGGGGTGGTCGGCAGCGAACGCTCGGGGGCGGTCGCGCCGGACGGCTCCCCCGGGCGCGGCAGGCGGTCCCGGATCACGACACGTCCGCCATGAGGATCGGCGGGCAGTGCAGGTGGCTGATCGTCGGCTGCCGGCCGACGACGTCGGACGCCATCTCCAGGGCGTCGTCCAGGGTGCTCGCCGGCATGAAGCCCATCCGGCGCACGGCGGCGGGGTCGCCGCCGACGATGATCACCCGACCGAGGTGCTCGAGGGCGTGCGCGCCCCAATACCACATGTAGAAGGGGTGGACGCCGTGGTAGGCGTGCCCGGTGCGGTACAGGTGCCGGTACCACTCGTCGGTGGCGAAGCGCTCCTCGTAGGTCTTCTCGATCTCGAGGGGGTCGGTGGTCTCCGCCAGCACCTCCTCGAAGAAGTCGATGTAGCTCGGGTGGTGCACCGGGTGGAACGCCCACGGGGTCGGGTGGCAGAGGATGGCGACGCCGCCCTCCCGCACGATCGGGCGGCCCCGGTACAGGTTGAACAGGTAGCCGAGCCCCATGCACATGACGAGGATCGGGTTCATGATCGAGTTGACGTTGTAGGGGCAGATGTGGGGCAGCCCGAACACGGCGACGTCGGTCTGGCCCTCCACGGGGACGAGCTGCTGGCGGAACACGGCCTCGGTGGTGGCGGCGTGCACCGCCTCCACCTCCCCGGCGAACACCCCGGTCATGGCGTAGGGCGCCTTCACCGACTGGAACACCGAGCGGTTGAGGCGGTCCGACCCGGCCCGGAGCGCGGCGGTGGTGGCCAGGTAGGCGGCCCGGTCCCGCCCGCTCCACTCCCACTCGCGCTTCTGGAGGAAGCCGAGCTGGGAGGGGAAGGCGTCGTTGTTGAGGGTCGTCTCGATCTGGAAGACCTTCACGCCCGAGGCGGCGATGAGCCGCCCCATGCGCCAGTTGGCGGAGTGCAGCTCGGAGTGGTGCTGGTCCATGAACGACCGGGAGTGGCGCATCGTCCGAACGTTGTGGTGGTGGCGCAGGCTGCGGTAGCTCGCCAGGCCGGTGGCCACGCTCTTGTGGCCGCCGTCCATCGACACCAGGTTGATGTTGACGTAGACGAGCAGGTCCGACTCGGCCGCCCGCCGGCTGATCTCGACGTCCTCGCCGTGGTCGGTGACGCCGAGGTGCACGAGGCCCTCGGGGTCCTCGGCGTCGTGCTGCAGCAGCCGGCCGTGGGGGGCGAAGGCGTCGTAGACCCGGTCGCCGAGGGCGTGGCGCAGCTCGGCCTCGGTCATGCGGCGGTGCAGGGCGAGGGCGGCGATGAGCACCACGTCGTCGACCCCGGCGGCGGCGGCGAGGTCGAGCACGGCCTCGATCACCCGCTGGCGGTTGTCGGGCCGCCGCATCGGCGGCAGCGGCAGGGACACGTCGTCGAAGGCGATCGTGAGGCGCATGCCGGCGCGCAGCAGGGCGGGCAGCGGCTCGCTGTCACCGAGCGGGGCCGCCAGCGCCTCCCGGATCGCCTCGTCGGGGTCTTCGAGGCCGGCCTCCGGCTCCGGGGCGTAGATGACCCGGGAGCGGTCGGCGGGGAGCCGCTCGAGGCGGAAACCGTCGCCGTGCCAGGTGAGGATGGGCGGGGTCGAGCGGTCGACCTCCAGGACGAAACCGGGGCGGGGCATCAGCGGGATCCTTCCGGGCGGCGGCGGCTGGGGTCGAAGACGACCTTCACGGCACCCCGCCGGCCGGCGTCGGCGGCGTGGGCCACGGCTTCGGCGTAGCGGCCGAGGGGGTAGCGGGCGCTGACCAGGCGCTCGAGCCCGGCCGCCTCGACGAGCTCGAAGGCCAGGTCGAAGCTGTGCCGGCCGTCGGCGAGGGGCTCGGGCCCGTAGGCGTAGGCGCCCTGCAGGCGGACCTCCCGTTGCCACAGCCCCGTCAGGTCCACCCCGACGTGGCCGGCCATCCCGACGAGCACGACGGTCCCGCCGGGGGCGGTCACGGCGAGGGCGTCGGCCAGCGACGCCGCCGAGCCGACGCAGTCGATGACGAGCGGGGCGCCGCCGGTCAGCTGGCCGTTGTCGAGGATCCACGAGCCGGTGGCGCGCCGCACGGCGCGCCGCAGCTCGGCCGGTTCGGCCACGGTGGCGGCCCCCAGCTTGCGCGCCAGCTGCCGCTGGTGGGGGTGCTTGGCGACGGCGAGGATGCTCGAGACGTCGGGCCGGAACCGGGCGAGGGCGGCGACGGCGGCGAGCCCGAGGGTGCCGGCGCCGATCACGACGGCGGTGAGGTCCTGCCCGGCCGGGCCGGCCAGGGCGCCGTGGACGGCGCAGGCGACCGGCTCGACGAGGACGGCGGCCTCGTCGCTCCAGCCGGCGGGCACGGGGTGCAGCTGGCTGTCGTGGGCGACGAGCTCCTCCGACCAGCCGCCGCCGGTGTCGGCGCAGAACCCGGTCTGCAACCCGGGCTGGAGGTGCCCGGCGGCGAGGTGGACGCAGTGGTTGGTCCGGCCGGCGGCGCACGCCGGGCAGGGTGGCTCGACCCCGCGTGGCGCGCAGCCGAGCACCGGCTGCACGACGACCCGACGGTCGGCGTCGTCGAGGCCCACCACCTCGTGGCCGGGCACGAACGGGAAGCTCACGATCGACTCGAACCACCGGGACGAGCGGGCGTCGAGGGTCGCCAGGTCGCTGCCGCAGATCCCGGCGAGCAGCGGGCGCACGCGGCGCCACCCGGCGCCCGGCAACGGGAGGGGATCGACGTCGACGAGGCGGACGGGGCCCACCTGTGCAGCGGCCTGGCTGCGCCACCCCGAGGCGAGCCGGGCGGCGGCGAAGCGGGGCGCCGAGCGCTCGAGCTGCAACGCCCTCACGGCCGGGTCCTCGGGCCGATGGGCAGCAGCGGGCGGGGGCCGCCCGCCGCCTTCGGCCAGTGCTCCACGTGCCAGCCCCGCCGGCGGGCGATGGCGGCCAGCTTGGTCTCGGGGTTGACCGCCACGGGGTGACCGGCCGCCTCGAGCATCGGCAGGTCGCTCGCCGAATCGGCGTAGGCGACCGCCTGTTCGAGGTCCAGGCCGTGGCGGTCGGCGTAGTCGGCCATGATCAGGGCGCGGGCCTCGCCGGTCGGCGGCGCCTCCAGCAACTCGCCGGTGAACCGCCCGGCCCGCTCGCCGAGGTGGGCGCAGACGATCTCGTCGAACAACGGGCGGAGCGGCTCGACCACGACGTCGAGGGCGCCGGTGATGAGGAGGGTGCGGTGGCCCAGCGAGCGGTGCTCGCGCACCCGGCGCAGCCCGTCGGGGAAGGACTTGACGAGGAGCAGGTCGTGCCACAGCTGCCAGCCGTCGGCCCGCAGCCGCTCGACGGGCGCCCCCTCGTAGCGGCGGTAGAAGGCCCGGAGGAAGTCGCCCCGGTCCGCCCGGTCAGCGGCGAGCATCGACGGGGCGTCGCGCAGGGTGCGCAGCACGAACGCCACCCGCGACCGGTCCTGCTGGTGGCGGGTTGCCAGCCACGAGTAGGAGTCGACGACGTTGGAGGCGATGAGCGTGTTCTCGAGGTCGAACACCGCCAGCTGGCGGTCGGGGGAGAGGATGGCCCGCCGGCCACGCTGCTCCCGGGTGAGGCCCGTCGCGCCCCGCGGGTCGCGGCGGCGGGTGCCGGCGGCGGGCGCCTGGCGCACCCGGGCGTGGGCGACGACCGACGGCAGGTAGACCTCCTGGCAGAAGCGGCGCCAGTCGATGACCGCCGGGTCCATGCCGAAGTCGCGCTGGTCGTCGGCGGGCAGCGAACGGTGCAGCTCGAGCAGGCGGTCGACCTGGAAGATCGCCTCGGTCTCGGTGTAGGCGCCGTACAGCTCGACGTACGAGAGCGCCCGCTCGGCCTCGTCCCGGCGCTCCTCGAGGCGTGCCGCCAGGTCCGCCCGCCCGCCGCGCAGCGGCAGGGACTGCAGCGCCCGTTCCGCCGCGCCCAGGGTGCGGGTCGCCTGCCGAAGCTGGCGCTGCACGGTGCGGCGCCCCGGGAAGGACCACTCGGGGACGGCGATGGGCTGGTCGTGGGCGTCGGCGAGCGGGTGCTCGGTGAACCACTCCCGGACCAGGTCGACCAGCTGGCGGTAGCGCAGGGGGTTGCGCGCCCCCGAGGCGGCGTGCACGACGTCCGGGCCGCCGGGCAGCGGGCCACGGGCGGCGACGGCGAGGACGGCGGCCACCACCAGGTCGACCGGGATCACGTCGATGATCCCCTCGGGCAGGCCGGGGAACTCCCGCAGGAGACCCCGGGCGTAGCCGATGATGACCGGGTCGGCCATCCGGAAGCCGCGGATCCAGCCGGGCACCGGCTCGGCCAGCGACGACTCGATGATCGACGGCCTCACGATCGAGACCGCCAGCTCCTCGCGGGTGTCGAGCAGCGCCCGCTCGCCGAGGGCCTTGGAGTAGGCGTAGGCGTCGGGCCAACCGAGGCCCTGGGCGCGAGCCTTGCCGAGCTCCACCATGCGCTGCTTCACCCAGTCCTCGCGGGCGCGCTCGGCGCGCGCCGCCAGTAGCGGCGTGCCCGCGGCGCCCAGCTCGGCCCGGGCCTCGCGCTGGAAGCGGGTGAGGTTGCGCGGCTGGCGGCTCTCGGCGTCGGCGTCCGCCCGGGCGCGCCGGGCGGCGTCCACCTCGGGCCGCCACGGGACCTCGGTGGCCCACGGCGTCTCGGGCAGGACGGCCTCGGGGGCGGGGCCCCGGCGGGCGCCGGCGACGTAGGCGGTGGAGACGGCGACGAGGTGGGCCTGCGGGTTGAGGCGCCGGAGGACGGCGGCGACGCGCGACGGGCCGAGGAGGTTGACCTCCACCGCCCCGTCGAGCGGGGAGTCGAAGCTGACCGTCGCCGCCGAGTGGATCACGGTGTCGCAGCCGGCGAGGACGGCCTCGCCCTCGGCGTCGAGGCCCAGGCCGTCGACGCCCACGTCACCCTCCACGGTGAGCAACCGGGCGCCGACCTCGGCGTCGAAGCGGTCGCCGAGCTCCCGGCGGAGCCGGTCGAAGCAGTTGTTGCGCAGCACCTCCCGGCGCACCCGCTCGGCGGCGCCCCGTCGGCCGGGGCGGACCACGACGGCCACCTCGCAGCCGGGCACGGCGCGCAGCAGCCGCTCGACGAGTGCGGTGCCGAGGAATCCCGTCGCCCCGGTGACGGCGACCCGACGGCCGGCGAGCCCCTCACGCAGCATGCGATCTGTCTACCATTTGGTCAGTGGCCGAGGCGAGTACGTCCGCGCGCATCCTCGACGCCGCCCTCCACGCCTTCGGTACCGCCGGCTACGAGGCGACGTCGCTCGACGCCCTCGCGGCCGAGCTCGGGATCCGCAAGCAGACGATCCTCTACCACTTCTCGTCCAAGGAGCAGCTCCTCGACGCCGTCATCGACGAGGCCGGCCTGGAGCTCATCGCCGCGGTGGGCGGCGGCCTCGACGGCGTCGGGCCCGGCTGGGAGCGCGTCGAGGCGGTGGTGCGGGCCGTGTTCCGCCTGGCCGGCCGGCGCCCGGAGCTGCCGGGGCTGCTGCGGGAGGTCAGCCGGCTGGGGGCGCCGCCCGCCACCCGCCTGCGGCAGCGGCTGGAGCCGTTCATCGAGGCGGCGACCGCCTTCTTCGACCGGGAGGTGGCCGCGGGCAGCATGCGGCGCCAGGACAGCCAGCTGCTGCTGCTCAACGCCTACTCGGCGGTGATCGGGGCGGCGACGGAGGTGGAGGTCCTGCGCGCCTTCGGGGTCGACCCCACGGCGCGGACCCTGGTGCGCCGCCGCCGGGAGGTGCTCGACTTCCTCGCCTCGGCGCTGCTCGACGAGCCCCGCGCCGGGCGCTGACCGCTCGGGCCGGCGCGCGCCGCGGCGACTCAGCGGCGGGCGGTGCGGGACTTGCCGCTGCCGGTGCTGGTGCGGGCCGACTTGGGCGGGGTGTAGCGGCGGTTGGCGACGGGCTTGCGGGAACGCTCGTCCTCCGCCGGCTGGCTACCCCGACGGCGGGAGCCCGGCTGGCGGGCCGGGGTGAGCGCCCGCTGCTCGCGCCGCTGGCGCATCGTGAGGGCCACGGCGAAGCCGACGGCGACGACGAGCACGACGATGTGGGGGTACGACAGCGAGTTGGGGCCCCGCTCGAGGGTCAGGAAGAACGCCGCGAAGATGGCGACGAACGGCGACAGCAGGCGGTTGCGCAGCCGGATGCTGGCGACGAGACCGGCGGCGAGGACGAGGCCGGCGTAGGTGGGCCACAGCACCGGGTGCGGCGGGGCGCCGGCCCCCGTGGTGTCGAGCAGGTTGGCGATGCCGCCGGCGGCCAGGACGGCGGCGGTGGCGAAGCCGTACATCGGCTCGCGCCCGCGCATCCGCATCGGGCCGTTGGGGACCACCGGGTCGGCGTCGGCGGCCTCGTCCTCGTCGAGGTAGTCGCCGGCGGGGGGACGGCGGCGCCCGAGGCCCAGCCGGGCCATCACCGGCTCCTCCGGCCGAGCCGGCGCCGGACGGGCGCCCGGCCGGGCACGGGGGTCGGGGTGCGCTCGACGGTCGCCGGCACGATGCGGCCCGCCTCGCCCACCGGTCCGGGCGGCGGGGTCGCCTGACCGAGGAGCCAGGGGCGCACGTGCACGACGTTGCGCTTCGGTGCGGCTTCCTGGAGGTCTGCCTCGACGGGCAGGTCCTTGGGCGGCACGCCCGAGGTCTCCTGCACGATCGCCGGGTCCTGGCGCTCGGTCTCGAGCACCTCGCGGAAGCCGAGGGCGATGCCGGTCAGGATCGCCCCGGTGGCGCTCCGGCGCCGCCAGGACTCCCGCGTGCCGGCCCGCCCGGGTGCGGCGGCGTCCGCCTCCGCCTCGTCGGGGTGCTCGACCTCGTCGGGGAGCCGGGCGGCGACGTCGGCGCGCCGGCGGGCGGCGGCCCCGAGGACCGTCTCGGTGCCGGCGTCGCCGTCGTCGGCCTGGGCCGGGAGGCTGCGGTCGTCGTGCTCGGCTGGTCGGGGACCCACCCCGTCACGGTACCGCCCCGCCGCGCCGATTCTCAGGCTGGGAGGAGTCAGGCCGGCAGCGGTGCCGGGAGCAGTGAGCGCCCGGTGAGCGCCCGGTCGACCTCGGCGGCGCAGGAGCGACCCTCGGCGATGGCCCACACGATGAGGCTCTGCCCCCGCCCGGCGTCGCCGCACACCCAGACGCCGGGCACCGAGGTGGCGTACCCGCTGCGGGCGACGGTGCCCCGGGGGCCGAGCTCGGTGCCGAGGGCGACGGGGAGCGCCGGCTCGGGGCCGGTGAAGCCCATCGCAAGCAGCACCAGCTCGCAGGGCAGGTCCTGCTCGGTGCCGGCCACCGCCTCGAAGCGGGCGGGGCGGTCGCCCGACGCCGGCACCCAGCGGACCTCGTGGGCCCGCAGTCCGGCCACGTGCCCGGTGCCGTCGTCCTCGAAGGCCTCGGTCTCCACGGCGAAGACCCGTTCCCCGCCCTCCTCGTGGGCCGAGGAGGTCCGGAACACCAGCGGCCACGTCGGCCACGGCGTCGAGGGGTCGCGGGAGCCGGGCGGGCGGGGCATGATCTCGAGCTGGTGCACCGAGACCGCCCCCTGGCGGTGGGCGGTGCCGAGGCAGTCGGCGCCGGTGTCCCCGCCGCCGATGATCACCACCCGCTTGCCGGCGGCGGTGATGGGGGCGTCGGGCAGGTCCCCCTCCTGCACGCGGTTGGCAAGGGGCAGGTACTCCATCGCCTGGTGGATGCCGGCCAGCTCCCGGCCGGGGACGGGTAGCTCGCGGGGCACGGTGGAGCCGACCGCGAGGACAACGGCGTCGTGGGCGGAGCGCAGCTCGCCCACGCTCAGGTCACGGCCGACGTCGACGCCGCAGCGGAACTCGACGCCCTCGGCCCGCAGCTGGGCGAGGCGGCGGTCGAGCACCCGCTTCTCCATCTTGAACTCGGGGATCCCGTAGCGCAGGAGCCCGCCGGGCCGGTCGGCCCGCTCCCAGACGACGACGTCGTGGCCGGCGCGGGCGAGCTGCTGGGCGGCGGCCAGCCCGGCCGGCCCGGAGCCGACGACGGCGACCCGCCGGCCGGTGCGGGTGGCCGACGGCACCGCGGTGACCCAGCCCTCCTCCCACGCGCGGTCGATGATCGAGACCTCCACCTGCTTGATCGTCACCGGGTCGGCGTTGATGCCGAGCACGCAGGCGGCTTCGCACGGCGCCGGGCAGAGCCGGCCGGTGAACTCGGGGAAGTTGTTGGTGGCGTGCAGCCGCTCGATGGCGGCCCGCCAGCGGTCCCGGTACACGAGGTCGTTCCAGTCGGGGATGAGGTTGCCGAGCGGGCACCCCTCGTTGCAGAAGGGGATCCCACAGTCCATGCAGCGCGAGGCCTGCACGGCGAGGCGGTCGGCGGGGAAGGGCTCGTAGACCTCCTTCCAGTCCCGGAGGCGCACCGGCACCGGGCGGCGGACCGGGACCTCCCGGGCGTGGGCGAGGAAGCCGCGGGGGTCAGCCACGGGAAGCCGCCATGATGGCCTCCTCGACCGGGCGGCCCTCCGCTTCGGCCCGCCGGGCGGCGTCGAGCACCCGGCGGTAGTCGGTGGGCATCACCTTGGCGAAGTCGCCCGACGCCGCCGGCCAGTCGGCGAGGAGCCGGGCGGCGACCGTCGAGCCGGTCAGCTCGGCGTGCGTGCGCAGGGTGGCTCCGAGCCAGGCGCGGTCGTCGTCGTCGGGGTCCTCGAGGGCGACCATCTCGGGGTTGAGCCGCTCGGGCAGGTGCCGGTCGGGATCCCAGACGTAGGCGATCCCCCCCGACATGCCGGCGCCGAAGTTGCGCCCGGTCGGGCCGAGCACGACCACCCGCCCGCCGGTCATGTACTCGCAGCCGTGGTCACCGACGCCCTCCACGACGGCGAGGGCGCCGGAGTTGCGGACGGCGAAGCGCTCGCCCACCCGGCCCCTGACGTACGCCTCCCCGCCGGTGGCGCCGTAGAGCAGGACGTTGCCGGCGATGATCTGCTCGCCGGCGGCCACGCCGGGCACGTCGGCCGGGCGCAGCACCAGGTGGCCGCCGGAGAGCCCCTTGCCGACGTAGTCGTTGGCGTCGCCCACGAGCCGGAGCGTGACACCGGGGGGGAGAAAGGCCCCGAAGGACTGCCCGGCGGCCCCGGTGAAGGTCAGGTCGATCGTGCCGGCGGGGAGCCCGTCCGCCCCGTAGCGGCGGGACACCTCCGCGCCGAGGAGCGTGCCGGTGGTGCGGTCGACGTTGCGGATGGGGTAGTGGCCCCGGACGGGGCGGGCGTCCTCCAGCGCCGGTCGGCAGTCGGCGATGAGCCGGCGGTCGAGGACCGCCCCGAGGCCGTGATCCTGGGCCCGCACCCGGCGGCGGGGTCGCCCGTCGTCGGGGGCCGGGCCGACGAGCACCGGCGAGAGGTCGAGGCCGGAGGTCTTTCTCCACTGTTCCAGCGCAGCGGACACGTCGAGCAGCTCCGGGTGGCCGATCACCTCGTCGAGGCAGCGGAAGCCCAGGGCGGCGAGCAGCTCTCGCACCTCCTCGGCGATGAACTCGAAGAAGTTGACCACGAACTCGGGGCGACCACTGAAGCGCTTGCGCAGCTCCGGGTTCTGGGTGGCGATGCCGACCGGGCAGGTGTCGAGGTGGCAGACGCGCATCATGACGCAGCCGCTCACCACCAATGGAGCGGTGGCGAAGCCGAACTCCTCGGCGCCGAGCAGCGCGGCCACCACGACGTCGCGGCCGGTCTTCAGCTGCCCGTCCACCTGCACCACGATGCGGTCCCGCAGGTCGTTGGCGAGCAGCGTCTGCTGGGTCTCGGCCAGCCCCAGCTCCCAGGGTGTGCCGGCGTGCTTCAAGGAGTTGAGCGGGGAGGCCCCCGTCCCCCCGTCGTGGCCCGAGACGAGCACCACGTCGGCGTGGGCCTTGGCGACGCCGGCGGCGACCGTGCCGACGCCGACCTCCGAGACGAGCTTGACGTGGACGCGCGCCGCGTCGTTGGCGTTCTTCAGGTCGAAGATCAGCTGGGCGAGATCCTCGATGGAGTAGATGTCGTGGTGGGGCGGCGGCGAGATGAGGCCCACCCCCGGCGTGGAGTACCGGGTCCTGGCGATCCACGGGTACACCTTGTGGCCCGGCAGCTGGCCGCCCTCGCCGGGCTTCGCCCCCTGCGCCATCTTGATCTGGATGTCGTCGGCGTTGACGAGGTACTCGCTGGTCACCCCGAAGCGACCGGAGGCGACCTGCTTGATGGCGCTGCGCCGGAGGTCTCCGTTGGGGTCGGGCCGGAAGCGCTGCGGGTCCTCGCCGCCCTCCCCGGTGTTGGAGCGGGCGCCGAGGCGGTTCATGGCGATGGCGAGGGTCTCGTGCGCCTCGGCCGAGATCGAGCCGTAGGACATGGCGCCGGTGGAGAACCGCTTGACGATCGAGGCGACCGGCTCCACCTCCTCGAGGGGCACCGGCCGGCGCCCGAGCTCGCCGGCCCCGCGCAGCCGGAACAACCCGCGCAGGGTCGCCAGCCGCGTCGACTGGTCGTCGACGGCGCGGGTGTAGGACTTGAAGATGTCGTAGCGACCCTCCCGGGTCGCGTGCTGCAGGCGTTGCACCGTGGTCGGGTTGAACAGGTGGTACTCGCCCTCCCGCCGCCACTGGTACTCGCCGCCGACGGGGAGGTCGCGGTGGGCGAGCTCGGTCGGTCGGTCGGGCCAGGCGGTGGCGTGGCGGGCCAGCACGTCGTCGGCGACCTCGTCGAGGCCGATCCCGGCGATCCGGCTCGGCGTCCCCGTGAAGTACCGGTCGACCAGGTCGCGCGACAGCCCGACGGCCTCGAAGACCTGGGCGCCGGTGTAGGAGGCGACCGTGGAGATGCCCATCTTGGACATGATCTTGAGCACCCCCTTGCCGCCCGCCTTCACGTAGTTGCGGGCGGCGCGCCGGGGGGTGACCCCCGTCAGCAGCCCGTCACGGATCAGGTCGTCGATCGTCTCGAAGGCCAGGTAGGGGTTGACGGCGGCGCCGCCGTAGCCGATGAGCAGGGCGAGGTGGTGCACCTCGCGGGCCTCCCCGGTCTCGACCACCAGCCCCACCCGGGTGCGGTCCTTCGTGCGCACGAGGTGCTGGTGCACGGCGGCGGTGAGCAGCAGCGCGGGGATCGGCGCCAGGTCGGGGGAGGCGTGGCGGTCGGAGAGCACGATGATCTTGGCGCCGCCGGCGATGGCCTCGCTCACCCGGCGGCAGATGTCGTCGAGGGCGGCGGCGACCCGCTCCCCGGGCGTACCGTCACCCCGCACTGCGAACAGCCCGTCGACGGCGAAGCTGGCCCAGCCCGGCCGGGTCCCGTCCTCGTTGACGTAGAGCAGCTTGGCGAGCTCCTCGTTGGTCAGCACCGGCTGGGGGAGCACGATCTGGTTGCAGCTCTCCGGTCGCGGGTCGAGCAGGTTGCCCTCCGGCCCGACCGTGCCGGCCATCGAGGTGACCAGCTCCTCGCGGATCGCGTCGAGCGGCGGGTTGGTCACCTGGGCGAACAGCTGCTGGAAGTAGTCGTAGAGGAGGCGGCCCCGGGCCGAGAGCACCGCGACCGGGGTGTCGGTCCCCATCGAGCCGATCGGCTCGGCCCCCGTGCGCGCCATCGGGCCGACCAGCACGTCGAGGTCCTCGTCGGTCCAGCCGAACAGGCGCTGGTGGGTGACCACCGACGCGTGCTGGGGGGTCAGGGTGAAGCGGGGCGGGAGGTCGTCGAAGTGGATCTGCTGGGCGGCCACCCACTCGGCGTAGGGGTGCTCGGCGGCGAGCCCGGCCTTGATCTCGTCGTCGTCGACGATGCGGCCGGCGGCGGTGTCGACGAGGAACATCCGGCCCGGCTGCAACCGGCCCCGGGCGACGACCCGCTCCGGCGGCACGTCGAGGACGCCGACCTCGGAGGCGAGCACGACCAGGCCGTCGTCGGTCACCCAGTAGCGGGACGGGCGCAGCCCGTTGCGGTCGAGGACGGCCCCGATCATGGTGCCGTCGGTGAAGGCGATCGACGCCGGGCCGTCCCAGGGCTCCATGAGGGCGGCGTGGTACTGGTAGAACGCCCGGCGGGCCGGGTCCATCAGCGTGTGGTTCTCCCACGCCTCGGGGATCATCATCAGCACGGCGTGGGGGAGCGACCGGCCCCCGAGGTGGAGCAACTCGAGGACCTCGTCGAAGCTGGCCGAGTCGCTCGCCCCCTCCGAGACGACCGGGAACGCCCGGCTCAGGTCGCCCGGCAGCAGCTCCGACGCCAGCAGCGCCTCGCGCGCCCGCATCCAGTTGCGGTTGCCGCGCAGGGTGTTGATCTCGCCGTTGTGGGCCACGTACCGGTACGGGTGGGCCAGCGGCCAGCTGGGGAAGGTGTTGGTGGAGAAGCGGGAGTGGACGAGCGCCAGCGCCGTGTCCGCCCGGGGATCGGCCAGGTCGGGGAAGAAGGCGCCGACCTGGGGGGCGGTGAGCATCCCCTTGTAGACGACCGTCCGGCCCGACAGCGACGGGAAGTAGACGTCGAGGTCGCGCTCGGCCCGCTTGCGGAGGAACCACAGCCTTCGTTCGAGCGCCAACCCGGCGGCGCCGTCGGCGGCGGTCACGAAGGGCTGGCGCAGCGCCGGCATCGTGCGGCGCGCCGTCGGTCCCAGCGTCGCCGCCAGCACCGGCACCTCGCGCCAGGCGAGGACCTGCAGGCCCTCGTCGGCGGCGATGCGCTCGAAGCCCGCCGTCGCCTCCCGTCGGGCGGCGTCGCCGGTCGGCAGGAAGCCGATGCCGGTGCCGTAGGCGCCCGGCGGCGGGAGGGCGACCCCCGCCACCTCCCGGTAGAGGGCGTCGGGGACCTGGAGCAGGATGCCGGCGCCGTCGCCGGTGTCGGCCTCGGCTCCCGACGCGCCGCGGTGCTCCAGGTTGCAGAGGGCCCGCAGGCCCAGCTGGATCAGGCGGTGGCTGCGCCGCCCGTGGACGTCGACGACGAAGGCGACGCCGCAGGCGTCGTGCTCGAAGGTGGGCTCGTAGAGCCCGCTGCGGGGTGGGGTGAGGGCCATGGTTCCTTCCGGGGTCGGCTTCGGCCTCGGCCGCGGACGAGGAGGGACGACGTTGGCCCTCGTGCGGAGCCCAGCAGCGTAGCAAGCCGGGGAGGCTCTAGCGTGACGGCATGACGAGCCGCATCGACCACTGGATCGACGGCCGGCGAGTGCGCTCGGAGTCCGGGCGCACCGCGCCGGTGTACAACCCGGCGACGGGGGAGCAGACGGGGGAGGTGGGGCTGGCGTCGGCGACCGAGGTCGACGCCGCGGTGCGCAGCGCCGCGACCGCGGCGGGCGACTGGCGCCGGTCGTCGCTGTCCCGCCGCTCGGCGGTGCTGTTCGCCTTCCGCGAGCTGCTGCACGCCCGCCAGGACGACCTGGCGGCGGTGGTCACCGCCGAGCACGGCAAGGTCCTCGCCGACGCCGCCGGCGAGGTGGCCCGCGGCCTCGAGAACGTGGAGTTCGCCACCGGGGTGCCGCACCTGCTGAAGGGCGGCTACAGCGAGCAGGCCTCGACGGGCGTGGACGTGTACTCCATCCGCCAGCCGCTCGGCGTGGTGGCGGGGATCACC
>DASSZM010000022.1:0-9230 GCA_035702855.1 Acidimicrobiales bacterium | reverse complement strand
GGGCCCCCGCCCGACCTGTGCGGACGCACAGCCCGAATTTCGGTACACCCGTCCTCACAGTTCGCCACCCACCGGCTCTCCGGGGCGGACGGGCCGACCGGCTCGAAGGCGGGCCGACCGGCTCGAAGGCGGGCCGACGGGCTCCTCCGCTGCCGAGCGCACATGCCGCCGGGCCGCCCGCGCCGATCCCGCCCGCGCCGGCACCATGGGCGCTGCGGAACCCTGCTCCCCGGCGCCGCCCACACCAGCGCCGTCCCCCCCACCGAGCCGCTCGGAGCGCTTCCCGCCGGCTGGGCGGAGTGGGCGTAGAGGGAATCGAACCCCCGACCTCATGCGCGTCATGCATGCGCTCTAACCAACTGAGCTATACGCCCGAGCGGACGTCGACCCTACCACGCCACCGGCGCCCGCCCGGCAACCGGCCCTCCCCGGCGATCCACCGCGCCCGCCTGCCCGAGGCCGGCGGCAAGCCGCCGGCGGCGACCGCTACGAGCTGCCCGGCACCCCGCGCAACGGCCCGGCGCCGCCCACCGTCGCCGCCGCCGAGGACGCCTCGGGCCGGGGCCACTCCGAGAGGCGGAAGTCCCGCCACTCGGCCGCTGCCACCTCCCGGCTCGCCTCCCGCCACGGCCACCCGGCGCTGGGCACGGCGTCGAGGTCGATGGCGTGGTAGCGCCGGCTCACCTCGATCCCGTAGCCGTCCGGCAGCGGCTTGCCGCGCATGAAGTCGTCCAGCTTGATCTCGATCTCGTGGTGCAGCTCGTGCAGCTGCCCCCGGATGGCCTGCAGCTCCTCGCGTTGACGGGTGGACCAGGTCTGGACACCGACCAGGAGCGCCGCCGCCAGCGCCGCCACCCCGACCAGGCAGCGCGCCCAGACCGCCGGGTCGGTCGTGACCGTGGCGAGGATCGTCGTGCCGGTGAGCGCGGCGAGGACCGCCGCCGCCGCCCCGAGGTTCCAGCGACCCGTGCTCGCCAGCCGCTTGGAAACCGCCTTGCAGCCCTTCCAGGAGCTGTCGAGGGTGTCGAGGACCAACGGTCCGGCATCCTCTGCCGAGCGGACCCGTACCGTCGCCATGTCGCCCTGCACCTCCTCGGGGTCGCCGGCCGGCGACTCGGCGCACTCCACCACGGGCGGGTAGAAGCCGGTAGGGGCGTTGGGCGCCGCCCCGGAGCCGTTGGGCCCTCCACCCCGCCGGCCTACGCCGGCGCCCCCTCGGCCGGCCCGAGCACGGCGACGGCGTCGGGCGGCAGGGTGACGGTCCCGCCGGCGACGGTCACGCCGGCGTCCTCCGAGGCGAGCAGCAGCTGCGGGGCCCCGGCGACGGGGACCGTCCGGGGTTGGTCGGCGAGGTTGGCGGCGACGGCGACGCCGGCGCGCCACAGCACCAGCCACCGGCCCTCCTCGGACCACTCGACCCGGACCTGCCGGCGGTCGGCGACGCGCAGCTCCGGGCGGGCCCGGCGCAGGCCGATGAGGACCCGGTGCCAGGCGAGCAGCTCCCGGTGCGGCGAGCGGCCCTGCTCGGCGCGGTCGAGGCGGGAGCGGGCGAAGGTGGCGGGGTCCTGGGGGTCCGGTACCTGGTCGGGGTCCCAGCCGAAGGCGGCGAACTCCCGCCGCCGGCCCTCGCGCACGGCCCGCCCGAGCTCGGGGTCGGCATGGTCGGTGAAGTACTGCCAGGGGGTCGAGGCACCCCACTCCTCGCCCTGGAACAGCATCGGGACGAACGGCGCCAGCAGCACCAGGGCGGCCGCCACCCGCAGTCGCCCGGGGGTGAGGAGGGCGGCGCTGCGCTCCCCCACCGCCCGGTTGCCGATCTGGTCGTGGTTCTGCAGGTAGCCGAGGAACCGGCTCCCCGGCAGGTCCCCCACCGGGCGTCCGTGGTGGCGGCCGCGCAACGGCGACCAGTCCCGCCCGAAGACATAGACCCGCTCCAACGCCCGGGCGAGTTGCCCCACCGACCCGTAGTCGGCGTAGTAGCCGTCCCGTTCGCCGGTGAGCAGGGCGTGCAGGGCGTGGTGGAAGTCGTCGGACCAGCTGGCGTCGAGCCCGTAGCCGCCGGCCTCCGGGGAGCGCACGAGTCGGGGGTCGTTGAGGTCGCTCTCGGCGATGACCCACTCCTCCCGGCCGGTGGCGTCGGCGACGGCGTGGGCGGCCTCGGCCAGCTCCTCGAGGATGTGCAGGGCGCCCTCGTCGACGATGGCGTGGACGGCGTCGAGGCGCAGCCCGTCCACGTGGTAGTCGACGAGCCACTGGCGGGCGTTGTCGACGACGAAGCGCCGCACCTCGTCGCTGCCGGGGCCATCGAAGTTGACCGCCGACCCCCAGGGGGTGTGGTAGCGGTCGGTGAAGTAGGGGCCGTACTCGGCCAGGTAGTTGCCCGCCGGCCCGAGGTGGTTGTAGACGACGTCGAGCACCACCGCCAGGCCGCGGGCGTGGCAGGCGTCGACCAGGCGCTTCAGCCCGTCCGGGCCCCCGTAGGCGTGGTGGGGGGCGTAGAGGAGCACGCCGTCGTAGCCCCACCCCCGCGACCCGCCGAACTCGGCGACCGGTAGCAGCTCGACGGCGTCGACGCCGAGGGCGACCAGCTCGTCGAGGTGCCCGATGGCCCCGTCGAAGGTCCCGGCCTCGCTGAACGTGCCGACGTGCAACTCGTAGAGCACCGTTGACGCCAACCGGGCGCCCTTCCAGGCGCCGTCGGCCCAGCGGTGGGCGTCGTGGTCGACGACCGCCGACGGCCCGTCGACGCCCTCCGGCTGCCACGCCGAGCGGGGGTCGGGGCGGGGCGGCCCGCCGTCGATCGAGAACCGGTAGCGGGTGCCGTGCCCGGCCCCGTCGAGCTCCAGGCCCCACCAGCCGCCGCCGGCGGGCTGCATGGCGCGTCGCCCGTCGTCGAGGACGGCCTCGACGCGGTCGTGGTCGGGGGCCCATACCCGGAGAGTGGTCATGGGGTCGTGGCTCCTTCCGGTGCGAGCAGGGCGACGGGGAGGCGCCCGAGGAGGTCGCCGGCGGCCACCGGGCCGGCCCAGCTGCCGCCGCCCAACCGGTCGGTGAAGCGACCGTCGGGGAGGCGCAGCACGGTGTCGCGCCACCCGCCGTCGCGGGCGAGGCGCAGCGGCCAGCGGGTGGCGACGGCCACGGCGCCTCCGCGGCGGGCGGCGACGAGGTGCCCGGCGGCGGGGCCCTCGGCCGTGAGCGGCGCCCACCGGCCGGCGTCGCCCGGCCCGAACCACGCCGGCTGCTCGGCCCGCAACGCCAGCGCCTGGCGGACGGTCCACAGCTTGGCCACGCCGGCGTCGTCGCCGGCGGCCCACGCGTCCAGGGCGCGGGCGCGCCCGGCGGCCTCCCCGCCCTCGGTGAGGGCGGCGAGGAGGCGGCGGCGGCGCGGGTAGTCGACGGGGCGGCGGTTGTCGGGGTCGACCAGGGAGAGGTCCCACAGCTCGCTGCCCTGGTAGAGGTCGGGGACGCCGGGGGCGACGAGGGTCAGCAGCTTCTGGCCGAGGGCGACGGTCCAACCGGGCCGGCGAACGGCGTCGACCACCTCCAGCAGCACGCCGAGGGCGGGCCCGTCGGCGACCGCCGCCCGGGCGAAGGCGGCCACGGCGTCGTCGTAGACCGGGTCGGGGTCGGTCCACGACGTGTGCTGCTTCGCCTCCCGGGTCGCCTTCTCGACGTAGGCGGCCATCCGGTCGCCGTCGAGCGGCCAGGCACCGACGAGCGTCTGGGCGATCAGCCAGGCGGTGTTGCGGTCCGGCGGCAGCGGGGCGTACGGCCCGGCGGCGCACGCCTGCCACCACCGCTCGACCGCCTCCGCCCACTCCTCGGGGATCTCGGCCAGGACCGCCAGGCGCGCCCGCACGTCCTCGCTGCGCTTGGTGTCGTGGGTGGACAGCGCGAGCAGCGCCGCCGGCCGTGCCGCCTGGGCCGCGGCGCAGGCGGCGTGGAACGCCTCCAGGCTGTCGTCGAGCCTCCCGGGGTCGCCGCCCACCTCGTTGCGCCCGAGCAGCGGCAGCCACCGGTAGAAGGCGGTGTCCTCCACCGCTTTGGCCATCACCGGTCCGGTCAGCTGCTGGAAGCGCAGCGCCACCTCGGTCGCGGTGGGGCCGGGCAGGCGACCGAGCAGCACCTCCCGCAGCAGCCCGAGCAGGTCGGGGTCGAGGTCGGCCCGCCGCATGCCGGCGGCGAGGATGGCCCCCTCGAGCACGGCCACGTCGCCGGGCGCCGCCTCCAGCCGGTCCCCGGTCCCGTCGCCGCCGGGGGCCGCCACGTAGGTGCGGTAGACGGGGAAGGAGGCAGCGGTCTCGGCGAGGGCGTCGCGCAGGTCCCGCCGGGTGTGGTCCCGGTGGCGGCGCAGCCCCTCGCAGACGGCGGCCAGGCGGGCCACCAGGCGGCTCAGGTCGGCGGCGAGGGGCCCGTCGAGCACCTCGAACTTGGCGGCGTGGACGACCTCCTCGAGGCGCTCGGTCACGCCGGTCCACTCGCCGTAGCCGGCGACGAGCCGCTCCCAACCCGGGGCCCAGGTGAACACGTCTGCGACCCGGTTGAGCCAGTCGTAGCCGGTGGTGCCCGCCACCGGCCAGTCGCCGGGCAGCTCCTCGCCGGTCTCGAGGATCTTCTCGACCACCACCCAGGCGGCCGGGGCCGCCTCGGCCAGGCGCTGCAGGTAGCGGCGGGGGTCGAGGAGCCCGTCGATGTGGTCGATGCGCAGCCCGTCGAGCACGCCCCGCTCGAGCCACTCGAGGATCAGGCGGTGGCTGTCGGCGAAGACCTGCGGCTGCTCGACGCGCAGCGCCGCCAGGTCGTTGATGTCGAAGAAGCGCCGGTAGTCGAGGTTCTCGCCGGCGCTGCGCCACCACGCCAGCCGGTAGTGCTGGGCGTCGAGGAGCCCGTCGAGCAGGTCGGCGTCGGCGTTCCAGCGGGCGATCTCCTCGTCGAGGGCGGCGGCGATGTCGCGGCGGTCGGCCACCAGCTCGTGCAGGCGGGCGTCGAGCTCGTCGACCTCGGCCCGCCGCCCGGCCTGCTCGTCGGGGTCGGCGCTCACGGTCCCGACCCGGGAGGCGGCGCCGGCGAGCCGCTCGAGCTCCACCCGGCCGTCCTCGTCGTCGACCCGGGCGGCGGCGCCGGCCAGCAGCGGGCCGAGGGAGGCGGGGTCGAGCGGGTAGGCGTGCTCGAAGTAGCGGACGGAAAAGGCCTCGCCTTCCCGCTCCACGGTCAGGCGGCCGGCTTCGAGCTCGCGACCGTACTGGTCCCCGAGCACCGGGAGCAGGACGGTGTCGCGCAGGTGCGCCTCGGGTGAGTCCCAGTCGACGTCGAAGTAGCCGGCGTAGCGGCTGGAGCGGCCCATCCGCAGCACGTCCCACCACCAGCGGTTCTCGCGCCCGGTGATCGCCATGTGGTTGGGCACGACATCCAGGAGCTGGCCGAGGCCGGCCGACCCGAGCGCCCGGCCGAGGCGGGCGTAGCCGCCCTCGCCCCCGAGCTCCTGGTTGACGCGGGTGGGGTCGACCACGTCGTAGCCGTGGGTGCTGCCGGGTGCGGCCTGGAGGATCGGCGAGAGGTACAGGTGGCTGACGCCCAGCTCGCCCAGGTAGCCGGCCACGGCAGCGGCGGCGTCGAAGTCGAAGTCGGCGTGCAGCTGCACCCGGTAGGTGGCGACCGGCGCGCGGCGGGTCGGGTGGTCGGCGGGGCTCGGCACCCGGGGACGGTACCCGCCGGCCCTCCAAATCGACCCCGGCGCCCTCTAGGGTAGGGTCCGATGCTCGCCTACATCCCGAGCCCGCCGACCAACGGCTTCAACCTCGGGCCCATCCGGTTCCACATCTACGGGCTCATGATCGCCCTCGGGGTGATGGCCGCCGTCTGGCTGGCGCAACGGCAGTGGGAGCGCATCGGCGGTCGGCCCCGGACCTTCTCCACCCTGGCGCTGTGGGCGGTGCCCGGGGGGCTGATCGGCGCCCGGGTCTACAGCCTGTGCACCAGCTGGAACGTCGACACCGGTGGCCACTGGCTGCGGGCCTTCGCCGTGTGGGACGGCGGGCTCGGGATCTGGGGCGGGGTGGTCGGCGGCATCGCCACCGGTTTGTACGGCGCCCACCGGCTCCGCCTGCCGTGGGCCCCGCTGCTCGACTGCGTGGCGCCGGCGCTGGTGCTCGCCCAGGCGATCGGGCGGATCGGCAACTACTTCAACCAGGAGCTCTACGGCTGGCGGAGCAACCTGCCGTGGGCGGTCAAGATCGACCACCCGCTGATCGACCCGCTCACCGGCCACGTGATCGCCGGTCCGGGGACCTTCCAGCCGACGTTCCTCTACGAGCTGATCGGCGACGTGGCGGTCGTGTTCCTGGTGCTGTGGGCGATGCGCCGCTTCCGGATCCGGCGTGGGTTCGCCTTCGCCGTCTACTGCGCGGGCTACACCTTCGTCCGGTTCTTCACCGAGTACATGCGCATCGACGTCGCCCACCGCTACCTCGGGCTGCGCCTCAACGACTGGTCGTCGATCATCGTGTTCGCCGGGGCGGTGGTGGCGCTGGCGGTGTGGGGTCGCCGCCCCGTCGGCGACGACATCGCCGGCGCCCCGCTGGCGCTGCACCCGAGCCGCTACGACCACCCGAGCCCGGGCGGGGCCGTCCCGGCCGACGCCGTGCCCGTCCCCGTCGAGGCCCCCCGCAACCAGCTGCCCGCCGGCTGACGCCTACGCCTTGTCGGCCACGAACGAGCCGAGCACCAGGGCGTCCATGGCCGAGCGCTGGAAGTCGGCCACCGCCTCCCCCGGTCGGTGCACCATCGGCTCGCCCCGCAGGTTGAAGCTGGTGTTGAGCACGACAGGGACGCCGGTCCGCTCGCCGAAGCGCTCGATCACCCGGTGGAAGGCGGGGTTGGCGTCCCGGGTCACGCTCTGGACCCGCCCGGTCCCGTCCACGTGCGACACCGCCGGGATCACCGCCTGCTTGTCCTCGCGGATCGGCAGCACGAGCAGCATGAACGGGCTCGGGCTGTAGCGGTCGAAGTACTCGGCACCGTGCTCGTGCGCGACGCTCGGGGCGAACGGCCGGAACCACTCCCGACGCTTCACCCGCTCGTTGACCACGTCACGCATCTCTGCCCGGCGGGGGTCGGCGAGGATGGAGCGGGCGCCGAGCGCCCGGGGGCCGGCCTCGGCGCGGCCCTGGAACCACCCCACGACCTTGCTCTCCGCCAGGCGGGCGGCGGCGGCGTCGGCCGGGTCGTCCACCCGGCGGTAGGCCACCCCCGCCCGGCGCAGGGCGGTCTCGCAGTCGGCGTCGCTCCACGCCTCGCCGTGGAAGGCGTGGGCCATCTCCCAGCTGCGGGGCTGGCCGAGGTGCTCGTGCCAGACCCACAGCGCCGCCCCGAGGGCGTTACCGGCATCGCCGGCGGCGGGCTGGATGAACACCTCGTCGAAGCCGGCTTCCTGCAGGATCCGGGTGTTCATCACCGAGTTGAGCGCCAGGCCGCCGGCCAGGCACAGCTTGGTGGCACCCGAGGACCGTTGCAGGTGGCGGGCCACGTGGAGGGCCGCCTCCTCGATCAGGTCCTGCAGAGCGTACGCCAGGTCCTTGTCCCGGTCGGTGATCTCCGACTCCGGCACCCGCGGCGGACCGTAACGGTCGAGGAAAGCGTCAGACATCGGCGGACCCTCGACCTGGTAGCCGAACCACCGGTAGTCGACCTGGAAGGTCCCGTCGGCGTCGAGCCGCACCAGGTCGCGCAGCTCCTCGACGTACGTCGCCGTGCCGTAGGGGGCGAGGCCCATGACCTTGCCCTCGTCGTTGGGGAAGAAGCCCAGGTAGCGGGTGACGGCGGTATACACCTCACCCAGAGAGTTAGGGTTCCTGGTCTCGTGGCGGACCTCGAGGTGGGCGCCCCGCCCGACGTTGGTGGTCGTGGACAGGAAGTCCCCGCCCCGGTCGAGGGTCAGGACCGCCGCCTCCTCGAAGGGGCTGGCGAAGAAGCTCGACGCGGCGTGGGCGAGGTGGTGGCCCACGTAGAGGACCGGACCCCGGTAGCCCCAGGTGCGCCGCAGCTGGCGCTCCTTGGCGGCCAGGCGGGCGTCGACGTAGGCCTGCGCGGCGAGGCGCTTGGGTGCCCGCCGGCGCAGGGCGTCGGTCGCTCCCCGCTTGAAGTCGACCGCCGGTCGGTAGGCGAAGGCGACCAGCTCGACCTGGCCGATCTCGATGCCGCCGAGGCGGAGCACCGAGGCGATCGCCTGGTGGGGGAAGCGCTTGGTGTGCACCTCCCGGTTGAAGCGCTCCTCCTCGGCGAAGGCGACCAGCCGGCCGTCGACGAGCAGGGCCGCCGAGGCGTCGTGGCTGAAGCAGTTGATGCCCAGGATGGCGCGCACCCGGGGGATCCTACCGATGCCCCTCCGGGGGCCTAGCGCGGACGCTTCGACTGGCGGGGGCCCTGCTGCATCGAGCGCGGTGGGGCGCCCGGGCGGTACCCGCCGGCCCCCTTGCCGCTGCGGCGCTGCTGGTTGGCGGCCGCCCGGCGCAGGTCCCGGTTGTAGGCCTCCTCGGCGCCGCTCTGCTGGGCGAGGATGGCCTCCTCGAGCTTCTCGGCCCGCTGCTCCTTCGGCACCTGCGACAGGAACCGGGCGAGGTCCATCAGCTCCGGTGGGAGGCGCTTGCCCTTCTGCTTCGACTTGTCGATGTGGCGGATCAGGCGCTTGACGTAGCGGCGGCGGAGGAAGCCGATCTTCATGATCTGCTCGCTCATCCGCTGGCGCAGCGGTCGCTTCGTGTCCGAGCTCGGGGCGCTGGGGGGAGGCTCGATCCGGCCCTTGGCCGCCGTGCCCCGGGCCGCCACACCCTTGACCGCCGGGCGGGGGGTCGGCGCCGGCTCCTCCTCTGGCTTCTGCTTGCGCGCCGCTCGGGCCATGCCACCAGTATCCCAGATCGCCGCCCCGTCGCCGCCGGGCTAGCATCGTCGCCTGCTTCGCCGGGCGGCGTGGCCGAGTGGTTTAGGCAAGGGACTGCAAATCCCTGTACCCCGGTTCGATTCCGGGCGCCGCCTCCAGGGATCCGGCCCTCCGGCCGGACCTTCGGCGCGTCCCGGCCTAGCGGGGTATCCACCGTCCCTCTTGTTTCAACCGTCTGGGCGAGCAATACTCGCTCCGTGCCCCCTTCCAGCGCTGCGACCCGCAAGGCGCTCGCCGCCGACAGCCGGGTGGCGCTGCTCGAGGCCCTCAGCGAGGCCGGGCGGCCGCTGGACGC
>DASSZM010000232.1:0-8264 GCA_035702855.1 Acidimicrobiales bacterium | reverse complement strand
GGGGTGTGGTGTACGAGGGGGTGAGCCGGGGGGTGGTCCCCCACTGATGACAGCCATCGCGTCAACCTCGACACGCAGTTTCCACGGCTCGACCGCCAACAACAACATCCCGCCGCCTACTTCAACGCGGGCACAGACTCGCTAAACAAATACCTGGGCTCCGCCTCCGAAGGCGCGGGGCGTGGGCAGACGGGCGCAGACCCGAGCGTCGTTACGTACAACATGGCGTCGTGGGTTGTACGCTGTCGTGCGTGAGCACCGTGAAGGTCAGCGAGGCTCGAGAGAAGCTCGCCGAGGTGATCGACGCCGCCCAGTCCGAGGCGGTGGTGCTCGAGCGCTACGGTCGACCGGCCGCGGTCTTGGTGAGCGTCGACCGATACGAAGAACTTCTCGCTGCCGCTGAGGAAGTCGAGGACATCGCCGCCTTCGACGCTGCCATGGCCGAAGCGGGCGACAGTCTCCCGTGGGAGCAGGTCAAGGCCGACCTCGGCTGGTCGTGAGCCGCTACCGGGTGGAGGTGCGCCCGGCCGCCGTGCGGGCACTGCGCAAGCTCGACTCGAAGCTGCGACCACGGATCGAAGGCTCCATTGCACTGCTGGCCGAAGATCCTCGACCTCCAGCGTCAGGGCCCCTCAAATGCCGTCCCGGTTACCGCGTGCGGGTGGGTGACTACCGGATCATCGACCTCGCCACCGGGCAGATCCAGCAGGGCAGCGACCTGCCCTCGGCCAGCCAACTGCTCTTCGTGGGCCCGAAGCTGTATGTGCTGGAGCCCAGCAACGACACCGACGGTCACGTCGACGGCCCCTGGAGCGTGTACCGCCTCAGCCCCGGCGCCCACCTGGACCGGGTCGGCTCGCTGCCGCTCGGGCTCAGCGCCAACCTCTACCCGGTGACCCCCGACGGGTCCGCCGTCGTCGGCACGGCCGACACCTGGCTCGGGGCGGGAAGCGACCTGGTCGAGGTCAATCCCGCAGCGGGATCGGTGCTGCGACGTGTGCCCGCCGGGGCGAGGGTCACCAGCCTCAGCGAGCCCGGACGGCAAGCTGCTGTACGCGGCGGTCAAGCGGACCTCCATCAACCCGGTGGCCGACCCGGCCGCTGCGATCACCGAACGCCACGCCGCCACTGGCGCCGTCACCGCCACCAGCGGCGTGCGGTTCTCCATCAACGGCGCCCACGTGCACGCTGTCGCCGGAGCGCTGTGGGCCTCCTACCGCACCGGCATGGCCGGCGGCGCCGAACTCCTCGACGCCGCCGGCCTGCGGCGGATCGTCGGCCCGGCCGAGCAGCCCGGGCCGGTGTGGAAGGACCTGAGCCGAGGCGGCCCCATCATCCAAGGGCCCAGCGTGGCGGTCCTCGACGGCCACGCCTGGCTGTCCTCGCCCGCCGGCGTCGCCTGCCTCCAGGCCACCACCGGCACGTTCCTCGGCGGAGCACCCCTCGCCGACACCAACAACGGCAACCCGCTGTGGCAGCCACTGGCGCAGACCGCCACGGCCGTCTACCTGACCCAACCCGTCGCCGCGAACGGCTCCACCGACATCCTCCGGGCCCACCCCCCGACCGGATGCCCCGGATAGCAGAGCTCTGAATCGACTGCTCGCTCTCCGGCCGTCTCGGACGGTCCGGCACTGCGGTCGCAGTCTGCGGGGCGTGACCGCTCTCCGCCGGGCTGAGGGGATGCTGCGCCGGAGGCGCTGAGGGAGCCCGGGTCCACGCCGCCGCCGCCGCCTCGGGCGGGGCTCGATGCCCGGGTGCGCGACGGCGCCCCCGGGCGCACGCGCCCGGGGGCCCTCGTTGCCTTCCGCTGGCGCCGTGTCAGGCGGCCCGGCGCTCTTCCTGGCGCGAACGCACGACACGGCGGACCGCCTCGTCGAACTGCTGCTGCCGGAACCGGCCCGGCGTGACCACCCGGTGGCCACGCTGCAGCTCGAGCGTGTCCTGGTACCGGCTGCTCATGGCGATGCCGATGAGCAGGATGGCGAGCAGCACCCCCACGATGACGAGTCCAGCGACGAGATCGAAGACCAGCATTGCGACCCTCCTTCGTGGTCGGTGCTCGGAGCGGAGTGCCCGAGTATCTGATGCTGGTAGTCCTTCCCCCGCCCGGTTACCGGACGGTTACCCGACGGCCACCGGTCCCCGACCGTGGCGGGGGTCCGGACCCGGCGGCGCCGCCGCAGCAATGGTGAGGCCGCGGGCGTCCGGGCGGGGGGTCGGCGCCCTGGGCGGAGGCCGAGCGCGGTAGCGTCACGGACGTGGACGCCATGGGTGCCCGGCAGGTGCGGTACATCCCGCTGCTCGCCGTCCAGTCCTTCCTGGCGCTGGCCGTCCCTTCAGCAGTCTTCGGCTCCGCTGCGTGGGGGAGGGGCTTCTCGCTGCTCGGTGCTGCAGCCTTGGTGGTCCTCGCCATCGTCGGCGGTTTGTGGGAGGCGAGGCGTCGCTGTCCGCCGGTGCTGACCGTCCCGCTGCGGCGGGCCATGCTCGGGTGCGCGTTGCTCATCGCGGTCGGCCTCGGCGCCGCCTGGTTGTCGATCCTCGGATCCGTGGCGGCGGTCGCGGGAGCCACGCTGGTGGGCGCGTTCATCGGTCGTCACCGGTACCAGTGCGGCCGGTCCGCTCCGGCCCCCTTCGGCTGAGCACGCCGGAACCCGGTCCGGCGCGACGAGATCCTCGCCCGGGTGGACGAGGATCTGCCGGGCGCCGCCTACCTGCCCGTGTGGGACCCTCGCCCCGGGCGACCGTCGTGGTGGTGGTCGTGGCCGCCGTCGGCTGCCCGGGCCGCCGTCACGTCGATGATCGACACGGCGGTGTCCGCGGTGGTCGAGCTGCCGGTGGTCGAGCTGCCGGTGGTCGAGCCGCCCGTCGTCGAGGGGGCCGGCACCGTCGCGTAGACGCGCAGCGTGTCGCCCTGGTTGATCGTCGTGCCGCGGGGCGAGACGCGGGTGGAGGATGTGATGGTGTAGGTCTGCTGGAAGTTGTCGGCGCTCGTCACCGTGATGCTCGTCCCGGAGCTGGAGCTGGAGCTGGAGCTGGAGCTGGACACCGGCGCCCCGGCGGTGCCGATCTGCTCGACGAAGGTCGAGAAGGATCCGCCGTGTTCGACGGTCCACTCGCCGTGGATGACGGGTCCCTCGGCCCCGACCCTGCCGTCGAGGGGGTGTCGGGCCTGTAGGGCGCCAGCCGGGTGGGCGGGGCTGGACGCCGCCGCGGCGACACCGGCGCCTCCCACGGCGAGCCCGACGGCTGCCGCCCCGACGAGCACCCCCCTGCCGACGCGCCCGAGCGCGCCCCCTGCCGTAGCGGCGACGTCTTTCCCCTGGCCCATGTGCCCCTCTCCTCCGTTGGTCGTCACCACGCCTTCGGCCGCCCGGCGGCCCGCCTTGACGGTTCTTCGCCGTCACCGGGGCGGGTCGAAGGGGCCTCGCCGGACAGACGTGGCGTTCGGCGCAGGGCGGCCAGGACCGGAGTCGCCCAAAGGCCGCGTTGCCGGGTGTCGGCGAAGGTGGCCGTGGCGCAAAGCCGGAACCGGCGGACCGGCGTCGTCGCCCGCCGGTCGGGCCGGCCACGGGAGCTCAGAGGAAGTAGAGGCGGTTGAGGCTGACGGCGTCGAGGGGAGCGGAGGCCACCTCGTCGCCGTCGAGGGTGACCCTCCCCGTGGCCGGGTCGACGCCGACCACACCGGTGCGGGCGTTGCGCACCATCTGGGCGGGACCGATGCCCCGGGTCCCGGCGACGGCGACCCGCCGGCGCCGGGTCGGCAGGCGATCCGCCCCGCCCTCGAGGCCGGCCCGGGCGACGAACGCCACCGACAGCTCGGCTGGTGCCACCCCCAGCCCGCCGAACTGCGGGCCGAGCACGAGCGGTTCGGCGGTGTCGACGGCGGCGTTGGGGTTGCCGGTCACGCCCCAGGCCGGGAAGCCGGCCTTGAGGACGAGGTTGGGCTTGGCCGCGAACCAGGCGGGGTGCCACAGCACGATGTCGGCCAGCTTCCCGACCTCCAGCGACCCGATCTCGTGGGCGAGGCCGTGGGCGAGCGCCGGGTTGATCGTGAGCTTGGCGACGTAGCGGAGGATGCGGTCGTTGTCGTCGCCGTCGCGCTCGCCGGGGAGCGGCCCGCGTTGGGCCTTCATCTTGGCCGCCAGCGCGAACGTGCGACGGATGGTCTCACCGGCCCGTCCCATGCCCTGGGCATCCGAGGAGGTGATCGGGATGACGCCCAGGTCGTGCAGGACGTCCTCGGCCCCGATGGTCGACGCCCGGATGCGGTCCCGTGCGAGGGTGGCGTCGCCGGGAAGGTCGGGGTGCAGGCCGTGGACGGCGCAGATCATGTCGAAGTGCTCGGCCACGGCGTCCCGACCGAAGGGGATCGTGGGGTTGGTGGAGGACCCGATGACGTTGGCCCGCCCGGCGAGGCGCAGCACGTCGGGGGTGTGGCCACCGCCGCAGCCCTCGATGTGGAAGGCGTGGACCGTCCGGTCGCCGATCACTGCGACGGTGTGCTCGAGCAGGCCGGTCTCGTTGAGCCCGTCGGTGTGGATCGCCACCTGGACGTCGTGGTCGTCGGCGACGCGCAGGGCGGTGTCGAGGCAGCGGGGGTGGGCACCCAGGTCCTCGTGGACCTTGAAGCCGCTCGCTCCCGCTTCGAGCGCTTCGACCAGGGGTGCGGGCCGGGAGGCGGTGCCGCGCGCCAGGAGACCGATGTTGACCGGCCAGGCGTCGAAGGCGGCGAAGGCGGTGCGCAGCGCCCACGGGGCGTTGACCCCGACGCCCCACACCGGGCCGAACTCCTGCCCGACGACGGTGGTGACGCCCGAGGCGAGCGACGCTTCGAGCACGCGGGGGGAGAGGAGGTGGACGTGGGTGTCGACCGCTCCGGCGGTGGCGAGGAGCCCTTCCCCGTTGATGATCGTGGTGCCGGAGCCGACGACGACCTCGACGCCGTCGGTGGTGTCCGGGTTGCCGGCGCGGCCGATGGCGGCGATGCGGCCGGCGCGGATGCCGATGCTCGCCTTGCGGCAGCCGAGGACGGCGTCGACGAGCACGACGTTGGAGACCACGACGTCGCAGGTCGCGCCGACGGTGTCGGCGCGCAGCTGGATCCCGTCGCGTGCGGTCCGGCCGAAGCCGACGAGGAACTCGTCGCCCGGCAACTGGGCGTCGGCGTCGACCCGGAGCACCAGCCCGGTGTCGCCGAGGTGGATGCGGTCGCCGGCGACGGGCCCGTGCAGCGATCGGTACCGGTCGCCGCTGGGAAAGGCCCCGCCACTCCCGGGTCCGGCGCCGCTCACGGCGTCCCGCCCGGGGCGCCGGCACCGAGGTAGCCGCACTGGCGGGCCCGCTCGAGTGCCTCGGCGCGCGCCCCGGGGGCGTCGAGCGGCCCGTCGACGAGCCCGGCGAAGCCGATGACGACCCGGGCGCCGCCGATCGGGGTGAGCTCGACGGTCACCGCTTCGCCCGGCGGGAACCTGACCGAACCGCCCCCTGCCATCCGCAGGTGCATGCCGTACGCGGCGGCGCGGTCGAAGCGGAGGCGGGGGTTGGCCTCGAAGAAGTGGTAGTGGCTCGTCACGCTGATCGGCACGGGGGACTCGTTGACCACCACGATGCTGCGGCACCCGGGTTGCACCGGTGGCTCCGGGTCGCCGCCGGCGACGACCCGACCGGGGGCGGCGACCTCGGCGTCCGGGTCGGTCGCGCCGTCACCGCGGCGGAAGGGGTCGGCGACCACCGCCAAGCGGGTGCCGTCCTCGAAGGTCGCCTCGACGCGGACGTCGGTGACCACGTCGGTGACCCCCGGCAGGACATCGGACGGGCCGAGGATCGAGCGGCCCGCTTCCACCGCCTCGGCCAGCCGGGCCCCGTCCCGGGCCGCCTCGCAGACGGTGTCGGCGATCAGTGCCGTGGCCTCGGGGACGTTGAGGCGCAGGCCACGGGCACGGCGGGCACGAGCGAGCTCGGCCGCCGTCCACAGCAGGAGCCGGTCCCGCTCGGCCGGGCTCAGACGCATTGCTGTGCCGGCTCGTCGACGACGGTCGTAGCCACCGGGGCAACGATATCGACGGCGGGCGAGACCCGCCCGGCTCCCTTCGGCCGTTGCCTCCCTCCCGCTGTGCCAGCCGTCAGCCGTCAGCCCTTCAGCCGCTCGGCCGGTTCGCGGGCGCGGCGGTGGGCGACCGGTCGAGGGTGACGAGCGCGGGGACCAGGGTCCCGACGAGGACGGCGCCGGCGACGGCGGAGAGCCCACCGCCCACGGCGGCCACCCCGGGGGAGGTGAGCGACGCCAGCGCCCCGGCCCGCAGGTTGCCCAGCTGCGCCACGCCGGCGCCCGCGGCGAACTCGGCCGCGCTCACCCGCCCCCGCAGCTCGTCGGGGGTGAGCTCCTGGACCACGGCGGTGCGCAGGACCACGGCGGTGCTGTCCCCGGCACCGGCGACGAGGAGGGAGAGGGCCGCCAGCCAGAACGAGTCGGCGAACCCGAACGCCACGATGCCCAGGCCCCAGACCGTCCCGGCGGTGAGGATCCCGAGGCCGCGCCGGCGGAGCCGGCTCGCCGGCCCGGAGAGCGACGCGCCGAGGATCCCGCCCGTCGCCACCGCCGTGGTCATCAGGCCGAGGGTCGTCGGGTCGCCGCCGAACCGGGCGGCGTTGATCGCCGGGAACAGGGCGATCGGCATCGCCAGGAAGGCGGCGCTCATGTCGGCGACGATGGCGCCGAGGACGGGTCGCTGCCGGCGGATGAACCGGAAGCCCTCGACCGCGGCGCGCATCCCCCGGCTGGCTGTGGCGGAGGAGCGGGGCAGGCTCGGCGGGAGGCGGGCGACGCCGTAGAGGGCGAAGACGAAGCTGGCGGCGTCGACGACGTAGCAGACCCGCAGACCGCCGGCGGCGGTGAGCAGCCCGGCGAGGGCTGGTCCGATGGTGGCGCTCCCGTGCATCGTGAGTATCTGCAGGGCAGCGCCGGCGGCGAGTTGGTCCTTGGGGAGCAGGGTGGGCATGAAGGTGCGCCGGGCCGGTGCGCTCACGCCGCCGACGGAGGCCTGGACCGCCACGAGCAGGTAGAGGAGCCACACCCTGTCGAGGTGGGCGAATGCCTGGACGGCGAGGGCGGCGGACAGGCCGACCTGGATGCCGGTGCAGGTGAGCACGGTCCGGCGCCGGTCGATCCGGTCGATCAACGGGCCGGCCCCGAGGGAGACGACGATGGTCGGCGCGGCGATGGCGAGCCCGACGAGGCCGACCGCCAGCGATCGGTGCGTGAGGAGGAACACCTGCAGCAACACCGCGTAGTTCGTCATCTGGCCGCCGATGGCCGACAGACCGTTGCCGGCCCAGATCCGCCGGTACGCCGGCGATTCCCGGAGGGGCGCCGTGTCGACCATCACCGCACGGATGCTGCGTCGGCGCGGGCGGTTGCGCCGCTCGTCGGCGCTGGAACCGGCCGCACTCACGGGCGATCAGGCTACCGGGGAATGCCCAGCAAAACCAATGCGAGGGCGCGTTTGAAAATGCTCTCGAAAAATGCGCCGCATTTCCTATTGTCCCCCGGAAGGGACGAGAAAATCCTAGGTTCCCGCCACCCGCGCGCACAAGCGCACGGCTGCGCCGCTTCGGGCCCGGGTTGCGCCGGTGCCCGGCGGTGTCAGCCGCCGGCGACCAGCGCCCGCAGCTCCGAGACGACGTCCCGCACCACGGACGGCAGGTCGCAGTCGGCGGGTCCGGCCGACCATCGCCCGAGGGCGACGGGCAACACGGTCATGCCGGCCTCGGCCGCGAGGGTGGCCTGCGGTTCGGGGACGCCCCGCTCGCGGAGGGTCGCGGCGACGGCCGCCTCGTAGTCGGCCAGCTTGGCGCGCCGCTGCTCCGCTTTCCGCCCACCGTCCACGGCGACGGCGAGCGCCAGCCTCCGGGCACCACCGTCGCCACGCCACCGCCACCGCCACCGCCACCGCCAGCGGCTGCCGGCCCTCGGGCGCAGGGCCGGACGGCCCTCGCCGCGATCGGGGCGACCGGGGTCGGAGCAGCGCGGCGGAGCCGGGAGGAGCCGCTGGCGTCGGCCGGGGGGAGGGCAGTCAGGAAGGTCGTCGCCCGGGTCGCGCGCCTCGCTCCCGTCGCAGGGCCGCCCGGCGGGCGCCGATGTGCCTTTTGGCCCTGCCGACCCCGCGCCGCCGGCCGCTTGGCTGGGCTCGATGATCCCCGAAGAGCACGTGCTCGCCCGCCGCCGGGCGCTCCACCACCTCGTGGACGAGTCCCGCCGCATG
>DASSZM010000189.1:0-7028 GCA_035702855.1 Acidimicrobiales bacterium | reverse complement strand
GTGACCGGGGCCGCCGGCGCCGCCCGGGTTATAGTACGGCGGTCTTGGAAAGCGGCTGCCGGGGGGTAGCGGCGTCGGGGGAGAGAGCCATGCTGGTCGAGGATGCAGTGGAGGCGACACCGGCGGCACCCGAGGCTGCGGTGTCGTGGGGTGAGCGTCACCCGATCTGGGTGTTGTTCCTGCGGCGGGGCGGGATCGGGGTGGTGACGCTGTTCGTGGTGTCGCTGGTGGTGTTCCTCGCGACGGAGGTGTTGCCGGGGAACGCGGCGTATGCGGTGTTGGGGCACTCGGCGACGCCGGCGCGGATCAAGGCGATCGAGGACCAGTTGCACCTGAACCAGGGGATCTTGGACCAGTACTGGCATTGGATCTCGGGGATCTAGAGCGGCAACCCGGGGCATTCGTTCGCGAACGGTCAGGGGGTGTGGGGTGAGGTGGCGCCGCGGTTGGTGAACTCGGCGGTGCTGGTGGCGGTCTCGGGTGCGATCGGGACGGTGTTGGGGGTGGTGTTGGGGGCGGTGGCGGCGTTGTTCAAGGACTCGTGGTTCGATCATGTGAGTTCGGTGGTGTCGTTGGCGGTGACGGCGTTGCCGGAGTTCGTGGTGGCGATCGGTTTGATCATCGTGTTCTCGACGGTGGTGTTGCATTGGCTGCCGGCGGTGTCGTTGCTCCCGCCGGGGACGTACGCGTGGAGCCAGCCGACGTTGCTGGTGTTGCCGACGGCGACGTTGGTGATCGTGATCGTGCCGTATGTGTTGCGGATGATGCGCGCCGCGATGATCGAGGCGTTGGAGTCGGATTACGTGGAGATGGCCCGGCTGGAGGGGTTGCGGCCGGGGCGGGTGACGTTCATCCATGCGTTGCCGAACGCGATCGCCCCGACGATCCAGGTGATCGGTCTCAACTTCTTGTACCTGGCGGGGGGGATCGTGATCGTGGAGGACGTGTTCAACTTCCCGGGGATCGGTCAGGGGTTGGTGAACGCGGTGTCGGATCGGGATATCCCGACGATCCAGTTGATCGTGGTGATCCTGGCGGCGTTCTATGTGTTCGTGAACATCGTGACCGACGTGATCGCGCTGCTGGCGTCACCGCGTCGCCGTCTGGGGAGGTGAGCGGTGGCGACCGTGGTGGTTCCTGAGGTCCCGGCGCCGTTGCCGGTTGCCGGGGTGGGGCGGCGGAGGCGTGGCTCCTCGGCGTTGGTGCGCGCGGCGCGCACGCGGCGGGGGGCGATCGGTCTGTCGCTGGCGGGGTTGGTGGTGTTGGTGGCGGTGGTCGGCCCGTTCGTGGCGCCCGACTCGCCGACGGCGTTCGTGACGACGCCGTTCGCGGCGCCGGGCGGCGCCAACGTGTTGGGGGGTGACACGCTCGGGCGGGACGTGTTGTCGCGGGTGCTGGCGGGCGGGTGGGTGCTGTTGATCATGGCCGCCGCCGCGACCGCGTTCGGGGTGGTCGTCGGGTCGGTGGCGGGGGTTTCGGCCGCCTATCTGCGGGGCCGGGCGGACGGGTTCATCATGCGCACGGTGGATGTGATCCTGGCGTTCCCGCAATTGGTGTTCGCCTTGTTGCTGGTGTCGATCGTGGGCCCCAAGCCGTGGCTGATCGTGTTGGCGGTCGGTTTCACCCATGCGCCGGCGGTGGCGAGGGTGTTGCGCTCGGCGACGTTGGATCTCTCCGAGCGGGACTATGTCAAAGCGGTGGAGTTGCAGGGGATGAAGCCGTCCAAGGTGATGCGCAGCGAGTTGCTGCCCAACCTGGTCAGCCCGTTGATGGTCGAGGTCGGTCTGCGCTTGACCTGGTCGATCGTGTTGATGGCCGGTTTGGCGTTCCTCGGTTTCGGGCAGCCGCCCCCGGCGCCGAACTGGGGGTACATGATCCAGGAGAACCGGATCGGCCTGTCGTCCAATCCGTGGGCGGTGATCGTGCCCGCGGCGTTGATCGCCGTCTTGACGATCGGGACCAACACCTTCACCGATGCCATCGCCCGGGTGATGATCGGCGTCGACCGCCAGGGCGACGACGCCACCCTGGCCAGTGTGATCTCGACTGCCGGGAGCCTGCCGTGACCACGTTGGAGTCGCCCACGACCGCCACCACCCGCATCGAGGTCGCCGACCTGCAGATCCGTCTCGCCGGCGGCGCCGATGTCGTCGACGAGGTGAGCTTCCGGGTCGAGCCGGGCGAGATCCTAGGCCTGGTCGGCGAGTCGGGGTCGGGCAAGACGACCGTGGCGTTGGCCCTGCTCGGCTACGCCCGCCGCGGGTTGCACATCTCCGGCGGCCAGGTCCGCATCGACGGACGTGACCTGCTCGGCCTGTCGGCGGCGCAGCTGCGCGACGTGCGCGGCGGGACCGTCGCCTACGTCCCCCAGGATCCCGCCGCCGCCTTGAACCCGACGTTGCGGATCGGCCGTCAGATGCGCGAGGCGCTCGCCGCCCACCCCGCCGCCGCCGAGGACCCCGACGCCCGCATCGCCCAGGTCCTGGTTGACGCCAAGCTCGATCCCGGCTCGGGGATCTTGCGCAAGTACCCCCACCAGCTCTCCGGCGGCCAGCAACAACGCGTCGCCATCGCCATGGCCTTCGCCTGCCGCTCCAAGGTCATCGTGCTCGACGAGCCCACCACCGGCCTGGACGTGTCCACCCAACGCCACGTCCTCGAGACGGTCCGCAACCTCTGCCAGTCCTACGGCGTCGCCGCGGTCTACGTCAGCCACGACCTCGCTGTGGTCTCCGGCCTGGTCTCCCAGGTGGCGGTCATGTACGCCGGGCGGCTCATCGAGCTCGGCTCCACCGAACGGGTCTTCTCCGCCCCCATCCACCCCTACACCCAGGGCCTGCTCGCCGCGGTCCCCTCCCCCGAACAGGCCGAGACCCTCATCGGCGTGCCCGGCCAACCCCCCCGCCCCGGGCGGCGCCCCACCGGCTGCTCGTTCGCGCCCCGCTGCGGCCACGCCACCCAGCGCTGCACCCTCGAGGACCCCACCCCCGTGACCCTCGACGCCCGCCTGGTGCGCTGCCTGCGCGCCACCGAGACCGCCGGCAGCGTCCTGCGCGGCGGCACCGTCGTCGCCCCCGCCGCCACCCGCAGTGACTCCCTGCTCACCGTCACCGGCCTCGACGCCCACTACGGCCGCTTCCAGGTCCTGCGCCACGTCAACCTGACCGTCGCCCCCCAGACCTGCACCGCCGTGGTCGGCGAGTCCGGCTCCGGCAAGACCACCCTCGCCCGCTGCATCGTCGGCCTCCACGCCAACTGGACCGGCCGGATGCGCCTCGAGGACACCGACCTGCCCGCCGGCACCCGCCGACGCGACCGCCACACCCTCGAACGCGTCCAATACATCTTCCAGAACCCCTACACCTCCCTCAACCCCCGCAAGACCATCCGCCAGATCCTCCACCAACCCCTCGACCACTTCCGCACCGTCCCCGCCGACGAGCGCCCCGAACGCGTCACCCGCGTGCTCCAAGACGTCTCCCTCGGCCCCGACTTCCTCGACCGCTACCCCGACCAACTCTCCGGCGGCGAACGCCAACGCGTCGCCATCGCCCGCGCCCTGGTCGTCGAACCCACCCTCCTGGTCTGCGACGAAGTCACCTCCGCCCTCGACGTCTCGGTCCAAGCCGTCATCGTCGAGCTCCTCCGCCGACTCCAACACGAACGGCACCTCACCATGCTGTTCATCACCCACAACCTCGCCCTGGTCCGCAGCATCGCCCAGACCGCCATCGTCCTCTCCGGCGGCGAAGTCGTCGAAGCCGGCCCCGTCGAACAAATCATGGAACACCCCGAGGACCCCTACACCATCCGCCTCATCCAAGACGTCCCCAAACTCGCCCACCGGGTCAGCGCCGGGTCCGACGGCACCTCCGCCTGGCAGCCTTGAGCACCGCCACCGACACCGCCGACCCGCCCGCAGCCGGTCGGCGGGACCTGCGGCCGCTCTTCGACCCGGCGGCCCTCGCGGTCCTCGGCGCCTCCGACGACCCCCGCAAATGGGGCAACTGGCTCGGCAAGAACGCCCTGCGCGGCGAGCACCGCCGGTCGGTGTTCCTCGTCAACCGGCGGGCGCCCACCGTCCTCGGGCGGCCCGCCTACCCGTCGTTGGCCGCCCTGCCGGCTGCGCCGGAGCTGGTGGTGCTGGCGGTCCCCGCGGCCGCCTTCGACGAGGCAATCGACGACGCCCTGGCCGCCGGGGCCCGGGCGATCCTCGGCATCACCGCCGGGCTCGCCGAGACCGGGCCGGAGGGACGCCGCCGTGAGCAGGCAGCGGTGGCCCGGGTGCGCGCCGCCGGCGCCGTCCTGCTCGGGCCCAACTGCCTGGGGCTGATGGACGCCGCCGCCGAGCTCCATCTGGCCTCCAACGACCTGCCGGCCGGGCCCATCGGCCTCATCTCCCAGAGCGGCAACCTGGCCCTCGAGGTGGGGATGCGGGCCGAGGCGGCGCGACTCGGCTTCGCCCGCTTCGCCTCGATCGGCAACCAGGCCGACCTGCAGGTGGCCGACCTCGTCGAGGACTTCGCTCTGGCGCCGGGCATCGAGGCGATCGCCCTCTACTGCGAGGACTTCCGGGACGGCCGGCGCTTCTTGGAGGTGGCGCGGGCCGCCACCGACGCCGGCACCCCCGTGGTGATGATCACCGTCGGCGCCAGTGAGGCCGCGGCCCGGGCGGCCCGCTCGCACACCGGGGCCATGGTCAGCGGGCAGCGTTCGATCGAGGCGGCCTGCCGGGCCGCCGGGATCGAGCAGGTGCAGACGCCCAAGCAGCTGGTCGACCTGCTGCAGGGCCTCCTGCTCCCCGCCGCCCCCCGGGGCCGGCGGGTCGCCATCCTCGCCGACGGCGGCGGGCACGGCGCGGTGGCGGCGGAGGTGGCGGAGCGACACGGCCTCGTGGTCCCGCCGCTGCCCGGGGAGGTCTCCGACCGCCTCACCGCCGCCACCGGCACGACGGGGGGCACCACCAATCCCGTCGACCTCGCCGGGGCCGGCGAGAACGACCTGTGGTCCTTCGCCCGGGTCCTCGAGGTGCTCCTCGACGCCGACGACGTCGACGCCGTGCTGATGACCGGCTACTTCGGCGGCTACGGCGTGTACGGCCCCGAGCTGGCGGCAACCGAACGGGACGTCGCCGCAACCCTCGTCGAGCTGGTGACCAGGACGGGCAAGCCGCTCGTCACCCACTCCATGCTGGCCGCCGCCACCGGCGAGGCGGACGGCCCCCTCGCCCGCCTCCAGCGCGGGCGCCTGCCGGTGTTCCCGAGCGTCGAGGACGCCGCCTGGGTCAGCGGGCGGCTGTGGCGGCGAGCGGCGGGGCGGCTCCCGGCGCTGCGACAGCTACCGGCGGCGCGCCCCGGCCCGGCGACGGGCGGGTACTTCGCGGCGCGCGCGCTGCTCGAGGAGTCCGGCTTCCCGCTGGTGCCGGCCCGGGCCGTCACCGACGTTGCCGCCGCCCTGGTCGCCGCGACGGAGCTCGGCTGGCCGGTGGCCGTCAAGGCGGTCGCCCTCGAGCACAAGAGCGACGCCGGCGGCGTCGTGCTCGGCGTGCGCGACGCCGAGCACCTCGAGGCGGTCACGGCCGACCTGTGGGGCCGCTTCGGGGCGCATCCGCTGTCGGTCGAGGCGATGGCCGACCCGAGCGGCGGCGTCGAGCTGCTGGTCGGCTGTGTCCGCGACCCCCGCTTCGGCCCAGTGGCGGTGGTCGGCCTCGGCGGCGTCCACACCGAGATCCTCACCGACGTGGCCGCCGCCCTGGCGCCGCTCGACGCGGGCGAGGCGGAGACCCTCCTCCGGTCGCTCCGGGGCGCCCCGCTCCTCACCGGGGCCCGGGGGCGTCCCCCGCTGGACCTGGGGGCCGTGGCCGCCGCCGTGGCCGCCCTCTCCCGGGCGGCGGCGGCGCACCCGGCCGTGGCGGAACTGGAGGTCAACCCCCTCCTGGTCACGCCGAGCGGCGCCTACGGGCTCGACGCCCGCCTGGTCGTCTCGCCGGCCGCGGGTGGCGGGGAGGGCGGCGGGGGCAGCTCGCCGTGACCCCAGACGTCGACGCCGCCGTCGACCACGACCGTCGCGCCGGTCACGTACGCCGCCCCCGGCGACACGAGGAAGGCGATCACCTCGGCCACCTCCTCGGGGCTGCCCAGGCGGCCGAGGGGCACGGAGCGCTCCCAGGACGCGACGGCCTCCGGCCCGTACCCGTCGAGCGCCTCGGTGGCGATGTTGCCGGGCGCCACGCACACCGACCGGATGCCGTACCGGCTCCAGTCGCACGCCAGGCCGCCGGCCAGGTTCTCCACCGCAGCCCGGGCGGCGGCGGCGTGCACCATGTCGGGCAGCCCCCGGCGGGGGCTGAAGCCGACGAAGACGACGACCCCGGCGCGTTGCGGTATCAGCGAGCGGGTGGCGACCTCGTGGGTGAGGTCCCAGGTCGCGTCGACCGCCAGCCGGTGGACGGCCCGCCAGCCCTTGGCGGTGATGGCCTCCGCCGGAGCCGCGAACTGGCCTCCCGCATTGTTGACGAGGACGTCGACCCGGCCGAAGCGCTCCAGGGCGGCGTCGACGACCCGCACCACGTCGTCGTGCTCGCGCAGGTCTGCCGGGACGGCCGCCGCCATCCCGCCGGCGGCGCCCACCGCGGCGACGGTCCCGGCCAGGGGTTCCGGCCGGCGACCGCAGACGACGACCGCCGCGCCGGTGCGCGCCAGCGCGAGCGCGGTCGCCCTGCCGATGCCGGTGCCGCCCCCCGAGACGAGGGCGACGCAGCCGGCGTTTGCGTCGGGAGCGAGGACGGAGCGGTGCGTGGGCGGGAGCGTAGGGCGCGACGCAGCGGCGCCGCCATCGGCGCGCGGCTGCGGTCCTGAGATGCCGAAGATCGTCGACCGGGAGCAGCGCCGGGCGGAGGTGATCGAGGCCACCTGGCGGCTGATGGCCCGGGTCGGGATCGACCGGGTCAGCATCCGCGACATCGCCGCCGAGGCGGGCTGCTCGACCGGGGTCATCGGGCACTACTTCCGGGACAAGGACGAGATCCT
>DASSZM010000180.1:0-34614 GCA_035702855.1 Acidimicrobiales bacterium | reverse complement strand
GTCGACGGCGACCGCCTGCACATCGAGGGGCTGGTGGCGTCCGCCGACGGCGTGCCGCACCGGGACCGCCGCTCCGGCCCGGCCGGCGCCGGGGAGGTCCTCGGCCGCGACCTGGCCGCCGGGCTGCTCGAGCGGACCCGGTGACCGTCTACCTCGTCGGAGCCGGTCCGGGCGACCCGGGCCTGCTCACGCTGCGGGCGGCGGAGGTGCTCGGGCGGGCCGAGGTGGTCGTCCACGACCGGCTCGTCGAGGCGTCCCTGCTCGACCTGGCGCCCCCCGACGCCGAGCGGGTCGCCGTCACCGGGCCGGAGGCCGGGGCGGTCCTCGCCGAGCACGGCCGGACCGGC
The DNA here is from genome assembly GCA_035702855.1 of Acidimicrobiales bacterium. Taxonomy (GTDB): domain Bacteria; phylum Actinomycetota; class Acidimicrobiia; order Acidimicrobiales; family Palsa-688; genus JAKAQB01. The sequence continues at coordinate 34,267 of DASSZM010000180.1, read as the reverse complement.
CGCCCCGTCGTCCGCCTGGCCGCCGGCGACCCCTTCGCCGGCGGTGCCGGCGGCGTGGAGGCCCAGGCCCTCCAGGCGGCGGGGGTCGCCTTCGAGGTCGTCCCCGGCGTGGCCCCGGCGGCAGCCGTCCCCGCCTACGCCGGCGTGCCCCTCACCCACCCGGGGACGGCCAGTGCCTTCACGGTGGTCACCGGCGATGATCCCGGCACCGACTGGGCGGGGTTGGCCCGCTCGGGCGCCACCCTCGTGGTGCCCGCCGGCGCCGCCGCCCCCGCCGCCGTCGCCGGGCGGCTGCTCGCCGGCGGGCTGGCGCCCGAGACCCCCGTCGCCGCCGTCACCGGCGGCACCCGGCCGGAGCAGGCGACGCGGCGCACGACCCTCGCCGCCCTCGCCGCCGCCCCCGCCGAGGCGCCCGCCACCGTCGTCGTCGGGCCGGTCGCCGCCCTCGACCTCGGCTGGTACGAGCGGCGCCCCCTCTCCGGCCGCTCGGTCGTCGTCACCCGGGCCCGCGACCAGGCCCCGGTGCTGTCGGCCCGGCTGCGGGAGCTCGGCGCCCGGGTGCTGGAGCTGCCGGCCATCGCCGTCGCCGCCCCCGCCGACGGCGGCGCCGGGCTGGACGCCGCCGCCGCCGGGATCACCGCCGGGCGCTACGACTGGGCGATCTTCACCTCCGTCAACGCCGTCCCCCGGCTGTGCGGGCGGCTGCCCGACGCCCGGGCGTGGGCGGGTACCCGGCTGGCGGCCATCGGGGCGGCGACCGCCGACGCCCTGGCCGGCTACCGGCTGGTCGCCGACGTCGTCCCCGGCGAGTACGTGGCCGAGGCGCTGCTCGAGGCGCTGCTCGCCGCCCCCCCGCCCGCGCACCCGGGTCCGGTCCGGGCGCTGCTCCCCCGGGCGGCGGTCGCCCGGCCCGTGCTCCCGGCGGGCCTGCGCGCCGCCGGGTGGGAGGTCGCCGTGGTGGAGGCCTACCGCACGGTGGTCCCCGCCGCCGCCGCGGAGGTGCTCGCCGCTGCGGCCGCGGCCGACGCCGTCTGCTTCACCTCCTCCTCCACCGTCACCAACTACGTGGCCCTCGCCGGGCGGGACCGGGTGCCGCCGGTCGTCGCCTGCATCGGGCCGGTGACCGCCGGCACCGCCGGCGAAGCCGGCCTGGAGGTGACGGTGGTGGCCGCCGAGCACACCATCCCCGGGCTGGTTCAGGCGCTGGTGGCGGCGCTCAGCGCGAAGACCGGGTGACGGTCGGCGACGGCCCGCAGCACGTCGTCGCCGCTGTCGGCGCCGACGCCCTCGAAGAAGGCGCCCACCTCGAAGCTCCACCGGCGCAGGTAGGCGCGTAGGAGGGGGAGCCGGTCGTCGCCGGTGAGCTCGGTGGCGGTGTACGCCGTGCGGCGCCGGCCGAGCACCAGCACCAGCGAGCCGCCGGCGGCGCGGACGTTGCGGACCCAGTCGGTCTCGCCGCGCGGCGACACCAGGTACGGGGCCCCGTCGACGGTGAGGAGGTTGACCGGGGTGCGGCGGGGGAGGCCGCTGCGGCGCCCCCGGGTCTCGAGGACCCGGCTGCCGAGCACGCTGATCCCGGCGCGCGTCAGCAGGGCGACGAGGTGGTTGGCCAGGCGGGTGGCCCGCCCGGGGCGGCGGTAGTGGGGCACGGGAGCAGCGCTCATGACCGTGTTCTAGACGAGACCCGACGGCCGCGACGGCCTGTTGGCCCCGACGGGCCCTGCCGCTTTTTTACCGGAGGCGGAACCCGGCGGGCCGTCCCGGCGTCTCAAGCATCGGCAGTCCGGTTTCCGGCGTCGGGATGTGCAAGCCGCCAGCTCACCCCCGTCGCCGGGAGCCGCCCTCGGGGCGTACGGGCCGGCCGCGTGGTGGGACCGAGGGTCCCGGGACCGCCACCGTCCGGCCCGAACGCCCGCTGCCGACGGGCCGACCGGCGTGGAGCGCCGGCGCCGACGTAGCGTTCCCCCCGGTCCGCCGGCCGCCGCCGCAGCCCGGGCCGGCCCGCCACCGTCCGCCCGGGAGGCCTTTCCCCGCATGCCGTACCCCACCACCCGCCTCCGCCGCCTGCGCCGGACGCCGGCGCTGCGCGACCTGGTCGCCGAGACCCGCCTCGGCGTCGACGACCTGATCGCCCCCCTGTTCGTCCGGGAGGGCATCGACGGGCCGCAGCCGATCGCCTCGCTGCCCGGCGTCGTCCAGCACACCGTCGAGTCGCTGCGCAAGGAGGCCCGCCGGCTCGCCGACCTCGGCATCCGGGGCCTGGTCCTCTTCGGCGTCCCCGCCCGCAAGGACGCCGAGGGCAGCGGCGCCTGGGACCCCGACGGCATCGTGCAGGTCGCCCTGGCCGAGCTGCGCGCCGACCTCGGCGGGCAGCTGGCGCTCATGGCCGACCTCTGCCTCGACGAGTACACCGACCACGGCCACTGCGGCCTGCTCGACGCCCGGGGCGAGGTCGACAACGACGCCACCCTCGAGCGCTACGCCCGCGCCGCCCTCGCCCAGGCCGCCGCCGGGGTCGACGTCGTCGCCCCGTCGGGGATGATGGACGGCCAGGTGGGCGCCATCCGCGCCGCCCTCGACGGCGCCGGGCGCACCGACGTCGCCATCCTCGCCTACGCCGCCAAGTACGCCTCCGCCCTCTACGGGCCGTTCCGCGACGCCGTCGACGTCACCATCGCCGGCGGCGGCGACCGCCGCGGCTACCAGCAGGACTACCGCAACGCCCGGGAGTCGCTGCGGGAGGTCGCCCTCGACGTCGAGGAGGGCGCCGACCTGGTCATGGTCAAGCCGGCGCTGTCCTACCTCGACGTCATCGCCGAGGTACGGCGCCGCTTCGACGTGCCCGTCGCCGCCTACCACGTGAGCGGCGAGTACGCCATGGTCATGGCCGCCGCCGAGCGGGGCTGGATCGACGGCCCGGCCGTCGCCCTCGAGCAGCTCACCGCCGTCAAGCGGGCCGGCGCCGACGTCATCCTCACCTACTTCGCCGGTCCGGTGGCGGAGGCGCTCCATGGCTGAGCCGACGACCAACGAGGCCCTCTACGCCCGGGCGTGCGCGGTGACGCCGGGCGGGGTCAACTCACCGGTGCGGGCGTTCCGCTCGGTGGGCGGCACCCCCTACTTCGTGGCGCGCGGCGAGGGGCCGTGGGTCTGGGACGTCGAGGGCCGCCGCTACCTCGACCTGGTGCAGTCCTACGGCCCGGCGATCCACGGCCACGCCCACCCCCGGATCGTCGAGGCGGTGCAGGCGGCCGCCGGCGAGGGGTCCACCTTCGGCGCGCCCACCGAGCGCGAGGTGCTCCTCGCCGAGGAGATCACCGGCCGGGTCCACGGCTGCGAGCAGGTCCGCCTCGTGAGCAGCGGCACCGAGGCGTGCATGTCCGCCGTCCGGGTCGCCCGCGGGGCCACCGGGCGCAGCCGGGTCGTGCTGTTCGAGGGCTGCTACCACGGCCACTCCGACGGGCTGCTCGCCGGCGGCGGCAGCGGGGTGGCGACCCTCGGCCTGCCCGCCTCGGCGGGCGTCCCGTCCGGGGCGGTCGCCGACACCCTCGTCGTGCCCTACAACACCGTCCCCGACATCGGCGACGACGTGGCCTGCGTCATCGTCGAGCCGGTGGCGGCCAACATGGGGCTGGTGCCCCCGACCCCCGGCTTCCTGCAGGGGCTGCGGGACGCCTGCGACGCCGCCGGCGCCCTCTTGATCTTCGACGAGGTCATCACCGGCTTCCGCCTCGCCCGGGGCGGGGCGTCGGCGTTCTACGGCGTCACCCCCGACCTGTGGTGCTTCGGCAAGGTCATCGGCGGCGGCCTGCCGCTGGCGGCCTTCGGCGGCCGGCGCGACGTCATGGAGCAGCTCGCCCCCCTCGGCCCGGTGTACCAGGCGGGCACCCTGTCGGGGAACCCGCTGGCGACCGCCGCCGGACTGGCGTCGCTGGCGATGCTCGACGACGGCGCCTACGAGGAGCTCGGCGCCCGCGTCGCCCGCCTGGCCGCCGGGCTCGCCTCGGCGCTCGCCGCCGCCGGCCTGACCGCCCAGGTGCCGGTCGTGGGGACGCTGGTGGGGGTGTTCTTCGCGGGCGAGCCGGTGACCGACTACGCCGGGGCGAAGGCGTCCGCCGACACCGGGCTGTTCCCGGCGTTCATGCACGGCCTGCTGGAGCGGGGGGTGGCGGTGGCGCCGGGCGCGTACGAGATCCTGTTCCCCGGGCTGGCCCACGGCGACGCCGAGCTCGACTCGGTCGTCGACGCCGTCGGGGCGGTGGCCGAGGAGCTGGCCGCCGGCTGAGACCCCCCCGGCCCCCGCCCCTCGGCCGCCGGACCCGGCCGGGGTGCCGGCTCGGCCGGGTCGGCGCCGGCTCAGGCGGCGGGCTGGGGGACGACCCGGGCCAGGGCGGCCAGCGCCCGGTAGGCGGCTTCCGCCGGGCCCAGCTCGTCGGGGCGGAGGAGGTTGGCCATGATCCGCAGCACCCACTCCATGAGCGAGCGGTTGCGCATCCCGGTGCTCACCAGCACCCGCATGATCTCGGGGTGGCCGATCACCCGCACGAAGGTGCGGGCCACCCGGTAGTACAGGCCGTAGCGCTCGGTGAGGGCGTCCTGGTAGCTGTGCAGCGCCATCCCGTCGCCGCTGGCGAGGGCGAGGTGCACGGCGTCGGCCGCCATCCGCCCGGTCTCGTAGGCGTAGGCGATGCCCTCCCCGTTGAACGGGTTGATGGTCCCGCCGGCGTCGCCGACCACCAGGTAGGTGGGCCCGACGTGCGGGCCGACCGACAGGCCCATCGGGAGGCGCCCGCCGGTCGCCGGCCCGCAGGCGGTCCCGGGACGCAGGTCCCACGCCGCCGGGGCGTACTCGACGAAGCTCTCCATCAGGTGGGTGGTGTTGACCGCCTTCCACTGGTTGAAGGTGGACAGCAGCCCGACGCCGACGTTGACCCGGCCGTCGCCGACCGGGAAGATCCAGCCGTAGCCGGGCAGCACGTTGCCCGCCCGGTCGCGGATGTCGAGCCAGCTGTCGATCCACCGCTCGGCGTGCAGCGGCGACTCGTAGTAGCCGCGGATGGCCATCCCCAGCGGGTAGCTGCGGTTGCGGGTCGTGCCGAGCGCCCGGCCGAAGCGCGAGTTGGCGCCGTCGGCGACCACCACGTAGCGGGCCCGGACCTCGACCGGGGCGGCATCGGGAGCGTCCTTGCGGGTGACCACCGCGCCGCGGAGCAGGCCGCCCTCGATGATCGGCGCGGTCGCCTCCGCCCGCTCCCAGACCGCCACGCCGGCCTTCGCCGCCCGCTCCGCCACCAGGGCGTCGAGGTCCTTGCGGGTGATCACGTAGCCGTAGCCGGGCAGCTCCGGGTGCGACGGCCAGGTCAGCTCCAGGGTGCGGCCGAAGCCGTGGGAGCGCAGCCCCTCGTAGCGGTGGCCGGCGACCGCCAGCTCCTCGGTGAGGCCCATCTGCTCGAGCTGGCGCACCGAGCGGGGCGTGAGGCCGTCGCCGCAGGTCTTCTCGCGGGGGTAGCGCTTGCGCTCGAGCAGCACCACGTCGTGGCCGGCGCTCGCCAGCCAGTAGGCGCACGCCGAGCCGGAGGGGCCGCCGCCGACGACGAGCACGTCGCAACGGCGGTCGACCTGGTCGCGATCGATCAGGGACACGGGCCCGAATCTACGGGTACGGCGCCCCTACAGCCACCTCCGGGGGAGACCGGGGCGGGACGGGCGGGGTGAGTGGCCGGGCGCCGGCGGTCCGGCCATGCTGGGGCCCCGTGGTGCCCCTGCTCGCTTCGACCCCCCTGCTCGGACCCTGGGACGTCCTCGGCATCGTCGTGGCCGCCGTCGTGGCCGTCCTGGCCCTCACGGTGCTGGCCGTCCGGGCGTGGCGGGAGGCCAGGCGGGGGCCGTCCGCCCGTCCCCCCGCCGGTGCGGCCGGTGGGGCCGCTGCGGCGGGCTCGCCGCTCCCCGGGCTCACCGGCCTTCCCGCCGTCGGCCGGCGCCGCTTCCTCGAGCAGGGGGTGCTGAGCGTCTTCGGCGCCGCCCTCGTCGGGGTGGTGACCTCGGCGTCGGACTACATGATCAGCGCCTCCAACCGGCGCAGGCGCCGCTACGTGCTCGGCTCCGCCGAGGGGCTGCTCGACCACCTGCGCAGCTCGCCGGACCCCTACTACGACCCCGTCGGCGGCTTCTACGTCGTGGCCTATCCCGCCGGGGACCTGCCCGAGGCCGAGCGGGTGTACCGCGGGGTCGAGCTGACCGGCATGGAGGAGGGCTTCGTCGCCCTCGACCAGGCCTGCACCCACCTCGGCTGCCGGGTGCCGTTCTGCCGCAGCTCCCAGTGGTTCGAGTGCCCCTGCCACGGCTCCCGCTTCAACGCCGTCGGGGAGGTGCGCACCGGCCCGGCCCCGCGGGGCCTGGACCGCTACGCGGTGCGCGTCGAGGACGGCCGGCTGGTGGTCGACACCGGCCACAAGGTCCTCGGCCCGCCGCCGGGGACCGACACCACCGGCCAGCGGCCGGCCGGGCCACACTGCAACTGAGCGCCGGCGGCCCGTCGCTCCTTCCTCGGGGGGAGCTCCGAGCGCGGCGCGGGACCTGAGTACGCTGGGTGCGAACTGCCCAGGTTGGCGCCGGCTGTCCCGGTGGGCCTAGAAAAGGACGCCGCACGCCGATCCGACCCGGGCCCGCGGCCCCACCGAAGGAACCCCCTGCATGGTCCAGTACCTCCCCATCGTGTTGATGCTGGCCCTGGCGGCGCTGTTCGCCGCCGGCTCGTTCGTCGCCTCCGCCGTCCTCGGCCCGAAGCGGCCCACCGCGGCCAAGGAGGGCCCGTACGAGTCCGGCATCGTGCCCCGCCGGGCCCCCGCGGCCCGCTTCCCGGTGCGCTTCTACCTGGTGGCGATGATCTTCATCATCTTCGACATCGAAGTGGTGTTCCTCTACCCGTGGGCCGTGATGTACCGCCAGCTGGCCGGCTTCGGGCTGGCGGAGATGGCGGTCTTCGTCGGCATCGTGTTCGTGAGCTTCGCCTACCTGGTGTCCAACGGCGCCCTCGACTGGGGACCGGTGCAGAAGCTGCGCAACCGGCCCCGGGCCGACCTGACCCGCACCACCTCCACCGCCGTGCGGCGCGTGCCCCGGCCGATCGAGGTGGCCATGGACGGTCCCGGGCTGCTGCCCCTGGACGGTGACGGGGCCGGCGGCGACAGGGTCGGCGCTGACGGCGGCGGGTCGGCCGGCGGCAGCGACGCCGACTGGGGCCCGCCGGTGGGGGCGAGGACCGGAGAGGAGCGGTAGATGGGCCTCGAGAACCTGCAACACAACTTCCTGACCGGCACCCTCGAGGGCATGGTCAAGTGGGCCCGGGTGTCGAGCTCCTGGGCCGCCAACTTCGGGCTGGCGTGCTGCGCCATCGAGATGATGGCCGCCGGCGCCGCCAACTACGACCTGGCCCGCTTCGGGATGGAGGTGTTCCGCGCCTCCCCCCGCCAGGCGGACGTGATGATCGTCGCCGGCCGGGTGAGCCAGAAGATGGCCCCGGTGCTCCGCCAGGTCTACGACCAGATGATGGAGCCCAAGTGGGTCATCTCGATGGGCGTGTGCGCCAGCACCGGCGGCATGTTCAACAACTACGCCCTCGTGCAGGGCGTGGACCAGGTGGTCCCCGTCGACGTCTACGCCCCCGGGTGCCCGCCCGGGCCGGAGACGCTGATCCACGCCATCCTCACCCTCCACCAGAAGATCCGGCTCGGCGAGCTGACCCGCCGCGACGGCGAGGGTGCCGGCATCCGCCTGGCCGAGCCGCCCCAGCCGCTGCGCCTCGGCGCGCCGGCATGAGCCAGGCCGAGCCGGCCGGGACCGCCGGCCCCGGCGACGGGGCCGGGACGGGCCCGGTGGAGGGTGCGTCGGCTACGGCGACGGTGATCGGCGAGGCGCACGGCTGCCCGGTGGTCGACAGCCTGGGTGCCGCCGTCGTCCACACCGACCGCGACCGCTACCACGGGCTGCTCGAGGGGCTGCGGGCCGACGGCTACGACCTGTTCGTCGGCCTCACCGGCGTCGACTACCTGACCCACCCGGGCCGGGACCTGCCGGCGGGTGTCGCCCCCGAGCGCTTCGAGGTCGTCGTCGAGCTGTGGTCGATCGCCGCCCGGCGGCGCCTGCGCGTCCGCTGCCAGGTGCCCGGGGCCGACCCCTGGCTGCCCACCGCCTACGACGTCTGGGCGGGGGCCGAGGCCCACGAGCGCGAGACCTACGACCTGTTCGGCGTCCGCTTCGAGGGTCACCCCGACCCGAGCCGGATCCTGATGCCGGAGGACTGGGAAGGCCACCCGCTGCGCAAGGACTACGCCACCGGTCACATCCCGGTGCGCTTCAAGGAGTCCCCCGACCGGCGCTGACTCCGTCCCCTCCCCCCATCCCGAGTGACGAGAGCGACCACACGATGAGTTCCACCAGCGAGGACCTCCGCAGCGGCACCGCCGACGAGGCGGGCCCCGAGCACGTCGCCGGCCAGGACGCCGGCGGCTCCGAGCCGGACGGCGCCGGCCCTCTCGAGGCGCGCCGGCGCAGCCTGCTCGACCGCTTCCTCGGCCGGGCCGTCCCCGGCGGCGAGGACGTCAACCGGCTGCTGCGGGACAAGACCTACGAGGGCGCCCAGGAGCTCGACGCCCGCGGCCGGCAGTCGGCGGGGGAGCTGGAGCGGGAGATGGGCGGCGTGCTCCGCCTCCCCGAAGGGGTGGGCATCGATCCGGCGGACCTCGACGTCGACGTCCCGACCGACGAGACGATGATCCTCAACCTCGGCCCGTCGCACCCGTCCACCCACGGCGTGCTGCGGATCATGGTCGAGCTCGAGGGCGAGACGGTCCTGCGCTCCAAGCCGGTCATCGGCTACCTCCACACCGGGATGGAGAAGACCGGCGAGGAGCTCATGTACCACCAGGGCTCCACCAACGTCACGCGGATGGACTACCTGTCCCCGTTCTTCAACGAGCTGACCTTCAGCCTCACGGTGGAGAGGCTGCTCGGCCTCGAGCTGCCGCCTCGGGCCACGTGGATCCGCATGCTGATGAGCGAGCTCAACCGCATCAGCTCGCACATGCTCTGGCTCGCCACCAACGGCTCCGACATCGGCGCCATCAACATGCTCGTCTACGGCTGGCGCGAGCGCGAGGTGCTGCTCCAGTGGTTCGAGAAGGTGACCGGCCTGCGGATGAACCACAACTACATCCGCCCCGGCGGCGTCGCCGCCGACCTCCCCGACGGCTGGCGGGACGACGTGCTCACCATCTGCGACATGATGAGCCGGCGGATGGACGAGTACGACCGGCTGCTCACCGGCCAGCCGATCCTGCAGAAGCGCCTCCAGGGCGTCGGTCCCCTCACCGCCGAGGAGGCCATCAGCCTGGGCCTCACCGGCCCCCTGCTGCGCTCCACCGGCGTCCCCCGGGACCTGCGCCGCGACGAGCCCTACCTGGCCTACGACGAGGTCGACTTCGACGTCATCGTCGGCGAGGTGGGCGACTGCTGGGACCGCTACGCCATCCGCTTCAACGAGATCCGCGAGTCGATCCGCATCTGCCGCCAGATCTGCGAGCGCATGCCCGCCGGCGACTACCGGGCGCAGGACAAGAAGGTCACGCCCCCGCCGCGCAACCGCATCGACGAGTCGATGGAAGCGCTCATCCACCACTTCAAGCTCTACACCGAGGGCTTCCGGGTGCCCCCGGGGGAGGCCTACGTGCCGGTCGAGACCCCGCGCGGTGAGGGTGGCTGCTACATCGTCTCCGACGGCACGTCCCGCCCCTACCGGATGCACATGCGGGCGGCGAGCTTCGCCAACCTCCAAGGCCTGCCCCGCATGGCCCGCGGCGCGCTCATCGCCGACACCATCGCCATCGTGTCCACGATCGATCCGGTGCTCGGGGACGTGGACCGCTAGATGCCCGTTTGGACGACTCGCCCGACCCTCGGCAAGGATGACACGACGTGGCGAGGCTGACCCCCCACAACGAGCAGAGGGCGCGCGACCTGATCGCCGTCTACCCTCATCCCCGCTCGGCGCTCATCCCCCTGCTGCACCTGCTCCAGGAGCAGGACGGCCACCTGACCGCCGACGGGATGGAGCACGTCGGCGAGCTGGTCGGCTTGGAGGCCGCCGAGGTCCGCGGCACCGCCAGCTTCTACGACATGTTCCACACCGAGCCGGTCGGCAAGTACCTGGTGGCGGTGTGCACCAACATCGCCTGCCTGCTGCAGGGCGCCTACGAGTTGCTCGAGCACGCCGAGGAGCGCCTCGGGGTGGCGCCGGGCGGGACCACCCCCGACGGCCTTTTCACCCTCGAGGACGCCGAGTGCCTGGCCCTGTGCGGCAACGCCCCGTGCCTGACGGTCAACTGGCGCTTCTTCGGCGACGTCGACCGGGAGCGCTTCGACGAGATCGTCCGCCGGCTCGCCGCCGGGGAGCTCGACGGCGAGGTCCCCCCGCACGGCACCCTCGCCCGGGTGCGGCGCACGGTGGGCGTGCCCGCCGCCGGCGCCAGCGTCCACGGGGCCGGGGGCCCCGACCCCGAGTACGTGCCGGCCCCGCCGGCCGAGTCCGCCGAGCCGGGAGCGCCGGCCGACGGCGTCGCCGACGGCGTCGACCTCGAGACCCACGCCACCACACCGGCCGTCGCCTCCCTCGACGGCCCCGGGGAGCCTTCGTGACCGTCACCGACGCCCCGCGCATCGTCACCCGCCGCCTCGGCCGCCCGCAGTCGTGGACCCTCGCCTCCTACCTGGAGGACGGCGGCTACGACGGGCTGCGCAAGGCGCTGTCGATGAGCCCCGAGGAGGTGCACGACGCCGTCAACGTGGCCAACATCCTCGGCCGTGGCGGCGCCGGCTTCGAGGCCGGCCGCAAGTGGGGGATGCTCGCCAAGTCCACCCCGGTGTACCTGGCGATCAACGGCGACGAGAGCGAGCCGGCCACCTTCAAAGACCACGCCCTCATCGAGGCCGACCCGCACCAGCTGATCGAGGGCGCCCTCATCTGCGCCTACGCCGTGCGCGCCGACCAGATCTTCCTCTATGTGCGCGGCGAGTTCCCCCTCGGCATCGAGCGGCTGCAGGCGGCGCTCAACGAGGCGTACGCCTACGGCGCCGTCGGGCGCGACATCCTCGGCAGCGGCTGGTCGATCGACATCGTCGTCCACCCCGGCGCCGGGGCCTACATCTGCGGGGAGGAGACGGCGCTGCTCGAGAGCCTGGAGGGCAAGCGGGGGTACCCCCGGATCAAGCCGCCGTTCTTCCCGGCGGCGGTTGGGTTGTACGGGGCGCCGACCATCGTCAACAACGTCGAGACCGTCTCCAACCTGCCGTGGGTGATGCTCAACGGCGGCGACGCCTTCGCAGCGCTCGGCGAGGGGCGGAGCAAGGGGACGAAAGTCCTCGCCCTCTCCGGTCACGTGAAGCGCCCGGGGAACTACGAGCTCGAGTTCGCCAAGGCCAGCTTCCGGGACCTGATCTACGACCCCACCCTCGGCGGCGGCATCCGGGAGGGACGGGAGCTCAAGGCGTTCATCCCCGGCGGGGTGAGCTCGCCGTGGCTCGGACCGGACCACCTCGACGTGCTGCTCGCCAACGAGAAGATCGCCGAGATCGGCACCATGGCCGGCTCCGGTGCGGTCACGGTCATGGACGAGGGCACCTGCGTGGTGCGGGCGGCGTGGCGCATCGTGCGCTTCTTCCACCGCGAGTCCTGCGGCCAGTGCACCCCGTGCCGCGAGGGTGGCGGCTGGGTGGAGAAGATCCTCCAGCGCATCGAGAACGGCCAGGGGCGCGAGACCGACCTCGAGCTGCTCCTCGACGTGTGCGACAACATCTCGCCCGGTGTCACCTGGCCGCCGGCGCAGACCACGATCTGCGTGCTCGGCCCGTCCATCCCGCCGGCACCGGCCGCCGCCATCAAGATGTTCCGCGACGAGTTCCTCATCCACATCCGGGAGGGGCGCTGCCCCTTCCCGCCCGACCGCCTGCCGCGGAGCGTCACGCGTGTCTGACACCTCCCCGCAGCCCAACACCACCACCGGGGCCGACGTCACCGCCCCCGGCGCCGCCACCGGCCACACCGGCCGGGAGGTCCCGGTCCGCCTGGCGCCTCGCCCGAGCATCACCGAGAGTGCCGTCGGCTCGCCGCCGCCCCCGGTGCCACGCGCCGAGGGCGAGACGGTCACCCTGACCATCGACGGCCGCGAGGTGACCGCCCCCAAGGGCCGGCTGCTGATCGACGCCGCCGACGACATCGGCATCTACATCCCCCGGTTCTGCTACCACCCCCGGATGAAGCCGGTCGGGATGTGCCGCATGTGCCTGGTCGAGGTCGAGGGCCCCCGGGGCTCGACGCTCATGCCGGCCTGCTACAACCCGGTGGCCGACGGGATGAAGGTCTCCACGACCAGCGAGAAGACCAAGAAGGCCCAGGACGGGGTCCTCGAGTTCCTGCTCGTCAACCACCCCCTCGACTGCCCGGTCTGCGACAAGGGCGGGGAGTGCCCGCTGCAGGACCAGACGCTCGCCTACGGGCCCGGCGAGAGCCGCTTCGTCGAGGAGAAGCGCCACTGGGACAAGCCGATCCCGATCTCGGAGCTGGTCAACCTCGACCGCGAGCGCTGCATCCAGTGCGGTCGCTGCGTGCGCTTCGCCGACGAGGTTGCCGGCGACCCGCTGATCGACTTCGCCGAGCGGGGCGACAAGACCGAGGTGGCCGTCTTCGCCGACAGCCACCCCTTCACCTCCTACTTCAGTGGCAACATCGTCCAGATCTGCCCGGTCGGGGCCCTGACCGCCACCCCCTACCGCTTCCGGGCCCGGCCCTGGGACCTGGACCAGGTGGAGAGCACCTGCACGAGCTGCAGCGTGGGCTGCCGGGTGGCGGTGCAGTCGAGCACCGACCAGCTCGTCCGCAAGATCGGCGTCGACTGCGACCCGGTCAACTGGGCGTGGCTGTGCGACAAGGGCCGCTTCGACTACGAGACGGTCAACTCCCCCGAGCGGCTCGAGGCCCCGCTCGTCCGCAAGGGCGACGAGCTGGTGGAGGTCTCCTGGGCCGAGGCGCTCGACGTCGCCGCCGACGGCATCCGCCGGGCCCTGCAGGGCGGCGGCGGCCAGGCGGTCGGCGTGATCGGCGGCAGCCGGCTCGCCAACGAGGACGCCTACGCCTGGGCGAAGCTCGCCCGCGCCGTGCTCGGCACCGACCACGTCGACGCCCAGCTGGGCGACGGCGTCCCCGCCGACCTGCTGGCCGGCGTGCGGCGCGCCACCATCGACGAGGCGGTCGCCGCCCCGCTGCTGCTCACCCTCGGCACCGACCCGAAGGAGGAGCTGCCCGTCCTCCACCTCCGCCTGCGGGAGGCGGCGCGCGAGCGGGGACTGCAGATCGTCGAGCTGTCGCCGACCCGCACCGGGCTGTCGCCCTACGCCGCCCTGACCCTCCGGCACCGCCCCGGCGAGCTCGCCCAGCTGGTCGCCGCCCTCACCGCCGACGCCCAACCCGACGGCGAGGTCGCCGGGGTGGCCGCCACCGACATCGCCCAGGCCCGCGCCCACCTGGCCCGGGCCCGGTCCGAGGCGCCCGCAGGGCGGGACGGGACCTCGGCGCAGCCGGCGGTCGTCGCCCTCCTCGGCCGGGCGTCGCTCGCCGAATCCGACGCCGGCGTGCGCGCCGCGGTGGCCGCCCTGGCCCGCACCCCGGGCGTCGCCTGGCTCTCCGGCCTGCGGCGCGCCAACGTCCACGGCGCCCTCGACCTGGGCCTCGCCCCCGGCGTGCTGCCGGGCCGGGTGGGCCTGGAGGAGGGGCGCGCCTGGTTCGCCGAGCAGTGGCACGCGGAGCTGCCCGCTGCCCGCGGCCTCGACACCGCCGGCATGCTCGCCGCCGCCGCCCGCGGCCGCCTCGGCGCCCTGGTGCTGCTCGGCGCCGACCCCGAGACCGACTTCCCCGACACCCTGGCCGCCGTCAAGGGCCTCGCCGGGGCGCGCTTCGTCGTCGCCGTCGACACCTTCCTCACCCGCTCCGCCCGCAAGGCGGACGTCGTGCTGCCGGCGGCGGCCTACGCCGAGCGGCGCGGGACCTTCACCAACCTCGAGGGCCGGATCAGCCACCTCGGCGCCATCGTGACCGCTCCGGGGATCGCCTGGCCCGACTGGATGATCGCCGCCGAGCTGGCGTTCCGGCTCGGCGCCGACCTCGGCTTCTCCACCATCGAGGAGATCTGGGACGAGATCACCCGGGTCTCGCCGCTGCACGCCGGTGTCGACCGCCAGCTGCTGACCGGGCCCCACGGCCGCGACGGCATCGTGGTCCCGGTGCCCGAGGGCGGCCTGCCGCTGCGGGCCGCCCGCCCGCTGGACCCGATGGCCGACCCGGGCATCGCCTCCGCCGAGCTGCACACCGTCCCGCCGCGGGCGCTGGCGGTCACGGTCCCGGCCCCCGCCACCGGGGCGGCGTCCACCGACGCTGCCGGCGAGGGCACCGAGGGGGCGGCCGGCGCGCCGGTCTCGCCGGCCCCCGACGACGGCTCCCCCGAGGTGTCCGTGGCGGCTGGACCCGCCGGCGGGGAGCCGGTACCGGTACCCCGCCCGTCGATGCTCGCCGGCGTGCCGCACTCGACGCCGGCGGCACCGTCGCGGCCACCGGTCGCAGGGGAGCTGCGACTCGTCAGTCGCCGCACCCTCTGGGACGGTGGCACCCAGGTCGCCCACGCCGCCCACCTCGCCCCGCTCGCCCGGGCGGCCGCCGCCGCCCTGCACCCCGACGAGCTGCTCACCCGGGGGCTGACCCCCGGCGGGACCGTCACGGTCTCCTCCGGGCGCGGCCAGCTCACGCTCCCGGTCGTCGCCGACCCGGCGGTGGCGCCCGGCAGCGTCGCCGTGCCGTTCAACCTGCCCGGCCACCCCGCGGCGTCGCTGATCGACGCCGCCGACTCGGTCGTCACCGTCCGGGTCCAGGCCGTGCCCGTCGCCGATGGAGGTGCCTCCTGATGCTCGCCTACGTGGGCGACCCGGTCTTCTCCCGGGGTCTCACCATCGGGGTGTGGGGCATCGTGCTCGTGAAGGTGGTGGCGATCTTCGCCATCGTCCTCCTGTCGGTGCTGTTCATGGTCATGTACGAGCGCAAGGCGGTCGCCTGGCTCGGCGTGCGCTACGGGCCCAACCGGGCCGGTCCCGGCGGCTGGCTGCAGTCGCTGGCGGACGGCACCAAGCTGTTCTTCAAGGAGGCGTTCACCCCGGTCCGCGCCGACAAGTGGGTGTACAAGGCGGCGCCGTACCTGGCGGTGGTCCCGGCGTTCGTCGCCTTCTCGATCGTGCCCATCGGCGGCACCATCCATCTCTTCGGCCACTCGACGCGCCTCCAGCTCGCCGACCCGCCGTGGGGGATCCTCCTGCTGCTCATGACCTCCGGCATCGGCGTGTACGGCGTGATGCTCGCCGGCTGGTCGTCGGGCTCGAAGTACCCGCTGCTCGGCTCGGTGCGGGCCAGCGCCCAGATGGTCTCCTACGAGGCGGTGCTGGGCCTGACCACGGCCACGGTCGTGCTCGTGACCGGCTCGCTGCACACCAGCGCCATCTGGCTGTCCCAGCACGGCCCGACGCTGTACCACTGGAACTTCATCCGGACCGGCTTCATCCCCTTCGCCCTGTTCTCGATCGCGATCACCGCCGAGATGACCCGGGCGCCGTTCGACCTGGTCGAGGCGGAGGAGGAGCTGGCCGGCGGCTTCAACCTGGAGTACAGCTCCATCGGCTTCGCCTTCTTCTACCTGGCCGAGTACATGAACCTGGTCACCAACTCGGCGATCATCGTGACCCTGTGGTTCGGCGGCCCCGACGGGCCGGGCGTGGCCTACTCCGGGTGGATCGGGCTGATCTGGTTCGCCCTCAAGACCCTGATCATCCTCTACATCTTCGTGTGGATCCGGGCCACCCTGCCCCGGGTGCGCTACGACCAGCTGATGGAGCTCGGCTGGAAGCGGCTGATCCCCGGGGCGCTCGCCATGCTGCTCATCGTCGCCGGCTTCCGGGTCAAGTGGACCTGGGGCCTGGTGGCGGTCGGCGGCAGCCTGCTGGCCTTCGCCGTCCTGCTGCGGGCGGTGGACGTCGGCTCGACGGCGTCGGCGCTCGACGTG
Organism: Acidimicrobiales bacterium; assembly: GCA_035702855.1. GTDB lineage: Bacteria > Actinomycetota > Acidimicrobiia > Acidimicrobiales > Palsa-688 > JAKAQB01. The sequence continues at coordinate 18,119 of DASSZM010000180.1, read as the reverse complement.
CGCTCCGAGGAGACCATGACCGGCGAGCCGGCCACCGGCGTGGGGACGCGATGAGCGCCATCGACAGCTTCCTCAACTTCTTCAAGGGCTTCGGCGTCACCGGCAAGGTGCCGCTGCAGCCGAAGGTCACCGTCCAGTACCCGGAGGAGAAGGGCCCCAAGCCCGAGCGCCGCCACGGCCGCCACGTCCTCAACCGCTACGAGGACGGGATGGAGAAGTGCATCGGCTGCGAACTGTGCGCCGGTGTCTGCCCGGCCCGCTGCATCTACGTGCGCGGCGCCGACAACCCGCCCGACGCGCCGATCTCCCCCGGGGAGCGCTACGGGTTCGTCTACGAGATCAACTTCCTGCGCTGCATCCACTGCGACATGTGCGTGGAGGCCTGCCCCACCGAGGCGATCACCGAGTCGAAGCTGTTCGAGTTCAGCTTCACCAACCGCGAGGACGCCATCTACACCAAGGCCGAGCTGCTCGTCGACGACGACGGCAACCCCAAGCAGCTGCCGTGGGAGGACTGGAAGCCCGGCGACGAGCTGCACACCTCGGCGTGGGTGCGGGCCACCTCGCCGGCCGGCTCGGCCGCCATGGAGGGCAAGCCGCTGTGGTCCGGTGAGCTCGGCTACGGCGTCCGCCCGGCCGCCCCCGGCCAGTCCGACCCCGAGGCGGCGGACGTGCCGGCCGACACCGACCTGTCCCTGCGGGAGATGGCCCCCAACGCCCTGCGGGGGATCGGGATGTCCACGGAGCGGCCCCGGCGGGGGGTGCAGCGCTGATGGCGTTCGCCCACCTGCTGGCCGCCGTTCGGGTCCTCGCCTACGACGGCGCCCACAACCCGCACGCCGAGCACCTCTCCGTCGGCGCCGACTGGGCGGTGTTCCTGGTGGGCGCCGGCATGATCCTCGCCGGCGCCTTCGGGGTGATCCTGCTGCGCAACCCGGTGCACTGCGCCCTGTTCCTCGTCATCACCCTGTTCGGGATCGCCCTCGAGTTCATCAACGAGACCGCCGACTTCCTGGCGGCGGTGCAGATCATCGTCTACGCCGGCGCCATCGTGATCCTGTTCCTGTTCGTGATCATGTTCCTCGGCGTCGACCGCAAGGAACGGATCGCCGCCGAGCCGTTCAAGGGGCAGCGGCCGCTGGCGTTCGCCCTCGGCCTCGCCGTGCTGATCCTGATGCTGGTGCTCACCGGTGTCACCACCTGGACGACCGGCGCCCACTCCCTGTCGGGGGCGCTCATCCAGGGCCCCGGGCCCAACAGCGGCCACGAGGGCGACGTGGCCCGGCTCGGCCAGACGATCTACACCCGCTTCCTGCTGCCCTTCGAGATGACCGCCGCCCTGCTCGTCATCGCCATCGTGGCCGCCGTCGTGCTCGCCCGCACCCGCCACCGGGTGGCCGGGGAGCTGTCGGAGGACGAGCAGGCCGCCGTGGCCCAGGGCCGGCCGCTCACCGGCGGCTCCCAGGCGGCGGCCGCCGGCGGCAACGGCCCGGCAGCCGGGACCGCCCGCCCGGCCGACGCGGAGGTGCGCCGATGAAGGTCCCCGCCGACTGGTACCTGATCCTGGCGCTGATCCTGTTCATCCTCGGCGGCGTCGGCCTGCTGATCCGCCGCAACGTGCTGGTGATGTTCATGTGCGTCGAGCTCATGCTCAACGCCGTGGACCTCACCTTCGTGACCTTCGCCCGCACCCTCAACGACCTCGGGGGCCAGGCGGCGGTCTTCTTCGTGCTCGTCGTCGCCGCCGCCGAGGTGGTCGTCGGGCTCGGGATCATCGTGGCCATCTTCCGCCGACGCGCCGAGGCCACCGCCGACGACGTCCACATCCTGAAGGGCTAAGAGGACCGACTTCGTGAACGCCGCCTACGTCATCCTCGCCGCGCCGCTGCTCGGCGCCCTGCTCCTCCTCGTCGGCCACCGCCGCCTGCTCGAGCCGCTCGCCGGTTGGATCGTCGTCGTCCTCGGCTTCGTGTCCTTCGGCGCCTCGATCTGGGTGTGGATCAGCCTCCTCGGGCGGTCCGCCGCCCACCGCAGCGCCCAGCTCCAGATCTTCCAGTGGATCCCCGTGGACCGGCTGCACGTCGACTTCGGCCTGCAGGTGGACCCGCTGTCGGTCTTCTTCTGCCTGTTCGTGACCGGTGTCAGCTCGCTGATCTTCCTGTACTCGATCGGGTACATGCACGGGGACCCGAGCTTCGCGCGGTTCTTCTTCTACCTGAGCCTGTTCCTGTTCTCGATGGTCAGCCTGGTGCTGGCCAACAACTTCCTCTTCAGCTTCCTCGGCTGGGAGGGCGTCGGCTACTGCTCCTACGGGCTGGTCGGCTTCTGGTTCGAGCGCAACAAGGCGGCGGTGGCGGCCAAGAAGGCGTTCGTCACCAACCGGGTCGGCGACTTCGGCTTCATGATCGCCCTGTTCCTCATGTACGAGCACTTCGGCTCGTTCAACTTCACCCGGGTGCTCGCCCCGCTGGCCCACGGCGGCACCCTCTCCGCCGGCTTCGCCACCGGGCTCGGGCTCATGATCCTGCTCGGGGCGTGCGGCAAGTCGGCGCAGTTCCCGCTGTACATGTGGCTCCCCGACGCCATGGAGGGTCCCACGCCCATCTCGGCGCTGATCCACGCCGCCACCATGGTCACCGCCGGCGTCTACCTCCTGGCCCGCAGCGCCCCGATCCTGCACTTCAGCCCGACGACGATGTGGATCGTCGCCTGCGTCGGCATCACCACCGCCTTCATCGCCTCGACCATCGCCTGCGTCGAGACCGACATCAAACGGATCCTCGCCTACTCGACCCTCGCCGAGATCGGCTTCATGTTCCTGGCCGAGGGGAGCGGCGACTTCAGCTCCGCCCTGTTCCTCACGATCACCCACGCCTTCTTCAAGGCCCTGCTGTTCCTCTCCGCCGGGGCGGTCATCCACGCCATGGCCGACGAGCAGGACATCTGGCGGATGGGCGGGCTCCGCAAGTACCTGCCCATCACCTTCGGGGCCTTCTTCATCGGCTACCTGGCGTTGTCGGCCATCCCGCCGTTCTCGGGGTGGTGGGCCCACGAGGCCGTCCTCGAGGCCGCCTACCACAAGGACGTCGCCCTGTGGGTCGTCGGCGTGGTCGTCGACGGCCTCACCGCCTACTACATGAGCCGCGAGGTCATGCTCGTGTTCTTCGGCCGGGCGCGCTGGAAGGAAAACCGCCCCAACCCGGCGGAGAGCGCCACCGCCACCGCGACCGCGCCGCAGGGCTACCCGCCCGAGGCCGCCCACGGCGCCGCCGGCGAGCACGCCCACGGCGAGCCCCACGACAGCCCCTGGACGATGAGCCTGCCGCTGATCCTCCTGGCGATCGCCGCCGTCGTCGGCGGGGTCATCGACCTCCCCTTCGGCGGGGCCGACTTCCTGACCCGCTTCCTCGCCCCGGTCTTCCCCACCAGCATCGTGCCCGCCTACCCGCTGGCGACCGGCACCCGGGTCGCCATCGGCGTGGCCGGCACCTGCGTCAACTTCATCGGGCTGATCCTCGGCGTGCTCGCCTGGCGTCCCGGCCTGCCCCGCCCGTCGCTCGAGCCCGGCTTCTTCCGCCACGGCTGGTACATCGACGAGGGCGTCGCCGGGGCGGTCGCCGGCCCGCTCGCCCTCGCCGCCGACTCCGTCGCCTACGACGTCGACCGCGGCGGCGTCGACGGCTTCGTCGGCGGGGTCGCGGCCCTCACCGCCGCCACCGGGCGCCAGCTGCGCCGCATCCAGACCGGGTACGTGCGCACCTACGCCCTCGGCATCGGGCTCGGCACCGCCGCCATCCTGATCTACGCCGCCGTCCGGGTCGGGAGCTGAACGTCGTGGCCTTTCCCATCCTCACCGTCATCGTCTTCCTGCCCCTCGCCGGCGCGCTGATCACCGCCGTGCTGCCGGCGCCGCGCGTCGAGCAGCTGGCCAAGCCGGTCGGGGCCGTCGCCATGCTCGTCGAGATCGCCCTGGTCGCCACGCTCGTCGCCGACTTCAGGACCCACACCGCCGGCTTCCAGTTCCTGAGCAACCAGCCGTGGATCCCCGAGTTCGGGATCCGGTGGTACGTCGGCGTCGACGGGATCTCACTGTTCCTCGTGGCCGTCACCGCCCTGCTGTTCCCCATCGCCCTCCTCGGGCCCAAGGTCAGCGGCAACACCAAGAGCTTCGTCGGCTGGATGCTGTTCCTCGAAGCCGCCTGCATGCTGACGTTCCTGTCGCTGGACCTGTTCCTCTTCTTCGTCGCCTTCGAGGTGACGCTGGTCCCCGGCTACTTCATCATCTCCGGCTTCGGCGGCCTGCGGCGCAACTACGCCGCCATGAAGTTCTTCATCTACACCTTCGCCGGCTCGGCGTTCCTCTTCGTCGGGATCCTGGCGATGGTGTTCCTCGTCGCCCGCTACAACGGCGGCCACGTGAGCTTCTCGCTGATCACGCTCGCCCGCTACGCCAGCCACCTCCCCGTCGCCGACCAGGAGTGGATCTTCATCGGGCTGTTCCTCGGCTTCGCCGTCAAGATCCCGCTGGTGCCGTTCCACTCCTGGCTGCCCGACTCCTACACCCAGGCCCCCACCTCCGGCTCGATGATCCTCGCCGGCATCCTGTTCAAGCTCGGCGCCTACGGGATCCTCCGCTTCGGCATCTTCATGCTCCCCCAGGCCGCCACCCGGCTCGCCCCGCTCCTGCTCGCCCTCGCCATCATCGGCATCACCTACGGCGCCGTGGTCACGATCATGCAGCGGGACTTCAAGCGGCTGATCGCCTACGCCTCCATCGTCGACGTGGCCTTCATCGTCGTCGGCATCTTCGCCTTCACCTCGCAGAGCATCACCGGCGGGGTGTTCGAGATGGTCAACCACGGGCTCACCACCGGCGCCCTGTTCTTCCTCGTCGGCATGATCTGGGAGCGGCGCCGCACCTACCGCATCGCCGACCTCGGCGGCCTGCAGAAGCCGGCGCCCATCCTCTCGGCGATCATGATCCTCGTCATCATGAGCGCCATCGGGCTCCCCGGGCTCAACGGCTTCGCCGGCGAGTTCCTCGTGCTCGTGGGCACCTTCCTCACCGATCGGTGGTGGGCGATCGTCGCCACCACCGGCGTCATCAGTGGCGCCATCTACATGCTGTGGGCCTACCAGCGGGTCTTCAACGGGCGGGCCGAGGGCGCCAACGCCACGATCCCCGACATCACCGCGCGCGAGGCGGTCGCCATCGCCCCCCTGCTCGCCGGCATCGTCTACCTCGGCATCTTCCCGACGCCGTTCCTCAACCGGATCACCCCCTCGGTCGACCACCTGCTCACCCACGTCGAGCTGGCCAGCGGCCTGCACGTCCCCAACAACGGCAAACCCCGCATCGCCTACAGCGTCCCGGCCACCCAGCGCGTCGACAAGCCCGGCGCCCCGGGGCTCACCGCCGCGACCCGCAGCGACGGGCACCGCCACGGGACGCAGCCCGCCGCCGCCCCGGCGCCGGCCGGCACCACCGGCGGAGGACGCTCATGACCCACCTCGCCACCCTGCTCCCCGTCGCCGGCTTGCGGCCCGTCGCCGCCCCGGGCTCCGCCGGGGCGTCGCAGCCCGCCGCCCACCTCGCCGCCCACGTGGGCGCCCAGGTCTCCGGCCTCTCCGGCGCCGGCTGCGTCGGCGCCACCGGCCGGGTCAACACCCTCTGCTCCGCCCCGGCGAGCATCCACATCCCCGTCGACTACCTGAGCTTCCTGCCGATCCTCATCGTCGGCGGCGGGGCCCTGCTGCTGCTGCTCATCTCGTCGCTGCTCCCCAAGCGGTCGCGCCCCGGGCTGTACCCGCTGCTCACCATGCTCATCGGGGCGGCGTCGGCGATCGTCACCATCCCCCAGTGGCTCCACATCGACCACCACGGGGGCAGCCTCACCGTCGGCGGCCAGATCCTCTTCGACCACTTCAGCGTCCTGTTCCTGCTGCTCATCAGCGTGGCGGTCATCCTCGGCGCCCTCTTCGCCGACAGCTACCTGCGCCGGGAGGGCCTCGACGGCGTCGAGAGCTACGTCCTGCTGCTGCTGGCCGCCGCCGGCGGGATGCTCATGGCCGAGTCCGGCGGGCTCATCATGCTGTTCCTCGGCCTGGAGATCATGTCGATCGCCATGTACGTCCTGGCCGCCTACCACCGCCGCCGGGAGCAGTCCGGCGAGGCCGGCCTCAAGTACTTCATCCTCGGCGCCTTCTCCTCCGCCATCTTCCTCTACGGCATCGCCCTCACCTACGGCGCCACCGGGTCGCTGCAGTACAACGAGATCGCCGGCTACCTGGCGTCGACCACGCTCATCCACGACGGGGTGCTCCTCGCCGGCATGTTCCTCGTGATCGTCGGGCTCGGCTTCAAGGTCTCCGCCGTCCCGTTCCACTTCTGGACGCCCGACGTCTACCAGGGCTCACCCACCCCCTTCACCGGCTACATGGCCGCGGTAGCCAAGGCGGCCGCCTTCGCCGGCTTCCTGCGCTACCTCGACCAGGCGTTGCCCACCCAGCAGGCCAACTGGCGTCCGGCCATCTGGATGATCGCCGTGCTCACCCTCCTCGTCGGGTCGGTGATGGCCATCGCCCAGCGCGACCTCAAACGCATGCTCGCCTACTCCTCCATCAGCCAGGCGGGCTACGTCCTCATCGGCGTGCAGGCCGCCAGCGCCCGGGGGTCGTCGGGGGCGGAGTTCTACGTCTTCACCTACGTGTTCATCATCGCCGGCAGCTTCGCCGTGGTCGCCGTGCTGCAGGGCGCCGGCGAGGCCCGCAACGACCTGGGCGCCATCCGGGGCCTCGGCCGCCGCCGCCCCGCCCTGGCGCTGACGTTCCTGGTCTTCCTGCTGGCGCAGGCCGGCGTGCCGCTCACCAGCGGCTTCCTCGGCAAGTTCTACGTCATCGAGGCCGCCGTCGAGCGGGGCCAGTACCCCCTCGCCGTCATCGGCATGCTCGCCGCCGCCATCGCCGCCTTCTTCTACCTGCGCATCGCCCTGCTCATGTACCTCGACGACGGGGCCGGGGCGGGGACGCTCGCCGGGGATGCGCCCGGGGGTGCGGGTGTGGCCGGCCGGCCGGCGCCGTCTGGTGTCGGTGCTGGTGCTGGTGTCGGTGCTGGTGCTGGGGCGTCGGTGGGTGGGTCATCGATGGGCGGTGGGGCTGCCGGCGGCTCGGCGGTCGCCGCGCCCGCCGCCGTCGCCGACCGGACCTTCGTCGCCGGCCTGGAGCCGGTGCCCTCCCTCGACGCCCAGCCCGCCTCGGTGGACCTCGCCGTCGCCGAGGTGCTCGGGGCCACCCCGGCGGAGGGCGACCCCGTGTCGCTCCCGACGGCCATCGGCCTCGGGGTGTGCGTCGCCTTCACGATCGTCGCCGGCGTGACGCCCTGGGTCATCGACTACGCCCGGCACGCCACCGCCCTGTTCTGATCCGGACGGCCGGCGTCGGGGTCGTTGGGCCGGCGAGGTCGTTGGGCCGGCGAGGTCGTTGGGCCGCCGGGGTCGTTTGACCGTGGGGCGGCTCGTGGGGCGGCTCGACCGTTGGGCCCCCGGGGGAGCGCGGCCGGTGGGTGGGTCCGGCGGTGCCTCCGGTCTGGGCCTGTTCGGGGCATGGTGCCCGTGAGTGGGGGCGTAGGGGGCGGCGGGGGCCCCCAAGGGGAGCGCGACCGGTCGGTGGGCCCGGCGAAGTGGGGGTCTTCGCCGGCCTGGGGGCGTAGAGGGGCCGTTTCGGGGGTCGGGAGTCGCCCAGGCCCGCCGGTGCCCCCGGTCTGGGGCCTGATCGGGGCTTGATGACCACGAGTGGGGGCGCAGGCGGCGCCGGGGGCCCCCAGTGGCGGCGGCCGGACCGGCCGGCCGGTGGCGGCGGTGCGCAGCAGCCGGGCCGGGGTCGGGGGCGGGGCCGGGGTCGGGGGAGCGCCGTGCTCGCCGGAGCTCAGCGCGCGCCGGGGTGGCGGCGGGATCCGGCGGCGGCGTACTCCTCCAGCACGGTCGGGTCGTCGACCGCCCCGGGGTCGAGCACGGCGGTGGCGGCGGCGCCCTGCAGCAGCCGCTTGACCGGGACCTCGAGCTTCTTGCCCGTACGGGTGTGGGGGATGGCGCGCACGGCGATGACGTCGTCGGGCACGTGCCGGGGTGAGGCCCGGTCCCGGACGGCCTCGCGGATCCGGGCGCGCAGGTCGTCGTCGAGCTCGGCGCCGCCGGCGAGGACGACGAACAGCGGCATCCAGTAGCCGCCGTCGGGCTGCTCGACGCCCACCACGAGCGACTCGACGACCTCGGGGAGGGCCTCCACCGCCTGGTAGATCTCGGCGCTGCCCATGCGGATGCCGTTGCGGTTGAGGGTGGAGTCGGAGCGGCCGTGGATCACGACGCTGCCCCCCTCGGTGATCGTGATCCAGTCACCGTGGCGCCAGATCCCCGGGTACGTGGCGAAGTAGGCCTCCCGGTAGCGCGACCCGTCCGGGTCGTCCCAGAACGCCACCGGCATCGACGGCATCGGCTCGGTCACGACCAGTTCGCCGACCTCGCCGCGGACCGGTCGCCCCGCCGGGTCCCACGCGTCGAGGGCGACGCCGAGGTGGGGGACCGCCAGCTCGCCCGGGCGCGTCGGGATCCCCGGTGCGGAGCCGGCGAAGGCGCTGACCACGTCGGTGCCCCCGCTGATCGAGCCGATGGTCACCGCCTCCCCGAGCTCCCGCTCGGCCCAGCGGTAGGACGAGGCGGGCAGCACCGAGCCGGTGATGCCGAGGAGTCGCAGCGCCGACAGGTCGTGGTCGGCGGCGGGGTGGACGGCCGCCTTCTCGCAGGCGAGCAGGTAGGCGGGGCTCGTCCCGAGCATCGCGACCCGCGTGCGCGCCGCCAGCGCCCACAGGGCGTCGGGGGCGGGCCAGGAGGGGCTGCCGTCGTAGGTGACGATGGTGGCGCCGACCAGGAGCCCGGCGACCTGGTAGTTCCACATCATCCACGACGGCGACGTGTACCAGAGGAAGCGGTCGCCGGCGTCGAGGTCGGCGTGCAGGGCGACCTCCTTCAGGTGCTCGAGCACGACACCGCCGTGGCCGTGCACGATGCCCTTGGGCCGGCCGGTGGTCCCCGAGGAGAACAGCACCCAGAGCGGGTGGTCGAAGGGCACCGCCACCGGGGACGGCGGCGTGTCGCCGGCGACGGCATCCGACCAGCGGTGGGCGCCGGCCGGCGGCTCGAGCCCCAGCCGGTCCGCGACGATCGTGGCGCGCAGGTCGCCGACCGCCTGCAGTTCGGCGACGAGGGCGGCCACCGCCTCCCGCCGGTCGTGGACCCGCCCGCCGTGGCGGTAGCCGTCGGCGGTGACCAGGACCGCCGGCGCCAGCTGGCCGAGCCGGTCGCGGGCGGCGAGGGGGGCGTAATCCTGGCCGCACGCCGACCAGACGGCGCCCAGGCTCGCCGTGGCGAGGAAGGCGACGACCGCCTCGGGGGTGTTGGGCAGGTAGCCGGCGACCCGGTCGCCGGGACGGACCCCCAGGTCCCGCAGGGTGGCGGCGAGGGCCCCGACCTGGCGGCGCAGCTCGGCCCAGCTCAGCCCGCCGGCGGGAGGCTCGCCCCCTCCGGCCGCCGGGGCGGTGGCGGTCCCGGGCTCCCGCTCGTCGAGGATGGCGAGACCCGGGCGATCGGCGTGGCGGAGCACCTGGTCGACGTAGTTGAGCGTGGTGCCCGGGAACCACACGGCGCCGGGCATGGCGGCATCGGCCAGGATCTGGCGGGGCTGCGTCGCCGCCGGCACGGAGAACCACTCCCACACGGCCCCCCAGAACCCGGGCAGGTCCTCGACCGACCAGCGGTGCAGGGCGGCGTAGTCCGCCAGCGCGACGTGGCGTGTCTGCTCGACCCAGCTGCGGAAGCGCTCGATCTGCGGCACGTGCGCGGCCATGGGGCTTCCCTCCCTGTCGTCCGCCCGCACCCTACCGGCGGAGCCCGGCCGTCCCCGGGCCCCCGACGGTACCGTGCGACGGTGGCCGCCCCGCCGCTCGTGACCGTCCCCTACGCCGCCGCCGCCGTGGTGCTCGCCGCCGCGGGCATCGCCAAGCTCGGCCGGCCCGGTGACACGGCCGGCGCCCTGCGCGTCGCCGGCCTCCTCGCCCGGCCCGCGCTCGTGCGGGCCGGCGCGGCGACCGAGCTGGTCGTGGGGGTGGCCGCCTGGGCGGCCCCCGGCCCCGTGCCCGGCGCGGTGGTGGCGGCGGCGGTGGCGGCCTCCTACCTCGGCTTCGCCGTGTTCGTGGCGGTGGCGCTCCGGCGGCGCTGGCCGCTCGCGACCTGCGGCTGCTTCGCCCGGCCCGACACGCCGCCACGGCTGGTGCACGTGCTGCTCGACGCCGCAGCCGCGGCGGCGGCGCTCGCCTGGGCGGCGGCCGGGCGGGGAGCGCTCGGCGGGGTGCTCGCCGGCGCCGGCAGCGCCCTCGCCCCGCTGGCGGCGACCGCCGCCGTCCTCGCCGCCCTGGCGTACCTGGTGTTCGTGCAGCCGGTGGTCCCGCCCTCGGGCTGACCCGGCTCGGCGGCGCCGGGATCAGCGCGCCCCGGGGGAGGCCGACGGGCCCGACGGGGATCAGCGCGCTCCGGGGGAGGCCGCCGCGCCCGACGGGGGCGCCGGCGACACACCTGCGCCGGAGGGGCCTGCGCCGGAGGGGCCTGCGCCGGAGGGGTCCGCGGCCGGCGCCGGCTCGACCGCCACCTCGCCCTCCGCCACCGCGCCCTCCGCGGGGGCGGCAGGGGCGGCGGTGGTCGGCTCCCGGTCGCCCCGGGGGACGAGGAAGCGCCCGATCACCGGCAACTCCCAGAACGACTCCGCCCGGGCGACGGCCATCGCCACCGCCACGGCGTTCTCCGGCGCGTCGTAGGTGGCGTACCGGGGCAGCCACTCGGGGTCGAACTTGGCGTTGAACCGCCACAGCGACTCGATCTGCATGGAGTCGCCCATCCGCCGCAGCAGCCACGCCTGGGTCCGCTGCCAGGGGCCCTCGCCCGACTCGCCGGCGATGACGGCCCGCATGGTGGCGAAGTTGAGCCCGAGGCCCGTCCTGCCCTCGGCGGCGAGGTGCCGGATGGTCTCGACCACGGCGAAGTCGACCAGCCCGTTGGGGTGCTCGCCGTCGTCGCGCCGCATGAGGTCGAGCGAGTAGCCGCCGATCCCCGGCGCCGGGACGTACTGGCAGAAGGCGACCGGCTCGCCGGACGGGGCGTGGACGACGGCGAGGAGCAGGCCGGCGTCGGCCGGGTCGAAGACCCGGCCGAGCGTCATCGAGAACCCGCGCTCCACGTCGCCGCGGCGGCTCTTGGTCATGACCGCCTGGAGGGCGGCCCGCAGCGGCGGGTCGAGGTGGGCCGGGTCGTGGAAGCTGATGGTGTAGCCGTACTTGGCGACCCGGTTGACCGCCTGGCGGAGCCCCTTGAACCGGCCGCCCTCGAGGCTGAAGCGGTCCGTGCGCACCACGCCCTCGTCGCCCACGTACAGCGTGTGCATCCCCGTGGCCCGGTACACCGGCAGCCACTCCTCGCCGGCGCCGAGCCCGCCGACGGCCCAGCCGTGCTCGTCGGCGAAGCGCCGGAACGCCCGCCAGGCGGGCTCGCGCTCGGTGGGCGGCCCGATGGGGTCGGGGGAGACGAGGCACACCCCGCGGTAGACGGCGTAGGCGACGACCGTGTCGCCCCAGAAGAAGAACTCCTTGTCGGGGCGCAGGGCGAAGTAGTCCAGGGTGCCGGAGCCGTGGCGGGCGACCACCGCCCGGGCCCGGGCGAGGGCGGCGGCCGCCTCCTCGCCGGCGGCCGAGCCCCGCCGCCGGCGTACGGCGGGCCGGAACACGACTACGAGCAGCAGCGCCGCCAGCCCGCAGGCCGCCGTCGCCATCGTCGGGTCGACGAAGCGGCTGATCACGCGGGGCAGGAAGACCTGGGAGCCGCCGATCATGCGCTCGGCGGTGGCGTGCAGCGCCCCGAGCCAGCTGATCGAGAACGGGTACAGCGGGGGGCGGTGGGGGCGGGGGTGGTGGCGGAGCCGGTGCACGACGATGGTGCGGATGGCGACCCCGAACTTGATGCCGGCGGTCCCGGCGGCGACGGTCAGCACGACCGCCAGCAGCCAGCGCAGCAGGTCCCGCCGGACCCGCGGCACGTCCGCCGCGGCCCCGAACTCGGCCCGGTTGATCCACAGGAACGCCGCCACCGCCAGGGCGACGGCCGCCTCCTCCACGTCCACGCCCTTGACGACGTTGGTGACGGCGCTCAGCACGAGGAGCATGATCGTGACCGCCCACGCCCGCCGCTGGCCGCGCCGCACTCCCCGGGCCAGCACGAGCATCGCCACGCCGGCCAGGGCGGTCAGGGCGGCGGCCGCCTCGGGCACGGCGATGGGCAGGACGTCGCGGATGAGGGTCAGCCGGTCACGCAGCGGCTCGGAGAAGGCCGAGATCAGCGACACCAGGGCGCTGACGGCCACGAACAGCGCCGACCACCGCCGGACCCGCCGGCGCCGCAGCTGCCCGCTCGGCTGGACGGGCCAGCTGGCCCCGTGGGGGAAGGTGGCCACCAGCTCGGGACGCAGGTCCCGCCCACCGACGGAGGCGAGGGGGCGGGTGGCCAGGCGTTCGCCGAGCGTGGAGCCCGGGAGGGGTGCGCGGGCCAGCAGCAGCCGTACGTGCAGCTCGCTGCCGGCCTCGAGCTCCAGCCAGGAGACCTGGCGGTGAGCGAGGAACGCCGGGGGCAACCCGAGGCCGGGCACGCGGGGTTGCTGCTCGGTGACGACGTCGGCGACGCAACCGGGGTTGGCGTAGAAGCCCCCGACCAGGTCGGTCACCTCCGCCCGGCAGGTGTGGCCGCTGACGAAGCCGTGGTACCCGTCGGCGATCAACGCCCGGGCGCGGTCGCGCGCCGCCCGGTTGGGCTCGCGCGAGTCGGTGCCGAGCGACACGCCCGACAGGGCCCGCCAGGACCGGCGCATCGCCCCGCCGCCGATCAGCGCGAGCAGGACCAGCTCCACCAGGGTGGCGGAGAGCAGGATGAGCGCCCGGGGGCTGTGGTGGCCGAGGCCGTGGGCGGTGGCGAGCAGGAACGCCGGGAGCCGCAGCACGATCGAGACGACCACCGGGACCAGCAGCAGCCAGGCCCAGCGGCCGAGCATCCGGTAAGCGAGCCGGGCGGCGACGAAGCGGGGGAAGGTGGCGGGGTCGTCGAGCAGCTCGGCGCCGCTCATCCAGTCGCGCCCGACCCCCAGGGCCCGGAGCCGGTCCATCCGCCCGCCGGGCCGGCGGGCGGCGTCGGCGTCGGCGGATCGGGGCTGTGGGGGCCGCCCGCCGGTCTGGACGGCGACCACCGCCGGGATCACCTCGCGCCGCAGGTGGTAGCCGAGCGGGGTCTCCGCCGGGTTGGTCTGGTCCCCGACGCGCGCCAGGTCGTCGAGCTGCTGGCCGGCCTCCACCCGCACCCGCCGGGGGCCGCTGCCCGCTTCCACCTCCAGGTCGACGGCCCGGGCGAGCGTGGCACCGAGGATGCGCCGCACCTCGTCGGCGGCCCGTCCCGGCCACCCGAGGTGGGCGTCGCGGTCGCCGGGCAGCACGATCACCTGCCGGCCGTCCACGGCGGCGGTCCACTCGCGCACGGCGGCCACCAGGCGGGGATGGTCGGCGAGCACCGCCGCCGGGGGGGGGGGCGCCCCGGCGGGCCCGTCGGCGAAGAGGTTGCCGGCGAGGATCAGCGTGCCCGGCCCGGTCCAGGTCGTCAACGCCTGGGCGAGCTCCACCAGCGCCACGTTGCGGCCCGGGGACGGCTGGCGTTCGAGGTGCAGGTCGGCCACCACCCGCACCTGGCCGCCGGCGGGCACCTCGACGCGGAGCAGGTCCGGGACGGAGAGCAGGTCCGGGACGGAGCGGTCGTCGGGTGCGGGATGGTCGGCCATGACGTGGTGGAGCCGCCGCTCCGGCGGGGGATCGGGACGTGCCCGCAGTGAAGGTAGCGCCCCGTTCGGTGGTCCGGCTGGTCAGCCGAGGCCTTTCCCCGGATAGCTTCGCACACCGATGACCCACGACCCCGCCGACGCCGCCATCGAGGCCCTCTACCTCGAGAGCCGCACCTTCCCGCCCCCCGCCGACTTCAAGGCGCAGGCCCTGGTCACCCAGGCCGCCGTCTACGACGAGGCCGAGGCCGACTGGCAGGGCTACTGGGCCCGCCAGGCCGCCGACCTGCTCGACTGGGACGAGGAGTGGCACACGATCCTCGAGTGGGACCGGCCGTTCGCCAAGTGGTTCGTCGGCGGCCGGCTCAACGTGTCGGTCAACTGCCTCGACCGCCACGTCGCCGCCGGGCTCGGCGACCGGGTCGCGTACCACTGGGAGGGCGAGCCGGGCGACACCCGCACGATCACCTACGCCGAGCTGCTCGACGAGGTGCAGCGCTTCGCCAACGTGCTCAGGGGCCTCGGCGTCGGCCGGGGTGACCGGGTGGCGATCTACATGCCGATGATCCCGGAGCTGCCGGTGGCGATGCTGGCGTGCACCCGCGTCGGCGCCGCCCACTCGGTGGTCTTCGGGGGGTTCTCCTCCGACGCCCTGCGGGACCGCATCAACGACGCCGAGGCGAAGGTGCTCGTCACCGCCGACGGCGGGTGGCGCAAGGGCCGGGCCAACCTGCTCAAGCCCGCCGCCGACGTCGCCGTGGCCGACACGCCCTCGATCACCGACGTGGTCGTCGTGCGCCGGGTCGGCGAGCCGGTCGAGATGCGCGACGGGCGCGACCACTGGTGGCACGAGGAGATGGGGAAAGTCGACGCCACCTGCGAGCCGGTGTCGATGGGCGCAGAGGACCTGCTCTACCTGCTGTACACGAGCGGGACGACGGCGAAGCCCAAGGGCATCATGCACACGACCGGCGGCTACCTGACCCAGGTGGCCCACACCCACAAGTACGTGTTCGACCTGAAGGCGGACCGGGACGTCTACTGGTGCGCCGCCGACATCGGCTGGGTCACCGGCCACAGCTACATCGTCTACGGGCCCCTTGCCAACGGCGCCACCTCGGTGCTCTACGAGGGCGCCCCCGACCACCCCGACAAGGACCGTTGGTGGTCGATCGTCGAGCGCTACGGGGTCACGATCCTCTACTGCGCGCCGACCGCCATCCGTGCCTGCATGAAGTGGGGTGCGGAGTGGCCCCAACGCCACGACCTGTCCTCGTTGCGCCTGCTCGGCTCGGTGGGCGAGCCCATCAACCCCGAGGCGTGGATGTGGTACCACACCCACATCGGCGGGGGGCGCTGCCCCGTCGTGGACACCTGGTGGCAGACCGAGACCGGGGCGATCATGATCTCGCCGCTGCCGGGGGCGACGACGACCAAGCCGGGGTCGGCGACGTTCCCGTTGCCCGGCATCGCCGCCGAGGTGGTCGACGAGCAGGGCCGGCCGGTCGGCGAGGGCGGCGGCTACCTGACGCTCACCCGGCCGTGGCCGTCGATGCTGCGCGGCATCTGGGGCGACCCGGAGCGCTACGAGCAGACCTACTGGTCGCGCTTCCCGGACCGCTACTTCGCCGGCGACGGGGCCAAGCTCGACGCCGACGGCTACCTGTGGCTCCTCGGCCGGGTCGACGACGTCATGAACGTCTCCGGCCACCGTGTCTCCACCACCGAGGTCGAGTCCGCCCTGGTCGACCACCCGACGGTGGCCGAGGCGGCGGTCGTCGGCGCCCGCGACGAGACGACCGGCCAGGCCATCGTCGCCTTCGTCACCCTGCGCGGCGGGGTCACGGCCGACGCCGAGCACGGGGAGGCCCTGCGCGCCCACGTGGCCGGCAAGATTGGTCGTTTCGGCCGGCCGAAGACGGTGATCTTCACCGATGACCTCCCGAAGACCCGCTCCGGCAAGATCATGCGCCGGCTGCTGCGCGACGTCGCCGAGGGACGCGACCTCGGCGACACCACGACCCTCGCCGACCCGGCGGTCGTCGACGAGATCCGCCGGCGGGCGGTCGCCACGCCGACCGAGGAGTAGCGTGCCGGGTGTCGTGAGTGAAGTGCCGCCCGCCCCGGACAACTGGTGGTGGCGGGAGGGCGCCGAGCGCCGCGGGCCGGCGGTGGTGTTCGACATGGACGGTGTCCTGTCGGACGCCGCCAGCCGGCAGCACTTCCTGGAGGAGCCCCGACGCGACTGGGAGGCGTTCTTCGACGCCGTCGGTGACGACGCCGTGGTCGAGGAGGTGGCCCGCCTGCTCGAGCTGCTCGACCCCGGCCTGGTCGTGGTGCTGCTCACCGGCCGCCCCGCCCGGGTGCAGCCCCAGACCCAGGCGTGGCTGCACCGCTACGGCCTGCGCTGGGACCTGCTCGTCATGCGGGACTTCGGGGACTACGCCGCCGCCCGGGAGTTCAAGCGGCGCGCCGTCGACCGGCTGCGCGCCGCCGGGCTCGACCCGCGCCTCGCCTTCGAGGACGACCGGCGCAACGTGGCCATGTTCCACGCCGCCGGCGTGCCCTGCGTGTACATCCACTCCGGCTACTACGACTGACGGCGGTCGCCCCCTGTCGGCCCGAAAGGGTCGAACGGCCCGGGGGGCGCCCGCCCGCTCCGTCGGTACCCTTCAGCGATGAACCGCAACACCGTGAAGACCGCGGTGGTCCTCGCCGCCCTCGGGGTGCTCTTCATCGGGATCGGCGGTCTCATCGGGGGCACGACCGGCCTGTTCGTCGGGCTGGCGATCGGGCTGGTGTTCACCGGCGGCTCGTACTGGTTCAGTGACCGGATCGCCATCGCCGCGTCCGGCGCCCGACCGGTGTCGGAGGCCGAGATGCCGCACTACTACGCCATCGTGCGGGACCTCACCGAACGGGCCCGGATGCCCATGCCCCGGCTGTACGTGTCGCCCGCCCAGCAGCCCAACGCCTTCGCCACCGGCCGCAACCCGCACCACGCGGCGGTGGCCGTCACCGCCGGGATCCTGCAGATCTGCACGTGGGAGGAGCTACGGGGCGTGCTCGCCCACGAGATCAGCCACGTCCGCAACCGGGACATCCTGATCGCGTCGGTGGCGGCGACGATCGCCATGGCCATCACGCTTCTCGCCCGCATGGCGGCGTGGGGTGGGCTGCTGTTCGGCCAGGGCCGCGACCAGGGCCAGAACATCGTCGAGCTGCTCGCCATGCTGATCCTCGCCCCGCTGGCCGCCGCCCTGCTGCAGCTGGCGCTGTCGCGCAGCCGGGAGTTCCAGGCGGACCGCTCGGGCGCCGAGCTGATCGGTGACGGCGAGCCGCTGGCCCAGGCGCTGGCCAAGCTCGAGAGCACGAGCCGGCGGATCCCGATGCCGGGGGTGCGCCCGGAGATGGCACCCATGTACATCGTCAACCCGCTCGGCGGCACCCGGGTCGACTTCAGCCGCCTCTTCAGCGATCACCCGCCGACCGCCGAGCGCATCGCCCGGCTGCGGTCGCGCAGCTGGCAGCGGCAGGGGTAGCGCCCCCCGGACCTCCGCCTCGGCGCGCCGGCCCGGCGGCTCGGCCGCTCGTCGGCTCGCCGGCTCGCCGGCTCGGCCGGCACCGCGGTCCTAGCCCGCCCGGCCCCGATCCAAACGGGCAGGTGGCTCCGGCGCGCTCAGTGGGTACGAGCGCGGGGTCCACCTGCCCGGATCCGAGGAGGGATGCCACGTGCCCAACGTCGCCCACTACATGCTCACCCGCCTGCGGGAGTGGGGCATCCACCGCATCTACGGCTACCCGGGCGACGGGATCAACGGCTTCCTCGGCGCCTTCGAGGAGGTCGACGAGGACCCGTTCTTCACCCAGGCCCGCCACGAGGAGATGGCCGCCTTCATGGCGTGCTCGCACGCCAAGTTCACCGGCCAGATCGGCGCCTGCATCGCCACCTCCGGCCCCGGCGCCGTCCACCTCATCAACGGGCTGTACGACGCCAAGCTCGACCACCAGCCGGTGATCGCCATCGTCGGCCAGCAGAAGCGCCAGTCCGTCGGCGCCCACTACCAGCAGGAGGTGGACCTCCAGGTCCTGTTCAAGGACGTCTCGACCTTCGTCAACACGTGCGCGACGCCCGCGCAGGCGCGGCACCTCATCGACCGCGGCATCCGCAGTGCACTCTCCGAGCGCGGCGTCACGACGCTGATCGTCCC
>DASSZM010000117.1:0-17121 GCA_035702855.1 Acidimicrobiales bacterium | reverse complement strand
CAAGATGCCCGGCGCCGACGGGCTGACCGCCGCCCGGGAGATCACCGGCGACCGGCTCGCCGCCGTGCTGATCCTGACGGCGTTCAGCCAGCGCGACCTCATCGAGCAGGCGCGCAACGCCGGGGCCCTCGCCTATCTGGTCAAGCCGTTCCAGAAGAGCGAGCTGCTACCGGCGATCGACATCGCCCTCGGCCGGTTCAAGGAGATGACCGCCCTGGAGGAGCAGGTCCGCAACCTCGAGGAGCGCCTGGAGGTCCGCAAGGTGGTGGAGCGGGCCAAGGGCATCCTCATGGACGACTGCGGCATGGCGGAGCACCAGGCGTTCACCTGGATCCAGCAGTCGGCGATGAACGAGCGGGTGCGCATGGACGTCGTCGCCCGCCGGGTGGTCGACGAGGGCCTGCGCCCCGAGACGCCGGCGGTCTGACGCCGGCGGGTTGCGCCACCGAGCCGCGGCAGAGCCGGCGGGCTACTCCACGAAGCCGCGGCAGAGCAGCACGACGGTGATGAAGGTCGTGAACAGCGCCAGCGGGTCGGCGTCGGTGATCACCGCGTCGAGGTCGCCGGTGCGCGCCACCCCCGAGATCCGGGCGGCGAGGTCGGCGTAGTCGGTGTTGTGGAAGCGCAGGCCGAGCGCCGCCGGCAGGTCGATCGCCGGCGGCGCCGCCCCCGCCAGGTCGGCGACGGCCAGGCGGGCCTGCTCCCGGATCAGCTCGCAGGCGGCGTGCGGGTGCAGCGACTCGGCGGCGAAGCGCGTCACCGACCGCTTCACCACCGCCGCCCGGATCCCGGGGCACAGGGCGCCGATCTCGGCGGCGGTGGTCTCGTCACCGGTGATGAGCACCACCGGCACGCCGTAGTGCTGCGCCACCAGGGCGTTGATCCCCGCCTCGCCCACGACGGCACCGTTGAGGGTCACCTCGGCGAAGGCGGCGGGGAAGTAGGTGTGCGACAGGGTCGAGGCGTGCGCCGACATCGAGCCGTGGTAGGACACGAGGAACACGGCGTCGAAGCTCCCGTCGAGGCCCTCCATCATGTACCGGGGCTTGAGCCGGCCCGACAGGTACCGGGCCCGACCGGCGAGCCGGTCGGGCGGGAGGTTGGCCATCCGGCCGTGGGAGTCGTTGACGACGAACTCGCTCGCCCCCGCCTCGGCCGCCCCCTCGATGGCGGCGTTGACCTCGGCGAGGAGCAGCTCCGCGAACGCCGGGTAGGCCGGCGAGCCGGGCCGCACCTGGTCCCAGTCGACGACGCCGGCGGTGCCCTCCATGTCGGAGGAGACGAAGACCTTCACGCCCGCCCGCCCCGCTGCCTCCTCCGCCACCGGCTCTGCTGCCGGCTCAGACGGCGTCGCCGACGTACAGCTGCTGGGCCAGCGCCGGCGACAGCGCCATGCCCCGCCCGTCGGGGTCGATGCTGAGGGTCAGGGTGCCGTCGGGGGCCCGGGACGAGACCATCGCCTCGGCGCCGGGGATCCACCCGTGGTCGGCGAGGTAGGCGAGGGCCTCCGCGTCGATCTCGATCTGCTCGGTGACCCGCTCGAGGCGCACCCGCTCGCCGGCGCGCGCCGCCGCCAGCGGGGTGAGGTGGCGGCGGTCCGGGCCGGTGCCGGGGATGGGGTTGCCGTGGGGGCAGGTCGTGGGGTGGCCGAGCAGCACGTCGAGGCGGGCGGCGACGTCGTCGGAGATGACGTGCTCCCAGCGGCACGCCTCGACGTGGGCGCTGGCCCACGGCAGGCCGATCACGTCGGTCAGGAGGCGCTCGGCGAGGCGGTGCTTGCGCACCACGCTCTCGGCGAGCGCCCGGCCGGGGTCGGTGAGCGCCAGGGTGCGGCCGGTGATCTCCAGGAAGCCGGCCTCGCGCAGGCGGCGGACCATCTCCGAGACGGCCGGGGCGGAGTGGTCGAGGCGCTCCGCCAGCCGGGCCTGGATGACCGGCGTGCCCTCCTCCTCCAGCTCGTGGATCGCCTCCAGGTACTCCTCGATCGGAGGATGGAACCCGTCGCCGGCCACGGGCCCAATGGTACCGGTCCGGCCGCTCCGGGCCGGCGCCCGCCGCTCGGGTGGCGGCCGGTCAGGTGGCGGGGGCCGGCGGCGGGGACGTGGCCGGCCCCCCGGCCCGCCGGCGCCGCGGGCGGCGGGCGACGAAGATCCCGACCGCCAGCGCCAGGTAGAGCACGTACACGCCCAGCTGCAGGGCCGTGGGGTGGTCGGCGTAGCCGAACAGCACGTGCAGCAGGTCGCCGAGGTTGCCGTCCTCGGGCAGGGCGCGGGTGGTGTTCCACAGGTGGGCGCCGACCGGGAGCCACCCGAGCAGCTGCAGGTTCTCGACGGCGTCGGCGAGCAGGGCAGCGGCGAAGACCATCAGCACGGCGCCGGCGACGGTGAAGAAGCGGCCGATGTCGATCCTGCGCCCGAGCCGGTAGATGGCGAACGCCACCGCCAGGGCGGCCACCAGGCCGACGATCCCGCCGCCGATCACCCCGCGCCCCGACGAGGCGAACACGATCGCCAGGGTGAACACCATCGTCTCCAGGCCCTCCCGCCCGACGGCCTGGAACGCCAGGATCCGCAGGCCCCAGCGGGCCCGGCCGTCGAGGGCGGCGTCGGTCCGGCGCTTCAGCTCCGACGACAGCGACCGGGCGTGGCCCTGCATCCAGAAGGTCATGGAGGTGAGCACCGCCGCCGCCACGAGGAAGGTGACCGTCTCGAAGATCGTCTGCACCCGGGAGCCGGCGTAGGAGGTCAGCAGCAGGTAGGCGGCGACCCCGCCGGCGAGCACCAGCCCCATGGCGGCAGCCACCCCGGCGAACACGTCCCGGAAGTGGCGGCGCTGGCCGAGCTTGTCGAGGTAGGCCAGCAGGATGGCGACGATCATGCTGGCCTCGATGCCCTCGCGGAGGAAGATGACGAAGGTCGGGACCACGAATATTAGGTGTACCTAACATGGGGGGTTCTGTCAAGCGGAGGCGGCGCCCCGCCGGCCGGGGGCGGCGTCCGAGCCCGGGCGTAGCATCGGGTCGATGGCGCTCGTGATGCTGATCGACGGCAACTCCCTCACCTACCGGGCGTTCCACGCGCTGCCCACCGACATGGCGACGGCGTCCGGGCAGGTGACCAACGCCGTGTTCGGGTTCACGTCGATGCTGGTCAACCTGCTGAAGGACCACCACCCCGACCAGCTGGTCGTCGCCTTCGACCGGCCCGAGCCGACCTTCCGGCACGAGATGATCAGCGACTACAAGGCCGGGCGGGCGGAGACGCCCGACATCCTCCGCCAGCAGATGGGCCTGGTGCGCCAGCTGGTCGAGACCCTCCGCGTCCCGCTGGTCGAGGTCGCCGGCTACGAGGCCGACGACGTGCTGGCGACGCTGGCGACCCGGTCGGCGGCGGCCGGCGACGACGTGATCGTCGTGACCGGCGACCGCGACGCCTACCAGCTCGTGGCCGACCCGCACGTCAAGGTGCTCTACAACCGGCGGGGGGTCTCCGACTACGCCCTCTACGACGAGGCCGGCATCGAGGAGCGCACCGGGGTCCGCCCCGCCGTCTACCCCCAGTACGCCGCCCTGCGCGGCGACCCGTCCGACAACCTCCCCGGTGTCCCCGGCGTGGGCGAGAAGACCGCCGCCCGGCTGATCAACACCTACGGCGGCCTCGACGGCATCTTCGCCCACCTCGACGAGCTCACCCCCAAGCTCCGCGCCAGCCTGACCGCCGCCGAGGAGCGGGTGCGCACCAACGCCAAGGCGACGCCGATCATCCGGGACGTCCCCGTCGAGGTGGACCCCGCCGCCGCCGCCGTCGGCGGGTGGGACCGCGACGAGCTCAAGCGGCTGTTCGACTTCCTCGAGTTCCGCACCCTCTGGGACCGCTTCGTCGAGGCCACCACCCAGGGGGAAAGTGCCGCCGCGTCGCCGCCTCCCGCCGGTGCCGCCCTCGACCTGGACGTGAGCGCCCCGGCCGGCGCGGCCGACGCCGCCTCCACCCTGGAGCGCTGGGCGGCCGACGGGGCGGCGGTCGCCGTCGCCGGGGCCTGGGAGGGCGCGGCGGGGCGGTCCCCGCTGGTCGGCCTGGCGTGCGCCCCGCTGCCCGCCGGCGAGCCGGTCCCGGTGACCTGGATCGGCGCCGACGCCCTCGGCGACGCGGGCGTGCGCGCCGCGCTCGCCGCCCTCCTCGGCCCGGGCGCCGCCGAGATCTCGGCACACGACGCCAAGGCGTTGATGCGCGGCCTGGCGGTGCTCGGCGTGGACTTCGCCGACCTGCAGCTCGACACGGCCATCGCCGCCTACCTGGTCGACCCCGCCGGCGACCAGTACCTGCTCGAGGACCTGGCCCTGCGCTACGCCGGTGTCGAGCTCGCCGCCCCCGACGCCCCGCCGCCCGGGCAGCTCGACCTGGCCGGCGCCGCCGCCGACCCGGGGGCGGAGGCCGCCCGCCGGGCCGCGGCGGTCGCCCGGCTGGTGGAGCCGCTGTCGGCGGCCCTGTCGGCGCGGGGCATGTCCCGCCTCTACGACGAGGTCGAGCGCCCCCTCGTGCGGGTGCTGGCCCGCATGGAGGAGATCGGCGTGCGCGTCGACGTCGACGCCCTCCGGGCCCTGGCCGACGAGCTGTCGTCGGAGGCCCGTCGCCTCGAGGCGGAGATCCAGGAGCTCGCCGGCACGCCCTTCGTGGTCAACTCGACGCCCCAGCTGCGCCAGATCCTCTTCGACAAGCTCGGCCTCACCCCCCAGAAGCGCACCAAGACCGGCTACTCGACCGACGCCCAGACCCTCGAGAAGCTGCGGGGGGAGCACCCCATCGTCGACGCCCTCCTGCGGTACCGGGAGGTGGAGAAGCTGCGCTCCACCTACGGGGAGTCGCTGCTCGCCGAGGTGGCCGCCGACGGGCGCATCCACGCCACCTTCAACCAGACGGTGGCCCGGACGGGGCGGCTCAGCTCCGACCAGCCCAACCTGCACAACATCCCGATCCGCACCGAGGAGGGCCGGCGCTTCCGGGCCTGCTTCGTGCCGGCCGACGGGTGCCGCTTCCTCGTGGCCGACTACAACCAGATCGAGCTGCGGGTCATCGCCCACCTCGCCGAGGACCCCGGGCTCATCGAGGCGTTCACCACCGGCGCCGACATCCACCGCACGACCGCCGCCCGGATCTACGGCGTCGACCCCGCCGACGTGACCATCGCCATGCGCTCCAAGGCGAAGATGGTCTCCTACGGCCTCGCCTACGGGATGGAGTCCTACGGCCTGGCGCAGCGGCTCGCCATCCCCGTCACCGAGGCCAACCAGATCCTCGAGGCCTACTTCGTCGCCTTCCCCAACGTGCGCAGCTACATGGACCGGGTCGTCGCCGAGGCCCGCGACCGCGGCTACACCGAGACGCTGTTCGGCCGGCGCCGGCTCATCCCCGAGCTGCAGTCGACCCGCTACCAGGTCCGCGCCGCCGGGGAGCGCCAGGCGATGAACGCCGGCATCCAGGGCCTGGCCGCCGACATCTTCAAGGTGGCGCTGGTCCGCCTCGACGAGCGCCTCGAGGGCCTCGCCCTGGCGAGCCGCCTGGTGCTCCAGGTCCACGACGAGGTGATCCTGGAGGTGCCCCCCGACGAGGAGGCGGCCGCCGCCGAGGTGGTCCTCGAGGCCATGCGCGGCGCCGCCGATCTGTCGGTCCCGCTCGAGGTCAACCTGTCGTGGGGCTCGACCTGGGCGGGCGCCAAGGGCTGAGGGCGTCAGCCGCCGCCTTCGAGCAGGACGGCGACCTGGGCGGCGCGGATGTCGGGGGTCTGGCCGAAGACCAGCAGGAACATGGCGTCGCGGTGCAGCCGCTGCGCCTGGTCGTCGAGGCCGACGGCCCGGCCGCCGCGCGCCGCCACCAGGGCGGTGGTGGCCCGGACCGCGAGCAGGGACGCCTCGGCCCGCACGGCGGGGATGTCCCCGTCGGGCCGGTCGTCGAGGGCCGCCATGAGGGCGGCCACCTCGGCGGCCAGGGCGCCGGACTCGACCAGGCGGGCCGCCCGGGCGGCGACGCCGAGGGGGAAGTAGCCGTTCTGGCGGAGGCCCCGGGCGTCCCGGGAGCGCCACTCGTCGTAGGGCTCGACGGCGAGGACCCGCTCGGCCGGCACGGGGTGGGCGGCCAGCGTGAGGGTGACCGTGGCGCTCGCCTGCTGGGCGGCGAGGCGCTGCGGCTCGGCGTGCAGGGTGGGGGCGGCGGCGGCGTCGATCAGGCACCACACGAGGTCGTCGCCGTGGCGGGCGGCGACGACCACGACGTCGATCAGCCCCCAGCCCGTCACCCACGGTGCCCACCCGTCCAGCTGCCAACCGCCGCCGGCGGCCGGCCGGGCGGACATCGCCGGCGGCCCCGGCCGGCGCATGGCGGCGACGGCGATCCCGGCCCGCAGCTCGCCGCGGCACAGTGGGCCGAGCAGGTCCGGGCGGGGCAGTGCCGCCATCCGCACGGCGGTGTGGTGCTGCACCCAGACGAAGGCGGTGGTGAAGCTGGCCCCGCCGAGGGCGGCGACCACCCGGCCCGCCGTCGGGGCGTCGGCGTCCAGTCCGCCGGCGGACGCCGGGCCGTAGAGGCCGTAGAGCCCGGCGCCGGCGAGGGCGTCGAGGTAGCGGGTCGGCACGACCGGCGCCTGGTCGATCTCCAGCGCCGCCGGCCACAGCAGCTCCTCGGCGAGCGCCTCCGCCGTTGCCACCGGGTCGGCCATCGCGGTCACCGTAGCGGTACGGTCCTGCGGTGGTCAGCGGCCGGGAGTTCGAGGCGCTGGCCGCCCACGCCGGCGTTGCGTACCTGCGGTACTCGTTCACCAAGGGGACCGAGCAGGAGGTGGCGTTCCTCACCGAGGAGCTCGCCCTGCGGCCCGGCGCCCGGGTCCTCGACCTCGGCTGCGGGCCGGGGCGCCACGCCCACGCGCTGGCGGCGCGCGGCGTGGACGTGGTCGGCCTCGACCGGTCGGCGGCGTTCCTCGCCGAAGCGGGCGAGGGGCGCTGGGTGCGGGCCGACGCGCGGCGGCTGCCCTTTCCCCCCGGCACCTTCGACGCCGCCATCTGCCTGTGCCAGGGTGGATTCGGGCTGCTCGGCGGCCCCGGCGACGTCGAGGCCTTCGCCGCCCTGGCGGGCAGCGTGCGCACCGGTGGGCGGGTGGCGGTGTCGGCGTTCTCCTCCTATTTCGCCGTGCGCCACCTCGAGGAGGGGGAGACCTTCGACGCCGCCGAGGGCGTCGTCCACGAGGTCGCCGTCGTGCGCTCGCCGGCGGGGGAGGAGGCTCCCTTCGACCTGTGGACCACCTGCTTCACCCCCCGGGAGCTCCGCCTCCTGGCGGCGGGCGCCGGCCTCGCCGTTGACGGTCTGTGGGCGGTCGCCCCCGGTCGGTACGGGCGGCGCCCGCCCGATCTCGAGCACCCGGAATGGCTGCTCGTGGCCACCCGGGCCGCCGGCCGGGTCGCAGGTGGTGGCGTGTAGCATCGGGACCCGGCGAATGGCTCGCCGCCCGCCCCGCCATGACCGCCCGCGCGGGGTCCCGTCCGGAAAGAAGGCCGACCGACATGACCGACATCACCGCCTCACCATCCCCCACCGGGATGGGCACCTTCGACGAGACGGGGACCTACGTGCCCCGGCAGGTGGTGGTGGACGACCTCGGCGGGCAGTCCCTCGAGGACGCCATCTCCGGCACCATCGTCGAGTTCGACGACGGCGACATCGTCGAGGGCACCGTCGTCAAGGTCGACAAGGATGAGGTCCTGCTCGACATCGGCTTCAAGTCCGAGGGCGTGATCCCCTCGCGCGAGCTGTCGATCCGCCACGACGTCGACCCGAGCGAGGTCGTCACCCTCGGCGACCACATCGAGGCCCTGGTCCTCCAGAAGGAGGACAAGGAAGGGCGGCTGATCCTCTCCAAGAAGCGCGCCCAGTACGAGCGGGCCTGGGGGACCATCGAGGCGATCAAGGAGCGCGACGGCGTCGTCTCCGGTCCGGTCATCGAGGTCGTCAAGGGCGGCCTCATCCTCGACATCGGCCTGCGCGGCTTCCTGCCCGCCTCGCTGGTGGAGCTGCGCCGGGTCCGGGACCTCCTGCCCTACGTCGGCAAGACCCTCGACGCCAAGATCATCGAGCTCGACAAGAACCGCAACAACGTCGTCCTGTCCCGCCGGGCCTACCTCGAGGAAACCCAGAAGGAGCAGCGCGACGAGTTCCTCGCGAACCTCAAGCCGGGCGAGGTCCGCCGGGGCGTGGTGTCCTCGGTCGTCAACTTCGGCGCCTTCGTCGACCTCGGCGGCATGGACGGGCTCATCCACGTGTCCGAGCTGTCCTGGAAGCACGTCGACCACCCGTCCTCGGTCGTCGCCGTCGGCGACGAGGTGGAGGTCCGGGTCCTCGACGTCGACCTGTCCCGGGAGCGGATCAGCCTGTCGCTCAAGGCGACCCAGCAGGACCCCTGGCAGGAGTTCGCCTCCGCCCACCGGGTCGGCGAGCTGGTCTACGGCCGGGTCACCAAGCTGGTGCCCTTCGGCGCCTTCGTCCAGGTGGGCGAGGGGATCGAGGGCCTGGTGCACATCTCCGAGATGGCCGTCCACCACGTCGACCTGCCCGAGCAGGTCGTGACGCCGGGCGAGGAGCTGTGGGTCAAGATCATCGACATCGACCTGCAGCGCCGGCGGATCAGCCTGTCGATCAAGCAGGCCGCCGAGGGGGGCGAGGTCGCCGCCGAGTACCGCGAGGCGTTCGGCGAGCACGCCTACGACGAGCAGGGCAACTACGTCGGCCCCAGCTTCGCCGACTTCGAACCGGAGTCCGAGGCCCAGGCCGCCTGGGCGGAGTACCTCGAGGAGACCGCCGGCGGCGGATCGGGCAGCGGTGCGGCCGCCGAGCAGTCCGACGGCCCGGTGTGGACCTCCGAGGCGCCCGCCGAGGAGACCTCCGCCGAGGAGGCACCCGCCGAGGAGGCACCCGCCGAGGAGGCGTGAGCCCACCCGCCACCGCCTAGCACCACACGCAGCTCCCGGGCTCGGCCCGGGAGCTGCGGCGCGTCGGGGGTCGGGGTGCCGGGCCCCGGGGGCGGGATACCTGGGGGCGTCGGAGGGGTCTGAGGGGGTCTGAACGCCCCCAGGGCGGCCTGTGCCCCCGGTTCGGGGCGGAAAGGGCCGCTTTTGGCAGGCGTTGGGGGCGTTGAGGACTGTCCAGGCCCCCAACGGCCGGCGTCGCCTCGGGGCGTTGGGGGCGTTGGGGGTGGCGCCGGCCCCGACGGCCGGCGCCGGACTGCCGGCCCCGACGGGCCGGCGCCGGACTGCCGCCCCCGGCCCCGGGCCGCCCCCCGGATCAGCGCCCGGCGATGCGGTCCGCCACCACCGCGAACAGCGAGATGCGGGCCCGCCCGTCCGCCTCGGCCCGGTCGGCCGCCCGGTACATGCTGTAGAGCCCGCGGGCGCCGAGCCAGCGCAACGGCTCCGGCTCCCACTGCCGGCTGTGGTGCCCGACCCACGCCAGGCGGGTGCGCTCGGTGTCCTCCCCGAGGATCAGGTCGGCGAGGGTGAGCCCGGCCAGGTGGGTGGTGGTGACGCCGTCGCCGACGTAGCCGCCGGCCCAGGCCTGGCCGGCCGCCCGGTCGACCTGCACGGTGGGGCACCAGTCCCGGGCGACACCGAGCACCCCGCACCAGGCGTGGGCGACGGGGACGTCGGCGGCGGCCGGCCACAGCCGGGCGACCGCCTCGCGCAGGGCGTCGATGGTGGCCGCGTCGGTGGCGCCCCGGTGGTCGGTGCCCGAGCCGAAGCGGTACGGGACGCCCCGGCCGCCGATGGCGATCCGGCCGTCGGCGGTCCGCTGGGCGTAGAGGTAGGCGTGGGCGCTGGTGCTGAGCGTCTCGAGGCCGTCCCAGCCGAGCGCCTTCCAGCGGTCCTCGCCGAGGGGCTCGGTGGCGATCATCGAGCTGTTCATCGGCAGCAGCTGGCGTTGCAGGCCGGGGAGGTCGGCGGTGTAGCCCTCGGTGGCCCGGACGACCCAGCGGGCCTGGACCGTCCCGACCAGGGTGTCCACCCGGCGGTCGCCGATGCGCAGCACGGGGGAGCGCTCGAAGATCTCGGCTCCCCGCCGCTCGGCGGCGTCGGCCAGGCCGCGCACCAGCTTGGCCGGGTGGATCCGGGCGCAGTGGGGGCTGAAGACGCCGCCGAGGACGCCGGCGACCTGCACCCGGGCCTCGACCTCCTTGGCCGACAGCTCCCAGGCGTCCTCGGGGCCGACGCCCCAGGAGCGCTCGTGGGCCAGGTGGGCCTGCAGACGGCCGAGCTGGGCGGGGGTGAAGGCGACGTTGAGCGTCCCGCCCTTCACCTGGTCGGCGTCGATGCCCTCCTCGTCACAGGCGGCGAGGACGCCGTCGACGGCCTCCTGCAGGGCGCGCTGGAGCCCGATGACGCCCTCCCGGCCGCCGGGGCCGGCCGCCATGACGTCGTGGTTGCCGGGCATGAGGCCCGACAGCCACCCGCCGTTGCGGCCGCTGGCCCCGAAGCCGACGTGGTCGCGCTCGAGCACCACGACCCGCAGCTCGGGGCGCCGGCGGCGCAACTCCCACGCCGTCCACAGCCCGGTGTAGCCGGCGCCGACGATGCACACATCGGCCTCGGTGGGCCCGGGGAGGGCGGGCCGGGGCGGGGTGGGCCCGAGCGACGCCTGCCAGAAGCTGACCTGTCCGTTGACGGGCCGCTGGCCCGACCCCGGCCGGCCGGAGCCGGTGGGAGTCGGGCCAGCGTCGCCCGGGGCGCCGGCGGCGCCGCTCAGAGTCGGTTCCACGCTTCGGTCAGCACCGAGCGCAGGACATCGCCGATCAGGTCGAAGTGCTCCTGCTCGCACACGAGGGGCGGGGCGAGCTGGATGACCGGGTCGCCCCGGTCGTCGGCCCGGCAGACGAGGCCGGCCTCGAACAGGGCGGGGGAGAGGAAGCCGCGCAGCAGCCGCTCCGACTCGTCGTCGTCGAAGGTCTCCTTGGTGTCCTTGTCCTTGACCATCTCGATGCCGTAGAAGTAGCCGTCGCCGCGCACGTCGCCGACGATCGGCAGGTCGCGCAGGCCGTCGAGCACCTTGCGGAAGTCGGCGGCACGCCGGCTGACGTTGCCGATCAGGTCCTCCTTCTCGAACAGGTCGAGGTTGGCGAGCGCCACGGCCGTCGAGACGGGGTGGCCGCCGAAGGTGAACCCGTGGCTGAAGTAGGAGGTGCCGGAGAGGAACGGCTCCATCAGCCGGTCGCTGACGAGGAGGGCGCCGAGGGGCGAGTAGCCGCTCGTGAGGCCCTTGGCGCAGGTGATCATGTCCGGGACGTAGCCGTAGCGCTCGGCGCCGAACCACGAGCCCAGCCGGCCGAAGGCGCAGATGACCTCGTCGGAGACGAGCAGCACGCCGTGGCGGTCGCAGATCTCCCGCACCCGCTGGAAGTAGCCGGGGGGCGGCGGGAAGCAGCCGCCGGAGTTCTGCACCGGCTCGAGGATCACCGCCGCCACCGAGTCGGGGCCCTCCATCTCGATGCGGGTCTCGATGTCGTCGGCCGCCCACTGCCCGAAGGCCTCGACGTCGTCGTCGTGCTCGGGGGCCCGGTAGAAGTTGGTGTTCTGCACCCGCACCGATCCGGGCACGAGCGGCTCGAACTGGGCCTTGATGTCGGGCAGGCCGGTGATGGACAGGGCGCCCATCGTCGTGCCGTGGTAGGCGATGTTGCGGGAGAGGATCTTGTAGCGGCCGGGCTGGCCGATGGCGCGGAAGTACTGGCGGGCGAGCTTCCAGGCCGACTCGACCGCCTCGCCGCCACCGGTGGTGAAGAACACCCGGTTGAGGTCGCCCGGGGTCAGCGAGGCGAGGCGCTCCGACAGCTCGATGGCGTTGGGGTGGGCGTAGCTCCACAGCGGGAAGTAGGCGAGCGTGCCCGCCTGGCGCTGGGCGGCGTCGGCGAGCTCCTGGCGCCCGTGGCCGGCCTGCACCACGAACAGGCCGGACAGGCCGTCGAGGTACTTCTTGCCGCGGCTGTCGTAGACCCAGGGGCCCTCGCCGCGGACCATGATCGGCACGTCGTGCTCCGAGTACGACGACATGCGGGTGAAGTGCATCCACAGGTGGCGCTTGGCGGCCTCCTGCAGGGCGGCGTCGTCGATGCCGACGGCGGCCATGGCTTCGGGGTCGCCCGGTTGACCGGACGCCGGCGTCATCATCGTGTCCCCCATTGGTAGCTCTCTTTCTCCAGTCTCAGGTAGACGAAGGTCTCGGTGTTGCGTACGCCCGGGATGGAGCGCACGCCGTTGTCGATCACCTGCAGCAGGTGCTCGTCGTCCTCGCAGATCAGCTCGACCAGCAGGTCGTACTGGCCGGCGCAGATCACGACGTACTCGGCCTCGGGCAGATCGGACAGCTTGGCGGCCACCGAGCGGATGTCGCCCTCGACGCGCACGCCGAGCATCGCCTGCCGGCGGAAGCCGACGGCCTCGGCGCGGGTCACGGCGACGATCTGCACGATGCCCTCGTCGAGGAGCCGCTGGACCCGCAGGCGGGTGGCGGCCTCGGACAGGCCGACGGCCCGGGCGATGGCGGCGTAGGACCGGCGGCCGTCCTCCTGCAGCTGTTCGATGATCTGCTTCGAGCGCTCGTCGAGGCGGCCGCTGGCGTCGCGGATGGTCGAGTCGGAGCCGTTGTCGACGCCGGGGCTGCGGCCGCCGGCGCCCCGGCCCCCGTCCGCCTCGTCCGCGTGCGCGCCGGGGTGGCGGTGGGTAGGGTCGGGCCCTCGGAGCGAGCGGCCCGCAGCTCGGCTCACGACGGTGCGGTCCCTTCCTGTCGCGGGGAGACCCCGCTACTCCAAGCGATTCTGCCCAAGCATGGGGCGACGTGTCAAGGAAACACTCGCCGAAGAGGGGTCGGACGACGGATTCGTTGCCCAACGGGGGCGACTGTGCGATGATGGCGCCTCACGGGGGAGCAGTCACCAGTGGAGGCAGTCACCAGTGGAGGACGACACCCGCAACGCGCACGTGACGAGCAGCTTCCCGTAGCCCGGGGCCGCGCGCGCCCGCCGAGGAGGCGGGCGCGGCACCGGCCCCCGACGACCTGCCCCGTCCGCCCGGTCCCCCGTGGGCCGGGCGGTGCCGGGCCGGTGCACGCCAGCGCCCGTCGTGGCGCCGGGCGTGCTACCCCTGGAGGTGTCGGGCCACCGGCCCCTCCGACCGAGCGGCCGCCGCACCCGGTCGGGCCGCACCGGGAGGTGTCCGCCGCGACGGTCCCCGCCCTGGCGGTCCCCGCCGTGGCGGTCCCCACCTCCCGCAACCACCACGTGTCCCTGAGGAGGACGAGCACATGAGGATCGGTGTCCCCACCGAGGTCAAGAACCACGAGTACCGGGTGGCCTGCACGCCCGCCGGCGTGCACGAGCTGGTCCGCAACGGCCACGAGGTCTTCGTCCAACGGGGCGCCGGCATCGGCTCCTCGATCACCGACGAGGAGTTCACGGCGGCCGGGGCGACGCTGATCGACCGTGCCGACGAGGTGTGGGGCACCGCCGAGATGGTCCTCAAGGTGAAGGAGCCGGTGGAGGAGGAGTACCACCGGCTGCGCAAGGACCTGATCCTCTTCACCTACCTCCACCTGGCGGCGTCGCGGCCGTGCACCGACGCCCTGGTCGGGGCGGGCACGACCGCCATCGCCTACGAGACGGTGGAGCTCCCCGACCACAGCCTGCCGCTGCTCGCCCCCATGTCCGAGGTGGCCGGCCGGATGGCGCCGCAGGCCGGCGCCCACCACCTGCAGCGCGACGGCGGCGGTCGCGGCGTGCTGATGGGCGGTGTGTCGGGCGTGTACGCCGCCAAGGTGGTCGTGCTCGGGGGCGGGGTGTCGGGGATGAACGCCGCCGCCATCGCCCTCGGGATGCAGGCCGAGGTCCTGGTGCTCGACAAGAACATCGCCAAGCTCCGCGAGGCCGACCGCATCTACCAGGGGCACCTGCAGACGGTGGCGTCCAACGCCTACGAGGTCGAGCGGGCCTGCCTCGACGCCGACCTGGTCATCGGGGCGGTGCTCGTGCCGGGCGCCAAGGCGCCGACGCTGGTCTCCGACGACCTGGTGTCGCGCATGAAGCCGGGTTCGGTGCTGGTCGACATCGCCATCGACCAGGGCGGCTGCTTCGAGAGCTCCCGGCCGACGACCCACGCCGACCCGGTGTACAAGGTGCACGACTCGGTCTTCTACTGCGTGGCCAACATGCCGGGCGCGGTGCCGCACACCTCGACCTTCGCCCTCACCAATGTGACGCTGCCGTACGCGGTGGAGATCGCCAACCTCGGCTGGCGGGAGGCGCTGCGGCGCGACGCCTGCCTGGCCAAGGGCCTCAACACCCACGCCGGGCAGATCACGTACGCCTCGGTGGGCGAGGCCCACGGGCTCGAGAGCGTGCCGCTCGAGTCGGTGCTCGTCTAGCGGGAGGAAGAAGCGGAGGGGAAAGGGTGACCGGGCCGGCGGGGGCCCGGTCCCGGTCCCTCCCGCCGTGGGGCCGGGCCCGGCACCCAGTGGCGGGGGAGCGGTTCCCGGGCGCTCCGGCCCGGAGCGGGGTCAGCCCGCTTCGACGGTCTCGGCGGGAAGCAGCTCCCAATCCGCCTCGCGCATGATGCGGCGGATCTCCTCGGCCGGGTAGCGGCGGTGCCCGCCCGGGGTGCGCACGGACGGAATGCGACCCCGGCGGGCCCAGTCCGAGATCGTGCGCTCCGATACCTGGAACAGGGCGGCGACGTCCGCGGTCCGCAGCAGGTTGCTGCTCAACCCCGTCGGGACGTGGCTGCCGAACAGGTTCGCCAGCAACTCCTGACGGTGCTGCTCGGAACTCTTGTCTGTCATCTGTCACCGCCGCTGTTCGAGGTTAGGACATTTCGCCTAAGGAAGTTCTAGCGGACACCGGGGGCAATGACAATACCG
The DNA here is from genome assembly GCA_035702855.1 of Acidimicrobiales bacterium. Classification (GTDB taxonomy): domain Bacteria; phylum Actinomycetota; class Acidimicrobiia; order Acidimicrobiales; family Palsa-688; genus JAKAQB01. Next base: position 2,188 of record DASSZM010000117.1, on the reverse strand, counting down.
TTGCCGGTTCGCGCGCCTCGTTCCTTCGCCGTTCCGCACCGCCGGCGTTTTCGACCCCACCGACCGCGCGTAAAGCGGCCTTTCCGGGGGTTGGTACCGTGCGGCGGTGCTGCGCTGCGGGCTGACGGGGGGGATCGGTTCGGGGAAGTCGACGGTGGCCGCCGGGCTGGTCGCCCGCGGCGCCGCCCTGGTGGACGCCGACGCCATCGCCCGGGCGGTGGTGGAGCCGGGGGGGCCGGCCTACGCCCCGGTGGTGGCCCGCTTCGGGCCCGGGGTCGTCGGCGCCGGCAAGCGGCTGGACCGGGCGGCCCTGGCGGCGGTCGTCTTCGCCGACGCCTCGGCGCGCGCCGACCTCGACGCCCTCACCCACCCGGTGATCGGGGAGCGGATGCTCGAGGCGGCGGCGGCGGCGGAGGCGGCGGGCCACCGCGTGCTCGTCCTCGACGTCCCGCTGCTCGACGAGGGCAGTCGGGAGCGGCTCGCCCTCGACGTCGTGGTCGTCGTGGACACCCCCGTCGAGGTGGCGGTCCAGCGACTGGTGGGCCAGCGCGGCTTCGCCGAGGGCGACGCCCGGGCGCGCGTCGCCGCCCAGATGAGCCGGGAACGGCGCCGGGCGCTGGCCGACCGGGTCGTCGACAACGCCGGCGACCGGGCGGCGCTCGAGGGCGAGATCGACCGCACCTGGGCGTGGCTGGTGGGGCGGGCCGGGTAGCCGCCGGCGCCCGGGGGTCGATGTCGCAGCCTCCCGGTACCGTGGGTCCGTGCCGCCGTTCCAGGTCGTCTCGGAGTTCACGCCCGCCGGCGACCAGCCGGCGGCGGTCACCTCGCTCGCCGCCGGCGTGGAGCGCGGCGACCGCTTCCAGACGCTGCTCGGCATCACCGGCAGCGGCAAGAGCGCGACCATCGCCTGGACGATCGAGAAGGTCCAGCGGCCGACGCTGCTCATCGCCCCCAACAAGTCCCTCGCCGCCCAGCTCGCCAACGAGATGCGGGAATTGTTCCCGCACAACCGAGTCGAGTACTTCGTGTCCTATTACGACTACTACCAGCCCGAGGCGTACATCCCGTCGAGCGACACCTACATCGAGAAGGACAGCTCGATCAACGACGAGATCGACCGCCTCCGGCACGCGGCGACGGCGGCGCTGCTCACCCGCCGGGACGTCATCGTCGTCGCGTCGGTGTCGTGCATCTACGGCCTGGGATCGCCCGAGGAGTACCGCAAGCGGATCCTCCACCTGCAGCGCGGGACCGAGCAGGACCAGCGGGCGATCCTCCGCCGGCTGGTCGACATGCAGTACGAGCGCAACGACGCCAACCTCGTCCGGGGGAAGTTCCGGGTGCGGGGCGACACCATCGAGCTCCACCCCGCCTACGAGGAGCACGCCGTGCGGGTCGAGCTGTTCGGCGACGAGATCGAGCGCATCACCGTCGTCGACACCCTGACCGGCGAGCAGGTCGCCGAGCTCGACGAGCTGACCGTGTTCCCCGCCACCCACTACGTCGCCGGCGACGAGCGGATGCAGCGGGCGCTCAAGGGCATCGAGGCCGAGCTGCAGGAGCGGCTGGCGTTCTTCGAGTCGCAGGGGAAGCTCCTCGAGGCGCAGCGGCTGCGGATGCGGACCTCCTACGACCTGGAGATGCTGGCGGAGGTCGGGTCCTGCTCCGGCATCGAGAACTACAGCCGCCACATCGACGGCCGCCAGCCCGGCGAGCCCGCCCACACCCTGATCGATTTCTTCCCGCCGGACTGGCTGCTCGTGATCGACGAGTCGCACCAGACCGTCCCGCAGCTGCACGGCCAGTACGAGGGCGACCGGTCCCGCAAGGAGACGCTGATCGAGCACGGCTTCCGGCTGCCGTCGGCGGCCGACAACCGGCCGCTGCGCTACGACGAGCTGTTCGAGAAGATCAACCAGTGCATCTTCCTGTCGGCCACGCCGGGGCAGTACGAGATCTCCATGTCGAGCCAGGTGGTCGAACAGATCGTTCGCCCCACCGGGTTGGTCGATCCCGAGGTGGTGGTGAAGCCCACCAAGGGCCAGATCGACGACCTCATCGAGTCGATCAAGCGGACGGTCGAAAAAGGGGAACGGGTCTTGGTCACCACGCTGACCAAGAAGATGGCCGAGGACCTCTCCGACTACCTGCTCGAGCTGGGGGTCCGGGTCCGTTACCTGCACTCCAA
>DASSZM010000103.1:0-8615 GCA_035702855.1 Acidimicrobiales bacterium | reverse complement strand
CGCACCGACTGCTGGAGGGCCTGCTCCGACGGCACCGAGAGCGCTTCGTCGTAGGCGGAGATGCCCATCGACTGCACGCCGCCGAGCACCGCCGCCAGTCCCATGAGCGTGCCCCGCACGACGTTGTTGATCGGCTCCTGGTAGGTCATCGCCGACCCGGCGGTGACAATGTGGATGCGCAGCCGCAGCGCCCGCTCGTCGGTGATCCCGAACCGCCCGACGAGGAGGTCGTGCCACATCCTGCGGGCGACCCGCAGCTTGGCGATGTCCTCGAAGAAGTCCATGCCGACCCGGAAGCTGACCCCGCCGAGGGCGTGGGCGAGGTGTTCGACCGGGACCCGTCCGCGGCGGCGGACCTCCTCCAGGTGGTCGACGCACGCCGCCAGCAGGGCGCCCAGCTCCTGGTAGGCGTTGAGCCCGGAGTCGGCGCCGTTGTAGGCGGCCATCGAGATCGGCACCCAGCGCGGCAGGTGCTCGGCGGCGAACTCGACGATGTCGCAGTTGATCGACAGCGCCGCCGCCGGGGGGATCTGCTCGAGCGGCGGGCAGCCGACGTAGGTGAGGAACAGGTCCGCCTGCCCGGTGCCCGTCAGCTGCTCGAGGAGCAGACCGCGCCGCTCCGCGACCGTCCAGTAGCCGGCGAGCGCGAACGGCGCGTGCTGGGCCACCCCGCCGCCGGGGTGGGCGTAGTACCGGGCCTGGTCGATCCCCGCCAGAGCCAGCTCGAAGTCGCGTGCCGACAGCAGCACCGCACCGGAGATCCCGACGTCCTCACGCCGGGCCACCACCTCGGGGTGGTCGACGTCGTAGAGGTGGTCGCCGGTCAGCCGATCGTGCTCCATGATGAACCCGGTGCCGCCCCGGCCGAGCAGGTAGCGGATCCGCTCGTTCTCGTCCTCGGGGTTGCCGAACCCCGACAGCTGGAAGACCCGCCACGGCTTGGTCCGGTAGCCCGCAGCGTGCGCCCCCCGCAGGTAGGGCGTCTCGCCCGGTGGCCGGGCCGCCGCCTGCCTGGCGGGCTCCGGGACGTCGCCGGGCCCGTAGGACGGGGCGAGCGGGATCCCCGAGACGGTGGACCACGACCGCGCGTCGTTGGCGTCCCCGGCGTCGCCCATCCCGTCCCTCCTCCCCCTCGAACGAACGTTCGAGAGGAAAGGCTACCCGCCCGCACCGCTGCCGACAACTGCGGCGCCCGCCGGCGGGGCGGCACGCGAGGATCCCGCCCATGACCGTCACCGTCACCCGCCCCCGGCCGGAGGTCGCCCAGATCACCCTGGACCGGCCGGAGCGGCTCAACGCCATGACCGCCGAGCTCGTCACCGGCCTCCACGCCGCTCTCGACGAGCTCCATCGCGACCCGGCGTGCCGGGTGATCGTGCTGACCGGCGCGGGCCGGGCCTTCTGCGCCGGACTGGATCTCGACGGCTACGGGACGCCCCCGGGGTCCGAGCACCGGCGCGGGCCGGCGGCGAGCATGGCGGTGCAGGAGCACATCGCCTCCCTCGTGACCCACCTCCGGGCGACCCGCCAGCCGGTCGTCGCTGCGGTCAACGGAGCCGCCGCCGGCGGGGGCCTGGCGCTCGTGTGCGCCAGCGACGTCCGGCTGGCGGCATCGACGGCCCGCTTCGCGGTGTCGTTCGTGCGCGTCGGCCTCTCGGCGTGCGACATCGGGACGTCGTGGCTCCTCCCCCGGCTCGTGGGGACCGGGAGGGCCCCGAGTTGATGCTCACCGGCCGGCTGTTCGACGCCGCCGAGGCCGAGCGGATCGGTCTGGTCACCTCGGTCGTCCCCGACGCCGAGCTGCTCGAGGCGGCGTACGGCGAGGCGGAGCTGATCCTCGGCAACGCACCGTTCGGCGTGGAGATGACCAAGCAGACGATGTGGGCGGCCCTGGAAGCTCCCTCGCTGCCGGCGGCTGTGGCGCTGGAGAACCGCACGCAGGTGCTCTGCCTCGGGGGGGACGACTTCGCCGAGGCGGTGGCGGCGTTCCGGGGCAAGCGTCCCCCACGCTGGGCGCCGGCGGCGCGCGCCTGACGCCGTCCGCTGCCGGCGCGCTCCGGTAGCGTCGGCGGCGTGCCTCTCGACGTCTCCCCGACCGACCTGGCCACCGCCCCGCTGGCCGACCTGCTGGCCGCCGCCCGGGCGAGGCGCGACGCGATCCACGGCAACCGCACGACGTTCTCCCCGAAGGTGTTCGTGCCGCTCACCGAGCTCTGCCGGGACCGCTGCGGGTACTGCACGTTCGCCAAGCCGCCGGCCCGGCTGGCGGCCCCGTACCTGTCGATCGACGAGGTGCTGGCCGTCGCCCGGCGGGGCGCGGCGGCCGGCTGCCACGAGGTGCTGTTCACCCTCGGCGAGCGGCCCGAGGAGCGCTACCCGGCGGCCCGGGCGTGGCTCGACGAGCACGGCTACGCGTCGACCGTCGACTACCTGGTGGCGGCGGCGACGGCGGTGCGCGACGAGACCGGCCTGCTCCCCCACGCCAACGCCGGCGCCCTGCACCCCGACGAGCTCACCGCGCTGCGCCCGGTGGCGGCGTCGCAGGGGATGATGCTCGAGACCCTGGTGGCCGACCTGCCGGCCCACCGCAACTCGCCGGACAAGACCCCCGAGCGCCGCCTCGCCACCCTGGAGGCGGCCGGGGAGCTGGCGATCCCGTTCACCACCGGGATCCTCGTCGGCATCGGCGAGGGCTTCGCCGACCGGGTCGCCGCCCTGGCGGCGATCGCCGCCGCCCACGAGCGCCACGGCCACGTGCAGGAGGTGATCGTGCAGAACTTCCTGCCCAAGCCCGGCACCGCCATGCACGCCGCGCCCCCCGCCGACGCCGAGGACTACCTGCGCACCATCGCCGCCGCCCGCCTGGTGCTGCCCGCCGCCGTCCACCTCCAGGCCCCGCCCAACCTCTCCGACGACTTCGGTCGCCTCCTCGACGCCGGCATCGACGACTGGGGAGGCGTTTCCCCCCTGACCCCGGACCACGTCAACCCCGAGCGCCCGTGGCCGGCGATCGACGCCCTGCGCGCCGCCACCGAGGCCCGGGGCCGGACGCTGGCACCGCGCCTCACCGTGTACCCGGAGTACGCCACCGACGCCGAGCGGTGGCTGGACCCCGCCATGCGCTTCCCGGTGCTCGACCACGCCGACGCCGCCGGCCTCGGCCGGGACCTGGAGGCGTGGTACTCGGGCGGTGACGCCCCGCCGCCGGTGCTCGTGGACCCGGCCGACCCGGGGAAAGGCCTCCCCTTCCCCGGCCCGGGCGCCTCGGCGGCCAGCGCCGTCGCCGAGGTCCTCGCCGGCGTGGTCGCCGGGCAGGAGGCCGGCGAGCAGGAACTGGTGACGCTGTTCTCGGCGCGCGGCCCCGAGGTGCGGGCGGTCGCCGAGGTGGCCGACGAGATCCGCCGCCGGGAGGTCGGCGACGCCGTCACCTTCATCGTCAACCGCAACATCAACTACACCAACGTCTGCACCTTCAAGTGCCGGTTCTGCGCCTTCTCCAAGGGGCCGCTGTCGCTCAACCTGCGCGGCGAGCCCTACCTGCTCGGCGTCGAGGAGATCAGCCGGCGGGTGGCCGAGGCCGAGGAGCGGGGCGCCACCGAGGTCTGTCTCCAGGGCGGGATCCACCCGAAGTTCGACGGCGACTACTACCTCGAGGTCATCAAGGCGGTGCGGGCGGCGTCGCCGTCGATCCACATCCACGGGTTCACCGCCCTGGAGGTGACCGAGGGCGCCCGCCGGCTGGGCGAGCCGCTCGACTCGTACCTGCGCCGCCTGATGGACGCCGGGTTGAAGACCCTGCCGGGCACCGCCGCCGAGATCCTCGACGACGAGGTGCGGGCGGTGCTCTGCCCCGACAAGATCAGCACCGAGGAGTGGCTCGAGGCCCACCGCACCGCCCACCTCGTGGGGCTGCGCTCCAACGTGACGATCATGTTCGGCGCCGTCGAACGCCCGCTGCACTGGGCCCGCCACCTGGTCCGCACCCGGGCCCTGCAGCGGGAGACGGGCGGCTTCACCGAGTTCGTCCCGCTGCCGTTCGTGCACATGGCGACCCCGATCTACCTGCAGAAGCGGGCCCGGCGGGGCCCGACGTTCCGGGAGGCGCTGCTCGTGCACGCCGTCGGCCGCATCGCCTACGCCGGCGCCATCCCCAACGTCCAGGCGTCGTGGGTCAAGCTCGGGCCCGACGCCATCCCCCAGCTGCTCACCGCCGGCTGCAACGACCTCGGCGGGACGCTCATGGACGAGAACATCTCCCGCGCCGCCGGCGCCACCCACGGCCAGCTGATGGAGCCGGACGACTTCCGCCGGATCGTCGAGCCGCTCGGCCGCCCCGTCGAGCAGCGCACCACCCTCTACGGGCGGGTGGCGCTGCCGGCGTGAGCCGCTGCCGGCGTGAGCCGCTGCCGGCTGCGGGGCGCCCCGGGGTCCTACAGGTAGGTGCCCGGCGTGGTCGGGCGGGCCTCGTCGCTGCCGGGCGGCAGGCTGCGCCGGCGCATCTCCTCGAGCTGGGAGCGGGCCGCCATCTGCTGGGCGAACAGCGTGGCCTGGATGCCGTGGAACAGCCCTTCCAGCCAGCCGACCAGCTGGGCCTGGGCCACCCGCAGCTCCGCCTCGCTCGGCACCTCACCCGGACTGAAGGGCAGCGTCAGGCGATCGAGCTCCTCCCGGAGGTCGCTGGACAGGCCGCTGGCGAGCTCCTTGACAGAGGTGTCGTAGACCTCCCGCATACGGGTGCGGCTGGCCTCGTCGAGCGGCGCCTGGCGGACCTCCTCCAGCAGCTGCTTGATCATCGAGCCGATCCGCATGACCTTCGCCGGCTGCTCGACCGTCTCGCCCGTCGGCTCCTGGCCGTCCTCGGCGTTGGGGGACTGCACGATCACCAGCTCGGAAGGTGGGCGCTCGTTGGAGGACATGGATCCCAGTCTGCCCGCTGCGGCGGCGATCAACCGCCCGTGCCGGCGCCGAGGAGCGGCACGAGCACCTCGTCGGCGGTGAGCGAGCCGTGGCGGCAGACCAGGCGGGCCTCGTTGCGGTCGCCGGGGTCGAGGTAGCCGACCGGCTCCGAGGGGACGACGGCCACGTCGCCGAGCCGGGCCCGGGCGGTGGCGCCGAGCCGCCCGCCGTACCAGCCCTCGGCGTCGAGCTCGTCAACGGTGCGCACCCACGCCTCCCCGCCGTAGCGGGCCTCGGCGGCCGCCCGGACGTCGCCGACGGCACCCGGCCGGGCGTGCAGCCACCGGAAGCGCGCCTCGCCGGAGATCAGGCGCACGCCGTCGAGCACGCCGGTGTCGAGAGGTGCCACCCGGGCGCCCACGTCGACCTGGCCGTGGTCGGCGGTCACCGCCAGCGCGGCGCCCGGCGGGAGGGCGGCGACGACATCGGCGACGAGGCGGTCGGCCCAGCGCAGCTCCGCCTCGTAGTGGGCGCCGACCCCGGTCAGGTGGGCGATCTTGTCGACCCCGTCGTAGTAGGCGTAGACGAGCGGCGCCCCCTCGCCGAGAGCGGCCCGCACCTCGACGGCCATGCCGGAGGGCAGGTGCCAGGGCCGCGCGATGCCGCCGCGCAGGTGCGCCTCGCTGAACCCGCTCCCACCGAACGCCGCCCGGCTCACCACCGGCACCGGACGGCCGGCAAAGGGCCGGCCGGCACTGAAGGTGGCCGGCGGCGCCCACTCCCGGGCGTCGCCCGAGGCCGTGGCCCACCGCAGCACGTTGAGCACCTCCTCGCCGCCCGGGCCGTCGACCCGCAGGCGGTAGCCCACCACCCCGTGCTCGGCCGGCGTCACCCCCGAGGTGATGGAGGTGAGGGCGGTGGCGGTGGTGGTGGGTGCCACCGAGGTGATCGGCCCGCCGGCCATGGCGGCGAGCGCCGGGACCAGCGCCCGGCGCTCGGCGAGCTGGCGCCAGCCGAGCCCGTCGAGGACGAGCAGCACCACCTGGCGGGCGGCGGCGACCGGTGCGGGCAGCCAGCCGGGGCGCTCCCCGGGCGGGGCGAGCAGCGCCGGGACGAGCGACGAGAGGCAGGCCCCGCCGTAGTCGGGGAACGTCGGCGGCGGGACGGACGCCATCTTGTGACCCTACCGGTCGCAGCGGTCGGCGCCCCGGGACCTACCATGGCCCCGTGAAGGTGTCGACCCGCGGCGACTACGCGAGCCGGGCGCTGCTCTCGCTGGCGTTGCACTCCGCCCAGCAGCCGACCTCGGTGCGGGACGTCGCCGAGCGGACCGGGCTCCCCCAGCCGTACCTCGAGCAGATCCTCCTGGCGCTCAAGGGCGCGGGCCTGGTCCACTCCAAGCGGGGCGTCGGCGGCGGCTACGTGCTGGCCCGCCCGCCCGAGGAGATCACCCTGGGTGAGATCGTCAGCGCCGTCGACGGCCCGATCGTGGCCGGCGACTTCGGCGCCCCCCACGAGAACGGGGCCTGCGACCACGAAGGCCAGTGCGTCCTGCTGGCGGTGTGGGCGGAGGTCGGCGAGCACATGCGCCGCCACCTCGACTCGTTCACCCTCGCCGACATGGTGCGGCGCGCCACCGGCAACGGCGGGGCGGATCGGCCCTGGCTCGGGCCGCCCCCGGCCGCTGCGCCGGTCGTCCCCGTCGGCTGACGTGGCCGGGCCCGCCGTCCCCCCCGCATCCACCACGCCCGCCGACCACGCCACGCCCGCTCACCTCGCCACGCCCGCTGACCTCGCCGAGCGCCTCCCGCCCGGCTACCCCAGGGGCTGGGAGTCCGACGTCGTGCTGCGCGACGGGGGCACGGTGCACATCCGCCCGATCCGGCCGGGTGACGCCCCCGCCATCGAAGCGCTCCACGGCCGGCTGTCGGCCGAGACGATCTACTTCCGCTTCTTCAGTCCGCTGACGACGCTGTCACCGCGGCTCCTCGAGCGGTTCGTGCACGTCGACTACGTCGACCGGCTGGCGCTGGTGGCGGTGCTCGGCGACGACATCATCGCCGTGGGCCGCTACGAGCGGCTGCCGTCGCGCGCCGCCGGCGGCGACGAGGCCGAGGTGGCCTTCCTGGTCGACGACGCCCAGCAGGGACGAGGCCTCGGCACGGTGCTGCTCGAGCAGCTGGCCGTGTACGCCAGGGCGGCAGGGATCACCCGCTTCGTGGCCGACACCCTGCCCGACAACAGCCGGATGCTGCGGGTGTTCCACGAGGCCGGCTTCGGCGACGAGCGCACCTTCGCCGACGGGGTGGTGCGGGTGGCGTTCCCGATCGCGCCGACGGAGACCTCCCTGGCCCTGGCCCAGGAGCGCGAGCGCGAAGCAGCCGCCCGCTCCGTGCGCCGCCTGCTCTCCCCCCGCTCGGTGGCGGTGATCGGGGCCAGCCGGGACCCCGAGACCCTCGGACAGCGGATGCTGCGCTCGCTGCTCGACACCGGGTTCAACGGGCCGGTGTTCCCGGTCAACCCGCAGGCCGGGCACGTCTGCAGCGTGCGGGCCTACCCCACCGTCGCCGACGTCCCCGACCAGGTGGACCTGGCCGTCGTGGTGGTCCCCGCCGCCGCCGTACCGGCGGTGGTCGAGCAGTGCGTGCGCAAGCACGTCGGGGCGCTGGTCATCATCTCCTCCGGCTTCGCCGACCGCGACGAGGACGGCAGGGAGGCCGAGCGGCGGCTGGTGGCCGAGGCCCGGCGCAACGGGATGCGCCTGGTCGGGCCCAGCTCGATGGGGGTGGTCAACACCGACCCCGACGTCCGCCTGGGCGCCGCCTTCGCCACGCTGCCTCCCCCCGGCCACGTCGGCTTCATCGCCCAGTCCGGCGCGCTCGGCGTGGTCGTCCTCGACGAGCTCGCCCGCCGAGAGGTGGGGGTGTCGAGCTTCGTGTCGACCGGCAACAAGGCGGACATCAGCGGCAACGACCTCCTGCAGTACTGGGAGGGCGACGACGCCACCCGGGTCATCTGCATGTACCTGGAGACCTTCGGCAACCCCCGCACGTTCGCCCGAGTCGCCCGCCGGGTCGGGCGCCACAAGCCGATCGTCATGGTCAAGAGCGGGCGGGCGGGCCCGGCCGGCCCGATCGCCGAGGGCGCCGGGGAGCTGCCCGCCGGCGACGTCGCCGTCGACGCCCTGCTGCGCCAGACCGGCGTGATCCGGACCGCCACCCTCGAGGAGCTCTTCGACGTCGCCCAGGTCCTCGTCAGCCAGCCGCTGCCCGCCGGGAGGCGGGTCGCCATCGTCGGCAGCAGCGGCGGCCCGGGCGTGCTCGCCGCCGACGCCTGCCGGGCCGCCGGCCTGGAGGTGGCAACGCTGTCGGCGGCGACCAGGACGCGGCTGCGGGCCGAGGTGCCAGAGGTGACGGCGGTCGCCGACCCCGTCGGGCTCCCGCCCGACGCCCGGCCCGACCAGCTCGGCCGTGCCCTCGAGGCGGTCCTCGCCGACGACGGCGTCGACGGGGTCATCGCCTTGTACACCTCGCTGCTCGCCTCGCCCGTCGACGCGGTCGCCGCCGCCGTCGACACCGCCGCTGCGACCGCCCCGGGCAAGCCCGTCGTGGCCAGCATCCTCGGCCGGCGGGGTCTGCTCGGCACCGCCGGGCGGCCCGGGCCGGCCGGCGCAGGCGCCGGCGGTCATCGGCCTGGCCGGACCGGCGCCGGCGCCGGCG